>NZ_JBHUYK010000004.1:0-422475 GCF_042668615.1 Nocardia sp. NPDC057272 | reverse complement strand
TCGTGGATCAGCCCTGTGTGGTGGTCACGGCGTTGAAGACCACATCCGCCACCGGGGTGCCGTCGGCGCCGCCACCCGCGACGCCGGCGTTGGCGACGTTGGTCAGGGCGTCCAGGCCCTCGGTGATGGTGCCGAAGGGGGTGTAGTTCGGGGGCAGCTGGGTGTCGCGGTAGACCAGGAAGAACTGGCTGCCGTTGGTGCCGGGGCCCGCGTTGGCCATCGCGACGGTGCCCGCCGGGTAGACCGCGCCCGCGAGGTTCTCGTCGGTGAACTTGTAGCCGGGGCCGCCCATGCCGGTGGCGGTGGGGTCGCCGCACTGGAGCACGAAGATGCCCTGGGTGGTGAGCCGGTGGCAGCGGGTGTGGTCGAAATAGCCCTCGCCCGCGAGGAAGGCGAACGAGTTCACCGTGTGCGGGGCGGCGGCGGCATCGAGCGCGATCGTGACTGTGCCGCAGGTGGTTTCGAGGGTCGCGGTGTGGCTCGCCGCGGTGTCGATGGTGAGCGCCGGTTCGGTGGGCCACTGCTTGCCGTTGGGCTGACCCGCCGCGGCGGGTGTGCATCCGGGGATCACTGCCTGACGCATCGGTGCGGTCTGCGCGGCGGGGGCGAGTGCCACCAGGGCGGCCGCGGCGATGCCGACGCCGACGAGCGCGCGAATGAAGGGTCGGTCCTGCGAAATGCTGGTCACCTTGGCGGGATCTCCTCGAGAGCGGGTGCTACCGGACGATGTACCGCGCATCCTGCCAGCCGCACCGGCTCGCGTGGGGACAGACCACCGGATCCGGACCGCTCGTCGTGTGATCGACACAGAATCCTGTGCTTTCGGGACTAGCGGGCCCGCAACCGCCACAGCGTGGTCGTCTCGGCGGTGCGGGCCGCGGCGAGGGGGTCGTCGCGATCGGTCGCGCGGGGATGGCGCGGCCGCGTGGTGAGCTTGCCGAGCACGTACAGGCCCGAGTCGTCGAGCAGGCGCGGAATGTGGTCGGCCGGGCGCAGGCCGAGCAGTTCGGCGAGGTCGGACAGCACCAGCCAGCCCTCGCCGTGGGGGGTGAGGTGTGCGCGCAGGTCGCGGGCGAACTCGGTGAGCATCGACTGATCCTGGTCGTAGACACCACGTTCCAGATCCGAGGTCGGCACGCCGGGCAGCCAGGGCGGATTGCACACCACGAGATCGGCACGGCCGGGCGGGTACAGGGCGGGTCCGGTCACGGCGATCATCCGGCCGAAGCCGAGCCGTTCGGCGTTGTCCTTCGCGCACCGCAACGCCCGCGGGTTGATATCGGTGGCGACGATCTCGGGGACGCCGCGGGTGGCGAGCAGCGCGGCCAGCACGCCGGTGCCGGTGCCGAGATCGAACGCGGTGCGGATCTCGGGATCCAGTGGCGCGTCGGCGACGAGATCGACGTATTCGCTTCGGGTGGGCGAGAACACGCCGTATCCGGGATACACCCGCGCTCCGAGCGCGGGGACTTCGACACCCTGCTGCTGCCAGCGATAGGCGCTCACCACACCGAGTAGTTCGGTGAAGGTGACCACGCGTTCGGCGTCCGCCGGACCGTACGCCGCCTCGCACGCCGCCGCCACATCGGGAGCCCGGCGCAGCTCGAGCTCGTAGCCCTTGCCCAGCCGGATCAGGAGACTGCCGAGAATGCCCGCCCGTGCGCGCCTTCGGATTCGCTCGTGTTCGTAGAGCGCGCCGAGATCGCCGCCGGCGGGCTTCTTCGCCGGCTTGCGATCGGCGCGCCGGCCCAGCGCCTGTAACAGTTGGCGACCATTGTTGTAATCGCCCTGCCACAGCAGCGCCTCACCGGCCCTGATGCGGCGATACGCGTGATCGGCCGAGAGCCGGTCGTCGGCGGTGGAGACGGCGCGCGGTGCGGGCGCGCCGTTCTCCGAATGCCAGACGGCGGAGTGCTGACTGTGGTCTTCGGTCCAGGCGATGGTGGACACGGGCTGCTCCCGGTGATCGACGGTACTGGTGACTCGAATACGCCGACGCCGGACGCGACGGCCGATTCTCGGTCGGTCGCTACGGCGTGGGAACGCGCGCGACCGCGTCGCCGAGTGCCATGTCGAGCGTCACCACTGCTGCCTTTCCGGGGGAGGGGTCCCTCATTCTGCCGTATCGGCCCAGGCTGACGTCATCTAGGGCGCGGTTACAGGCCGATCGTGCTAAATTCTGACCATGCGGCCAGAAAACAAGCCGGATGGACAACAGCGCTCGTTCATCGAGGAAGCGCGACGGCGCCAGATCATCGCGGCCACCGTCGAAGTGATCTCCGCGGTCGGGTACGGCAACGCGTCGCTGGCCCGGATCGCCGAGCACGCCGGCATCTCCAAGGGCGTGATCTCCTACCATTTCGACGGCAAAGACGAGCTGATGTCACAGGTCGTGACGCAGCTGTTCGTCTCCGGTGCCGAGTTCATGTCGCCGATCCTCACCGCCGCGATCGCCGACGGCTACCGCGCCGTCCTGCACGCCTACCTGTCGTCGAATCTGCAATTCATCGACGACAACAAGAGCTACGTCGCCGCTGTCGGCGACATCGTGCTCAATCTGCGCGGCCCGGACGGTTCGCTGCGATTCGACACCCCCGACGGTGACCGGGAGATCATCGCGCCGCTGGTCTCGGCGCTGGCCGAGGGGCAGCGCGCCGGCGAGTTCGGCGATTTCGACCCGACCGTGCTGGCGCGTCTGATCCGGGACTCGATCGACGGAATCGCGAACCGGGCGGTGCGGGAAACCGATTTCGATGTGCGCCACTACCGCACGCATCTCATCGAGATGTACGACGCGGTGACGAGGAAGGACGACGACCGATGACAACGACGACGGAATCAACCCAACCCGATGCGGTACGGGAGGTTCCGCCGTTCGCGGTGCTCGGCGTCGGCGCGATCGCGCTGGTGGCCGCGGTCGGACTGTTCGCCGTGCTCGGGCAGTACGGCTTCTTCGGCGACGAGTTGTACTTCCTCGCGGCGGGCGGGCACCACCTGGCGGTCAGCTACGCCGACCAGGGCCCGCTACTGCCGCTGATCGCTCGGCTGATGGATTCGATCGCACCCGGTTCGCTGGTGGCGCTGCGACTTCCGGCCCTGCTGATCACGGTGGCCGGCATCGTGCTCGCCGCGGCGATCGCGCGGGAAATCGGCGGCGGACGCGGCGCGCAGCTGATCAGCGCGGTCGCCTACGCGACGTCACCGTTCCTGTTCGTGCAGGGCAGCCAGCTCTCCACCAATGCGATCGACGGACCGCTGTGGGTGCTCATCACCTGGCTGCTCGTGCGCTGGGTCCGGACTCGCGCCGATGTGCTGCTGATCATGGCCGGGGTCGTCACCGCGATCGACATGCAGGTCAAATGGCTCATCCCGTTCTTCTGGATCTGCGTCGGAATCAGCGTGCTCGTCTACGGCCCACGCGATCTGTTGCGCAGGCCCGCGCTGTGGATCGGCGCCGCGATCACCGCGGTCGCGATGGTGCCCAGCCTGCTGTGGCAGGCGGCGAACGGATGGCCGCAGCTCGCGATGGGCGGTGTGGTCAGTGCCGAGCAGGAGATGATCGGCGGGCGGTTGATCTTCGTGCCGGTCGCGCTGCTCGCGGCGGGGCTGCTCGGCGCGATCCTGCTGGTTTACGGCACGATCCGGTTGTTCCGCGCGGAATCCCTCCGCCCCTACCGGTTCTTCGGGCTGGTGGTCGTCCTGCTCGTGGTCGCGTTCGTGGCGACCGGCGGGCGGCCCTACTACGCCGTCGGCATCTATCCGATCGCGATGGCGGCCGGGGCGGTCGGGCTGGTCGAGGCGAGGGCCACGTGGCAGCGGATTGCTGCGGTTCCGGTGATCGGACTCTCGGTCGCGCTCGCCGCGTGGTCGCTGCCCTGGCAGCCGGAGTCCTCGATCCCGCCGAGCACCGGTGGCGCGGACCTGCTGCTGCACGGCAAGTTCGGCTGGTCCGACCTGGCCGCGTCGACCGACCTCGCGTACCGGACATTGTCACCGGCCGAGCGCACGCACGCGGTGATCGTCGCCGAATCCTATTGGCAGGCAGGGGCTCTCGAGACGTATCGGCAGCAGTACGGCTGGCCCGCGGTGTACAGCCCGAGTCGTGGGTACGGCTATCTCGGCACTCCGCCGGACACGGCGTCCACGGTGGTCTATGTCGGCGCGCAGCACGAGGAGTTGCGCGCGCACTTCGGATCGGTGACGCCGATCGGCCGGGCCGACGCCCGGCTCGGCTACGCGGGCGCCACCCGTGATGTGACGATCTGGCGCTGCGAACTGCCGGTCCGACCGTGGTCGCAGCTGTGGACCGACCTGCGTGAGATGTAGCACCACAACGCGACCGCGTACGGCCTCCCGTCGGAATCGGCGGACGGAGTGGGCCGCCGGCCGGGCGGCCGGTGGGCCCAGCCCACCAGGCCGTCGCCGCGCCAGGCGTGATCAGCGTTCAGGATCTGCGGATGCGCCGGTAGGTCGGGGTGGCGGTGGCCGCGGCGGCGAGTTCGGCGGCGAGCCAAGCGATGTCGGTGTCGCCGAGTGCGCCCAGCGTCAGGCGCAGATGGTCGCTGACGGGCCGCTCGCCCGCTTCGAACGGGCCGCCCGGCGCGGCCTTGATGCCCGCGGCGGCGAGGCTGATCATTGCGGCGTTCTCGTCGGAGACCGGGAGCCAGATATTGATGCCGTCGCCCGCGGCCACGACGACATCGTGACGGGCCAGCGCGCGGCGCAGAACGGTGGCGCGCCTGCGGTATTCGAGGCGCGCGCCCGCGACGGTGGCACGAGCCCCGGCATCGTGGAGCATCGTCAACAGCACGCGCTGTAGCAGCCGGCTGGACCACCCGGGCCCGAGCATCCGGCGTTCGACCACCGGATCCAGCAGTGCCGCGGGCCCTCCCGCGACGGCCAGCCGCAGATCGGCGCCGTGGGACTTGGAATAGGAGCGGATGTAGACCCCGCGATCGGGGAATCGCGCGGCCAGGGAGCGCAGCGGGGTGGTCGCGATGCCCGCGGAGTGGTCGTCCTCGATGATCAGCGCCGGGTACGAGCGCAGTATCGCCGCCAGTTCGCGGACTCTGGCCGCGCCGAGGGAGGCGCCGGTCGGGTTGTTGGCACGCGGTTGCAGGATCACCGCGCGCGGCGCCGGTCCGTCGAACGCGCGCGCGAATTCCTCGGGCCGGAAGCCGGATTCGTCGAGACGGACGGCGATCGGACGTGCGCCGAGGCGGGCGAGCAGGTCGAGAAACGGCGGGAAGCACGGATCCTCGACGATCACCGGATCACCGAAGCTCACGTGGGCGGCGAGGAGTCGGTCCACCGCGTCGAGGGCGCCGTCGAGGACGGTCAGCCGTTCGCACGGCCACGGCCAGTCGGTACGCAGCGCCTCGGCGAGTGCGGGCAGCACCGCCTCGCCGAGATAGTGCGCCGAGAGATCGCCCGGCGCGGTGTCGCGCGAGAGCGCGTGCAGGGCGGCAGCCAGGTCGGGCAGCAGCGCCGGATCGGGGGTGCCGCGCGACAGGTCGACGCGAAAGGCGTTGTCGGAGTGCGAGTGCAGGCGCTGATACCGGCCGATCGGTGCCTCGTGTTTCTCCCCGACGAAGGTGCCCGCCCGTCCGCGCGCGGTGATCGCGCCGGTCGCGGCCAGCGCGCGCCAGGCCTGGCTGACGGTGGCGGGGGACACCCGGAGCTCGCGGGCCACCTCGCGCACGGTGGGCAGTCGGGTACCGGGAGCGAGTGCGCCCGAACGAATGCGGCGACCGATCGCGGCGGCGATCCCGGCGGCGGTTCGTTCGTCGAGGTCCCCGGCGAAGTCCGCGGGCAGTGCGGTCGGCGAGGCTTCGGTCATTGACTCATTCTGCGGGGTTGTGCGCGGCCGATCCGGGGTGCGCGCCAACGTTTACGGCACCGAAACTGTTTCCGCGCTCTTGTAACACAACAGAATCAGTTGTAGGTGCAGTATAACAAAGCATGGGAATCGTCAGAGCGGCGCTCGTCCAGACCACCTGGACCGGTGACAAAGAATCAATGACCACGGCGCACGAGGACTACGCACGGGAGGCGGCGGCGCAGGGTGCGCAGGTGATCTGCTTCCAGGAGCTGTTCTACGGCCCGTATTTCTGCCAGCTACAGGACACCAAGTTCTACGAGTACGCCGAATCGGTACCGGGCCCGACGACGGAACGGTTCGCCGCTCTGGCCGCCGAGCTGAACATGGTGATGGTGTTGCCGGTGTACGAGCGTGAGATGGACGGGTTGCTCTACAACACGGCGGCTGTGATCGACGCCGATGGCTCCTACCTGGGAAAATACCGTAAGCATCACATCCCGCAGGTGACCGGATTCTGGGAGAAGTTCTACTTCCGGCCGGGCAATCTCGGCTGGCCGGTATTCGACACCGCGGTCGGCAAAGTAGGCGTCTATATCTGTTACGACCGCCATTTCCCGGAGGGCTGGCGAGCGCTCGGCCTCGCGGGCGCCGAAATCGTGTTCAATCCCTCGGCGACGTCGAGGGGGCTTTCCAGCTATTTGTGGAAACTCGAGCAGCCGGCCTCGGCGGTGGCCAACGAGTATTACGTCGGTGCGATCAACCGCGTCGGCATCGAGAGCGAATACGGCGACGACGACTTCTACGGCACGAGCTATTTCGTCGACCCCGAGGGGAAGTTCGTCGGCGAGGTCGCCTCCGACACTTCGCCGGAATTGGTTGTCCGTGATCTCGATATGGATCTGATCAAGATCGTGCGCGAGAGATGGGCGTTCTATCGCGACCGCCGCCCGGAGGCCTACGGACCGTTGGTGACCCCCTGATGCGCACCTTCATCCACGGCGGGACGGTGGTGAGCGCCACCGGGTCCCAGCTCCTCGACGTGCTGATCGACGACGAGACGATTGTCGCTGTCCTGCAACCGGGTTCGACCGCGCTCGGCGCTGATCTGGCGGCCGACGCGGATACGGTGATCGACGCGACCGGCAAGTACGTGATCCCCGGCGGTGTCGACGGGCACACGCACATGCAGCTGCCGTTCGGCGGCACCGAGGCCAGCGACACCTTCGAAACCGGGACCAGGGCAGCGGCCTGGGGCGGCACCACCACGATCGTCGACTTCGCGGTGCAGAAGCCGGGCCAGCGGGTGCAGGACACCCTCGCGGAGTGGCACGGCAAGGCCGCCGGGCGGTGCGCGATCGACTACGGCTTCCATCAGATCATCGGCGATGTCAACGACGAATCCCTCAAGGGGATGAGCGAACTCGTCAGCGAAGGCGTCACCAGCTTCAAGCTGTTCATGGCCTATCCGGGGGTCTTCTACTCCGATGACGGCCAGATCCTGCGTGCCATGCAGTCCGCGGGCGACCTCGGCGCGCTGATGATGATGCACGCGGAGAACGGCATCGCCATCGACGTCCTCGTCGAACAGTCTCTCGCCCGCGGTGACACCTCGCCCTACTTCCACGGCACCAGCCGTCCGTGGCAGATGGAAGAGGAGGCCACCCATCGCGCGATCATGCTGGCGCAGTTGACCGGTGCCCCGCTGTATGTGGTGCACGTATCGGCGAAACAGGCGATGCAGCAGATCGTCACCGCGCGTGACAACGGGCAGAACGTGTTCGCCGAGACCTGTCCGCAGTACCTGTACCTCTCACTCGAAGAACAGCTGGGCGCACCGGGTTTCGAGGGTGCCAAGTGGGTCTGCTCGACACCGCTGCGCTCGCGCGCCGAGGGACATCAGGACGAGCTGTGGCGCTTCATCCGCACCGGTGACGTCACCGCGGTGAGCACCGACCACTGCCCGTTCTGCATGAAGGACCAGAAAGAGCTCGGTGTGGGCGATTTCAGCAAGATCCCGAACGGGATCGGCGGGGTCGAGCACCGGATGGATCTGCTGTTCCAGGGTGTCAAGGACGGGCGGATCTCGCTCGAACGCTGGGTGGAGGTCTGCTGCACCACCCCGGCCCGGATGTTCGGTATGTATCCGCGCAAGGGCGTGATCAGCCCGGGTGCCGACGCCGATGTCGTGATCTACGACCCCAACGGGCACACCAGCATCGGCCTCGGCAAGACCCACCACATGAACATGGACCACTCGGCGTGGGAGGGCTTCGAGATCGACGGACACGTCGACACCGTCCTGTCACGCGGCCGGGTGATCGTCGACGACGGCGCCTACCACGGTCGCGCCGGGCACGGCCGGTTCCTCCGGCGCGGCCTGTCACAGAACCTGCTGTAGAAACCAACTGCCGAAACGGAGAGTGCCGATGGACATCGGAGTCGTCCTGCAGTGCACACCACCCTCGTCGCGGGTGATCGAACTGGCCAGAGTGGCCGAAACCCACGGGTTCTCGCACGTGTGGACCTTCGACTCGCACCTGCTCTGGCAGGAGCCCTATGTGATCTACAGCCAGATCCTGGCCGCCACCCGGAAGGTGACCGTGGGGCCCATGGTCACCAACCCGGCCACCCGGGACCAGACGGTGACGGCGTCCGTGTTCGCCACGCTCAACGAGATGTTCGGCAACCGCACGATCTGCGGCATCGGGCGTGGTGACTCGGCGGTCCGCACCGTCGGGAACAAGCCGACGACGTTGGCCACCCTGCGCGAATCGGTGGAGGTGATCAGGGAACTGGGCAACGGTCGCAGCGCCCGCGTCGGTGACGTCGAGGTGCGATTCCCGTGGGCCGCCGATTCGCGGCTCGAGGTGTGGGTGGCCGGATACGGGCCCAAGGCACTCGAGCTCACCGGGCAGGTCGCCGACGGGTTCATCCTGCAACTCGCCGACCCCGACATCACCGCATGGACCATCGGCAGGGTGCGTGCGGCGGCAGCGGCGGCAGGCCGAGATCCACTGTCGGTGAAGATCTGTGTCGCCGCGCCCGCCTACGTCACCGACGGATCGCAGGCCGCCCTGGAACACGCCCGTGACCAGTGTCGCTGGTTCGGCGGCATGGTCGGCAACCACGTCGCCGACATCGTCGCGAAATACGGTACGGGCGGCGATGTTCCGGCGGCGCTGACCGACTACATCGCCGGCAGGCAGGGCTACGACTACAACCAGCACGGGCGGGCGGGCAACACGCATGCCGATTTCGTCCCCGACGAGATCGTGGACCGGTTCTGCCTGATCGGGACCCCGGACGAGCAGCTCACCCGGTTGTGGGAGCTCGAGCAGCTCGGCGTCGGCCAATTCGCGGTGTATCTGCAGCACGATGCCAAAACGGCCACGCTCGAGGCCTATGGCGAGCAGGTGCTGCCGCGGCTGAATCGGCAGGTCACCGCGATCCGAGCGGCCGGTCTGTCATGATCGCCGGTCAACCGCGGGTGGGAGTGCGCCGATGACCACGGTGACCATCGATCCGGCGACAGCTGTTGTCCCGCAGAAGATCCGAGCCTCCACGCCCGGTCGGACCCGGTTGCTGCGCGCGGTCTACGCGGCGAGCGCGTTCGTGCTCGTGGCGGTGATCTGGGAGCTGGTGAAGGTGCTGGTGCCCGCCGACGGTGTGAGCATCGCGGGCACCCGAGTACTTCCCCGCACCAGCGACGGCGCGCTCCCGCACGTCTGGGCGGTGTTCACCGTGCTCGGCGACCCGGACGGCAAGGGCACCGTCGGCGAGACACTGCTGCGCACGGCGATGTTCACGCTGGGTCTGTCGGTGCTCGCGTTGTTGCTGGGCGCGGTGGTCGGCGTGGCGCTGGCGGTCGCGATGCAGCGCTTCGGCTGGCTCGAACGCGGCCTGCTGCCGTATGTGGTTCTGTCGCAGACGGTTCCGCTGATCGCGCTCGCGCCGCTGGTGGCGGCATGGGGCGGCAAACTGTCCATCGGTGGTGAGCCGTGGCGGCCGTGGATGAGCATCGTGGTGATCGCGGCCTATCTCGCCTTCTTCCCGATCGCCATCGGGATGCTGCGCGGGCTACAGGCGCCGTCGGCGGCCTCGGTCGAATTGATGCGTAGCTGTTCGGCCGGGTGGTGGGCGACGTTGACGCGCCTGCGGTTTCCCGCCGCTGTTCCCTCGTTGATTCCGGCACTACGCCTGGCCGCCGCGGCCGCGGTGATCGGCGCGGTCGTCGCCGAGATCTCCACCGGCACCGCGGGCGGCATCGGGCGGCAGATCATCGTGTTCTCCCAGCAGGCCACCGGCGATTCGGCCCGGCTGTACGCCGCCGTGCTCGCCGCCGCGCTGCTCGGCGTCGTCCTCACCGCGCTGGTGGGTCTGGTGGAGCTGGCGCTACGCCGCTACAGCCACCCGCCGGGCACCGACGCGTCGAGCGAGGGCCGATGAGCGCCGCCGAAACACTCTCCACGACAACGTTTCAGGAAGAAGTACCCATGACCACCTCAGTCGCCGAATCCGGCAGCCCGGGGTCGCCGGTGTCGGCCGCGGTCGAACTGAGCCATCTCGGCAAGACCTTCGTCGCCGGTGCGGTGACGGCACTGTCGGATGTCTCGCTCACCGTCGCGGCGGGCGAATTCGTCTCGCTCATCGGACCTTCCGGCTGCGGCAAGTCCACCCTGCTGCGGATCGTCGCCGATCTCGAGACGCCCAGCAGCGGCAGTGTCACCGTGCACGGCAAGCCGGCGCGGCAGGCACGGATCGATCAGGACTACGGCATCGCGTTCCAGCAGGCCGGTCTGCTCGACTGGCGCACGGTCGCGGCCAATGTCGAACTGCCCCTGGAATTGCACAAGGTGCCGAAGGCGCAGCGCAGGGCGCGCAGTGCCGAACTGCTCGCCATGGCCGGGCTCAGCGAGTTCGCCGACCGGTATCCGGCCGAACTGTCCGGCGGCATGCAACAGCGCGTCGCGATCGCCCGCGCGCTGGCTCGCAAACCGTCGCTGCTGCTGATGGACGAACCGTTCGGTGCACTCGACGAGATGACCAGGGAACGCATGCAGGGCGAGTTGCTGCGCATCGCGGGGGAGACCGGCGCCGCCGTCGTGTTCGTCACCCACTCGATTCCCGAGGCGGTGTACCTGTCGGACCGGGTGGTGGTGCTGTCCGCACGACCGGGCCGGATCAGCGACATCGTGGCGACCGGCGGCTGGGATCGCGAGGCGGGCACCGATGTGCGGGCGTCCGCGCAGTTCTTCGCCGCCGTCGCCGCGGTGCGCGCGGCCCTGCGCGGCGAGCACGACGACACCGCCGTGGCGGGACGGGACCTGCGATGAAGACCTGGTTGCCGCCGGTACTGGTCGGCATCGTCGTCCTCGCGCTGTGGCAGGTGCTCACCGTGGTGGCGGGCGTGCCCTCGTTCCTGCTTCCCGCGCCCAGCGCGATCGCCACCCAGTTCGGCGAGAACGCGGGCCGGATCCTGGAGGCCTCGCTCGCCACCGGCACGAACGCGCTGATCGGGTTCGTCGCAGGGACGGTACTCGGCCTGGCCGCCGCCGTTCTCGCGGTGCGATTCGGCGTGATCGACGGGCTGCTCACCCCGCTGGCCGCCGCCGCTGCCGCGGTACCGATCGTGGCGCTGGCACCACTGCTGAACTCGATGTACTCCACCACCACCGAGACGCCGCGACGGCTCGTGGTCACCATCGTCGTGTTCTTCCCGGTCTTCGTCAGCACCGCTCGCGGACTGCGGCAGGTGCCGAAGGTGCAGGCCGACCTGATGACCTCCTACGCCGCGTCGGGATGGCAGATCACCCGCACCGTGCGCCTGCCCGCCGCGCTGCCGCACCTGTTCACCGGACTGCGGATCGCGGCACCCGGCGCGGTCATCGCGGCCATCATCGCCGAGTACTTCGGCGGCCTGCAGAACGGACTCGGCAGCCGGATCACCTCCGCCGCGGCCAATACCGCCTATCCGCGGGCCTGGGCCTATGTCGTCGGCGCGATGTGCGTGGGCCTGGTGTTCCTGGCCGCCGTGCTGCTGCTCGAACAACTCACCCGTCGACCCCGAACCCCACTGCTGTCCACGATCCGATGAGGGAGATCAATCCATGACCGAGACCGCACTCCGGTTGCGCACCGCGCTGGCGGTGGCCGCCGTGGCCGCCGCCGCGCTGACCGGCTGTAGTACCACCGACAGTGGCTCCGAGACCACCGCCGACGGCCTCACCAAGGTGACCCTGCAGCTGCAATGGTTCAAACAGGGGCAGTTCGCGGGCTACCTGGCCGCGGTGGACCAGGGGTTCTACAAGGAGCAGGGCCTGTCGGTGGAGATCCTCGACGGCGGCACCGACATCGTCCCGCAGACGGTGCTCGCCCAGGGCCAGGCCGACTACGCGGTGGCCTGGGTGCCCAAGGCACTGGCGTCGCGGGAGGCGGGCGCCGGGATCACCGAGATCGCTCAGATCTTCCAGAAATCGGGCACCAAGCAGGTTTCGTTCAAGTCCGAGAACATCGCCGGGCCCGCCGCGCTGCGAGGCAAGACCGTCGGAAACTGGGGCTACGGCAACGAATTCGAGCTCTTCGCCGGGATGACCAAGGCGGGCATCGATCCGGCCGAGGACGTGAAACTGGTCCAGCAGCAGTTCGACATGAACGCCTTCCTCGCCAAGGACATCGCCGCCGCCCAGGCCATGTCCTACAACGAGTACGCCCAGCTGCTCGAAACCAAGAATCCGGCCACCGGAAAGCTCTACACCGCAGACGATTTCACCACCATCGACTGGAACGACGAAGGTGTGGCCATGCTGCAGGACGCGCTGTGGGCCAACACCGAGAAGCTGAAGGACAGCAAGTACCAGGATCAGACGGTGAAGTTCCTGACCGCCTCGCTCCAGGGCTGGGCGTTCTGCCGCGACAACCTCGACAAGTGCCGCGACATCACCGTCGCCGCGGGCGCCACACTCGGCGCCGGGCACCAGCAGTGGCAGATCAACGAGGTGAACAAGCTGATCTGGCCCTCACCCGCGGGCATCGGCACCATCGACGAGACCGCATGGGATCGCACGGTCTCGATCGCCAAGAACACCAAGAACGCCGAGGGCGCAACGGTTCTCACCAAAGACCCCGATGCCGACGCCTACACCACCGAGTATGTCACCAAGGCGCTCGACCGATTGAAGGCCGCGGGCGTGGACGTGACGGGTGCGAGCTACCAGCCCGCGCAGGTCACCCCCACCGAGGGCGGTAAGTAGTCACCCCCACGCGACGGTCCATCGCACGGCCGATGGATCGTCGCCGTGTGTTCAGAGCGGAGTCAGGCCGATGACCACACCGCCCTGCTGCCAGGTCTGGTAGATGTCGGCCTCGGACGGTTGGCCGTCGGGGAGGTAGCCGATGCCGTTGAACTTCGCGTTCTGCTTGTTGTCGCGCGCGATCACCGCGAACAGCTCCAGGACGTGCTGTTCGTCGGTGTACACGGTGGCGGTGAAGGTTTCGGGTGCGCCGCCCCGCGACAGGCGCACCTGCGCGCCGCCCTGGAGATTCTTCACCCACGGTCGCAGCGCGGTGCCGATCAGCAAGTCGCCGCCGTGCACGGTGTAGGCCACCGGGACGTCGTAGACGACGCCGGATCTGCGTCCGACAACATGCAGGGTGGCCAGCCGTTTGCCGACGATGCCGGACAGCACCGGCACCTTCAGCAGGCCGCGGATGAGGGTATTGAGCTGGGATTGGAAGGAGCGGATCGGCTCGGGGCCGGTGGTCGTCGGTGTGCCGTAAGGGTTTTCGGGAGACGCGGAATCGCTCATGATCCCAGTATCGCCACGTGCGAGCGTGCCCGCAGTGCAGGTGACCTACGCTGCGAAGATGACATCTGGGCAGACCGAGATCTGGCACAACCCGCGCTGCACGAAGAGCCGCAACGCCACCGCGCACCTCGACGCGGCCGGCGTGGAATACACCGTGCGCCGCTACCTCGATGATCCCCCGACTGTCGAGGAACTGCGAGCGGTGCTCACGCGGCTGGGTGCGCAGCCGTGGGATATCACCCGCACCGGGGAGCAGATCGCCAAGGATCTCGGAATGGCGGAATGGGGGCGCACCGAGGCCGATCGGGACCGGTGGCTGAATGCTCTGGCGCAGCATCCGAAGCTGATCCAGCGGCCCATCGTGCTCACCGCCGACGGCGGTGCGGTGGTGGCCCGCGACGAGCAATCGCTGCGCGCGCTCGACTGAGTCAGGGTCGCGAGCCGTCGTCGCCGATGAGCAGGCCGTCCAGGACTGCCCGCGTGTCGGGAACGAACGGCCATGCCGGATCACGCAGGTGCGCACGCAGTTCGGCATCGGTCCACCACCAGCCGTCCGCGATCTCGGACGGCTGGTGGACGAACGGACCGTCGGAGCGGTACTCGTAACCGAACAGGTGGCAACGCAGCGCGCGGCCCGCCCAGCCGCCGTCCCAGGACGCGGTGGCGCGCAACGGAAGTACCGTGCCGGACGGGACGACGATGCCCAGCTCCTCGCGAAGTTCGCGGATCGCGGTGTCGGACGGTGTCTCACCCGCGTCGACCACCCCGCCAGCGAGGCAGTCGTGCATCCCCGCGAAGACGAGTTTGGTGTCGGTGCGCCGGTGGACGTACACGCGCATTCCGTCGGACGATCGCACGAGAACGCCCGCGCTCGCGTGCCACAGGCCCTCGCGGTACACGGTGCCCCGATCGGCCTCGCCGATCACCAGCCCCTCGGCGTCGTAGACGGCGAGCAGTTCGTCTTCCGGATTCGCTGACACTGCCCGAGGGTAACTGCCGGGAGCGCTGACCGGCGCGCGGTCATCGGCCGCGAGTGCGGGGCATCACGGTCCCCGCATCTCGGCCTGTGATTCACCGTTTCCGGCGCTGGGGCTTCACCCCCGGCCGCGGAGCGGCGGCTCGGGCCGCCGTGGTGACCAGCGCCTTCTTCGCGGATTCCTCGGCGGCCAGAGTGCGCCGGATCAGATACTGCTGGCCGCAGGTCCACAGCGCGTTGGTGGCGAAATAGGTGAGCACGACGACAGGCAGGACGGCGCCGCTGACGAGCGCACCCGCCGGGAACACCCACAGCGACAAGGTGCGCATGATCGCGGCCGTGCTGTTGTCCGCGACCGCCGGGGTGAGCCGGGCCGTGAAGTGCGTGGCGAGGGCGGCGATCAGCACCAGCGGGATGGCGAGTGCCGCGACCGCGACGACAACCTCACCCGCGCCGGACAGGGTCGCCGACAGCGGTGCGCCGAACAATCTGGCATCGAGGAACGCGCGGACCTCGGGTGCGCCGAACAGGTAGTTGGCGGTGGCGTTGTTGACCTCGACCGGCAGCGGGCTGTCCGTCGAGGTGAACGGGCCGACCGCGTAGGCGCCGGTCCGGTCGAAGGAGCGCAACACGTGGAACAGGCCGAGGAAGACCAGCCCCTGCGCGATCAGCGGTCCGAACCCGGCGAACATGCTGACGTTGTGCTCGCGCTGGAGCAGCCGGATCTGCTCGGCCTGGGCGCGCGGGTCGTCGCGGTGGGTGCGGCGAATGGCGTCCATCTGCGGTTGCAGCGAACGCAGGACTTGCTGGGAGCGGGCTTGCCGCAGCGCGGTGCGCACGAGCAACGCGCGGACGGTGACGACCAGCGCGACGACCGCGAGAAGCCAGGCCAGACCACTGGCCGCGCCGAGCGGGATCGCGAAGAGCTGGTGCCAGCACCACAGGACCGCGGACACGGGAAAATAGACGAAATCGAGCATGACGGGACGACCTGTCCGTGCAGCGTGCGCGAACGCACGAAAGGGGAATGGGATCGCGGGATCCGACAGGCGGCGCCGACGGCGCGGCACCTGTCAGAGGTGATCGATCCCCGGAGCTCGTGGACGTGGCCGCCCGGCGGCATCCGGATTGCTCTGTCGCAGAAAGGAACCGCGCAGGCGGCGCTGTGCCGACCGCGGTGGACCCACACTCGCGACCCGGACAGGCAGGTGACTGCGGCCGGTGATCGCGACCAGCGCACACACCATCGCGGCGGCGACCGCACCGAACGCGAGCATGCGGGTGGCCTCGCCGCCCGGTGTGGAGATGAGCACGAAGGCGGGCAGCACGCACGCGAGAACCGCGTACGCCACCACCATCGCCCGTGCCTGCATGTCACCGATCATACCGACGCTGGAAGGTGCCGGTGGTCGCCCGCGGAGTCCGATAGCCCACTCGCCGTGCGTGGGCGTGGCTCTACGTCTCGAGCGCGAAGGGCGGGGTGCCGACACCGGTGACACGGAGATTGCCCCACGGGTCGCGTTCGGTGAGGTTCGCTGCCGCGGGTTCGCGGCCCGGCAGGACGAGTAGGGCGCAGGCTCGCGTCGGGTCGGGGAGCGAAGTGGACTCGGCGGGGTCGAGGCGGCCGTACCAGTGGTAGCGGCCGTCGATCGGGTCGGTATGGCCGGTGAGGGTGGCGATGACGGGATATTCGGCGCCGGGTAGATCCAGGACGGCAGGCCCGGCGTAGTCGTGATCCGAGTGCCGGTCGGCGGCGACGGTGATGTCGAAGTGGTGGGGTTTCGGGCGGCCCGGGCGACGTGTGCTCAGGGTCGGATCGAGCAGGCGGTGGTATTCGTGCTGGGTGCTGGCTCGCACTTCGATCCGGGTGCCTGATTGCCGCTGCAGAGCGCGGACCCAGGTGGCGATGAGATCGATTCGGACCGACTGGGCGACCGGCGGTTCCTCGACGGCGAGCTCGGTATTGCCGACGAAGAACAGGTTCGGGAAGCCATGGGTCGCGATCCCGCGAAAGGTGACCGGAGCGTGCGACCACGCCGCGTCGAGCGTGCGAGCCTCACGTCCCGTCACCGGTAGTCGGACGCCGGACGCTGTCGCGGGCAGGGCGCCGCGGTGACGGTGTGCGGATTCCGATGCGGCGCCGGCCCGCAGGCGCCAGGTGGTGTCGGCGGCCAGAATCACCACCCTCGCCTGGGCGGGCGCGTTCCCGGCCGAGTGGATCAGCCAGTGGTCCCCGGCCTCGTCGAAAACGAGTTCGCTGATATCGGCCAGCCGCCGGGGGACCGGCCGATCCTCGCGAGACAGCCATCTGCGCGGTGCCGTCCACGGTGTCCGGCGCTGTCCGCCGACCGGAGATCGGGACGCATCGCCCGCTGAAACCGGTTCGTAGACACATATTTCGGCGATTCCGGCCGCTCGCAGCCGCCGCGCGATCGCCCGGGATTCGGTCCCGATGACCGCGACGCTCACAGCAGACCCACCGCCCGCCACCGCCTGCGCCCGGCCGATCCGATCAGTCCGTGCTGACCCAGGAACGTCACCAGCTCCGCCGCCCCGGTCGCCCTGGATTCCCGCGCGACCGGATTACGAAGTGCCGCACCACGTGCCTGTCGACCGTCGAGCCCGGCGCGAATGTACATGTGCCGGTTGGTGATCAGCGACACGAACAGCGGTCCGGCCACCGCCACACACAGGCGGATATAGGCCCGCTCACCGGCCGACATCGCGGGCACGCGCCGCGCCAGCGCGTCCCTGGCGAACCCGATGTGGCGTGCCTCCTCGGTGACGTGGATGCGCATGGCGCGCGCGACGATCGGCTGCAACTGCGGATCGTCGAGCATCCGTCGCTGCAGGGCGTCGAAGATCTCCTCGCCGACCAGGGCCGCCACCCACACCATCGGGCCGTGCAGCACGGCGGGTAGCGCGGTGATCGCGAGCCGCGCCGCCGGACGCGGCCAGTACGGGCGGGCCTCGACGCGCTCGATGAGTTTGCCGAACATCATCATGTGCCTGCACTCGTCGGCCATCTCGGTGAGCGTGTAGTGCGAGGTCGCGGACGTGGGATCGCCGCGCAGCAGCTCGCGCAGCAGCAGCCGGTTGAGCAGGTTCTCGAACCAGATGCCGACCGAGAGCACATTGGCCAGTTCCTGGCGCGAGAGTTCCCGCTGCTGGTCGGGCGTCATCGCGGCCCACAGGTCGGTCCCGTAGAGCGAGATGACGCGCGGTGGCAGGAACAGCTTCGCCGGGTCGAGGGGTTCGGCCCAGGCGATGTCGACCACCGGGTCGTAGGTTCTTCGCAGCGAGCCGATCAGCAGGCGCTGGGCGAAGGAATCGCGCGGGGAGGCGGTAGCGTTGCGCATCGCGGGCTCACTCTCGGCGGAACGTGCCACGCTTGGTGTTACAGCGTGTATCACCAAGGTTAGTGGAACGCGGTGTCACGGTCAACGTCGGCACGGGTATCGTTAGCACTGTGACTGCCCCATCCGCGCACGCCGATCAGACCGCCGCCGACGGTCGCGCCACCCGCTGGCACGGGCACAAAGAGCGCCGTCGCGCGGAGATGATCGACGCCGCCATCGAGGTGATCGAGGAACACGGTCTCGAGATCTCGGTGCAGCTGATCGCCGAGCATCTGGCGCTGCCACGACCGGTGGTCTACCGCCATGTCGGTGGCCGGGCCGAACTCGACGCACTCGCGCGGCAGCGGATCCTGGAATTGCTGCTCGCGGAGTTGCTGCCCGCGCTGCAGTCCGACGGCGCACTCAAAGACGCCGTGCGCGGCGCCATCGGCACCTATCTCGGCTGGATCGAGCGCCACCCGAACCTGCACCGATTCCTCGGCGATGCGGCACCACAGGGCGCGCCGAGCCTCAGCGGCGCGGGCCGTGCGGTGGGTGGACAGCTCGCCGACATCTTCGCGGCGACCCTGGCCCGCTTCGGCATCGACCCGGCGCGCGGGCGGCCGATGGCGTTCGGCATGGTCGGCCTCGTCGACGGTGTGGTGGCGAGTTGGCGCGCGGACCCGGAGCCGGTGCTCACCACCGAGCAGGTGCAGGGCATTCTGACCGAGTCGGTGTTGTCGCTGTTCGAGGGCAATGCCCGCAGTCTCGGAGTTCCGCTGCAACGGGATTCGCTCATCGCCGACCTGCTCATCGCGCCGGACGCGGCCCCGCCGCCCGACGAGCGGCTGCGCTGACTCACCCGGCCAGCGCGCGATAGGTTCGATTCCACAGCCACTCCACGGGACCGCGCTCGAAACGTCGCAACCACAGGTGCGCGAAGGCGATGATCGCGACGGCCACGACCAGGTAGATCGCCACCGTGAACGGCACCCTGGCCGAATCCGGTACCCGCGCCGCCAGCCCGAAACCCCAGCCATAGCAGAGGATTCCGGCGATCAGATTCTGCAGGATGTAGCAGCTGAGCGCGGTGCGGCCGACCTCGCTCAGCCGTGTGCCCGCGAACCCGAGGTGTGGCCTGCGCAGGTAGAACTCGGCGACCGCGGCCAGGATTCCGAGGGCGACGAACGGTGCCGTCGCGTACCGTGCGACGAAGATGAAGTCGCCGCCGCCCGCGAGGCCCAGCGCCAGATCCAGCGGGGCGGCGATCGCGAACCCGAGCGCCATGAGCCGCCGTCGAATGCGCGCGCCCTCGGGTCGGAAGACGCCCGCCCGGAACAGTCGCGCGCCGAGCAGGAACAGGGCGATCGACATCGGGAACACGAAGATCGCCTCGAGCCGGAAGATCAGCGCGTGGTCGAGGCGGAACAGCACCAGATCCCAGAAGGAGCCGTCCGCGTAGGGATTGGGATCCAGCGGCGACGAGTCGGCGCTGTCCTGCTGTGGCGCGAAGGCCAACGCGGCGGCTATCGACGTCAGCATCGTCACGTGGACCGAGGCGGCGATGATCAGCCAACGGCGTTGCGCTCGTTCGGTTGTCGCGAGTATGTAGGCGACGACGAGGCCGGTCATCGCGTAACCCATCAGGACATCGAACTCGGCGACGAACAGAAAGTTCAGCAGGCCGTCGAGGAACAGCAGCCCCGCGCGGTACGGATATCTGCCGGGCCACGGCCGGCCTGCCCGCTGTGCCGAACCCTGCTGGATGGCCAGGCCGATCCCGAACATCACCGTCAGCAGGCCGAGGAACTTGCCCTGCGCGAGCTGCTGGAGTACCCGCTCGGACCACATCCAGGCGTTCTCGGGGGCCGTGGCGAGCTCGTCGAGGTAGCCGACCATGCCCGCCGGGTTGGTGAAGATCCAGATATTGGTGCCGAGGGTGCCCAGGATCGCGATGCCGCGCAGCACATCCAGCGCGATCAGGCGAGCGGGCCGGGGCGCGACGGGCGCTTCGGTGGTGGGTGCTACGACATCGGTCATGCACCGAGTATCAGCGCGTGAGCGGCCCGGCGGATCGCTCACGAGAACGATTCCGGGGTCCCCCTCTTGGGGGAGGTTGCCGGCCTCCAGCAGCCCCGCTGGGCAGAGATGCGGGTGCGGGTACAGCGCGTCGCCTAGGCTCGACGGTATGCAGCGCATCATCGGAATCGAGGTCGAATACGGCATCTCGACCCCTACGGAGCCGACGGCCAACCCGATCCTCACCTCCACGCAGGCCGTTCTCGCCTATGCCGCCGCCGCGGGAGTGCCGCGAGCCAAGCGCACCCGCTGGGACTACGAGGTGGAATCCCCGCTGCGTGACGCGCGTGGTTTCGACCTCAGCCGGATGAGCGGGCCCGCCCCGGTCATCGACGCCGACGAGGTCGGCGCGGCCAACATGATCCTCACCAACGGCGCCCGGCTCTACGTCGACCACGCCCACCCGGAGTACTCCGCCCCCGAGGTCGTCGACCCGCTCGACGCGGTGATCTGGGACAAAGCGGGCGAGCGGGTGATGGAGGCGGCCGCCCGGCACGCGTCGAGCGTGCCGGGGGCGCCCCGGCTGCAGCTGTACAAGAACAATGTCGACGGCAAGGGCGCGTCCTACGGCACCCACGAGAACTACCTGATGAGCCGCGACACCCCCTTCAGCCACATCATCGCCGGACTGACCCCGTTCTTCGTCTCCCGCCAGGTGATCTGTGGCGCGGGCCGGGTCGGCATCGGTCAATCGGGTGACCACGCCGGTTTCCAGCTGTCCCAGCGTGCCGACTACATCGAAGTCGAGGTCGGCCTCGAGACCACGCTCAAGCGCGGCATCATCAACACCCGCGACGAACCGCACGCCGACGCCGACAAGTACCGGCGGCTGCACGTGATCATCGGTGACGCCAACCTCGCCGAGATGTCGACCTACCTCAAGGTCGGCACCACCGCGCTGGTGCTCGACATGATCGAGGCGGGTGAGGACCTCTCGGAGTTCCAGCTGGCCCGCCCGGTCACCGCCGTGCACCAGATCAGCCACGACCCGACGCTGCGCGCCACCGTCGCGCTGGCCGACGGACGCGAGCTGACCGGCCTTGCGCTGCAACGGCTCTACCACGAGCGCGTCGCCAAGTTCGTCCAGCGCGAAGCCAACGAAGACCCGCGCGTGCTCGACATCATCGACAAGTGGGCGATGGTCCTCGACCTGCTCGAGCGCGATCCGATGGACGCCGCGCACCTGCTCGACTGGCCGGCCAAACTGCGACTGCTCGAGGGCATGCGCACCAGGGAAGGCCTGGGCTGGGCCGCGCCCAAACTGCACCTGATGGACCTGCAGTACTCCGACGTTCGCCTGGACAAGGGGCTCTACAACCGGCTGGTTGCCCGCGGGTCGATGGAGCGGCTCGTCAGCGAACAGCAGGTGCTCGACGCGATGACCAACCCGCCCACCGACACCCGCGCCTACTTCCGCGGTGAGTGCCTGCGACGCTTCGGCGCCGATATCGCCGCCGCCAGTTGGGATTCGGTGATCTTCGATCTCGGTGGCGATTCGCTGGTCCGGATTCCGACGCTGGAACCGCGCCGGGGCACGAAAGCGCACGTCGGCAGGCTGCTCGATGCCTCGCGCACGGCCGCGGAACTGGTCGAGCAGCTCACCCACTGACGCGATCGAGGGGTCGACTGCGCGACAATCCGATCGCTATCGACCACCTTGTCGGATCCGCTCGGTAGGGTTGTGGGACACACACGATCATCGTGATGAGGAAGAGGAGGTCGGCTGCCATGGCACAAGAGCAGACCAAGCGCGCCGGGGGTGGCGACGAGGACGAGGGCCCCGAGGGCGTAGACGCGGCAGGGCAGGAACGCCGCGAGAAGCTCGCGGAGGAAACCGACGACTTGCTCGATGAAATCGATGACGTGCTCGAAGAGAACGCCGAAGACTTCGTGCGGGCATATGTGCAGAAGGGCGGCCAGTGACCCCAGGTGACCCCTTGCGCCTCCACGCGGGGCGGGCTCTCTCCTCGTTCACCGAACATCTCCGCATGCACGCTCCGGACCTGTTGCCCGCCAACAGGTTTCCGGTCTCGGATCTGACCGCGACGAAGGATCTGGCGCCGCACGGCACCACCATCGTCGCGGTCACCTACCGTGGCGGCGTGCTGATCGCGGGCGACCGCAGGGCCACCATGGGTAACCTGCTGGCCAGCCGCGACACCGAGAAGGTGTACATCACCGACACCTTCTCGGCCGCGGGTATCGCCGGTACCGCGGGCATCGCGATCGAGATGGTGCGGCTGTTCGCCGTGGAGCTGGAGTACTACGAGAAGATCGAAGGTGTGCCGCTCACCTTCGACGGTAAAGCCAACAAGCTGTCGAAGATGGTTCGCGACAACCTGCCTGCCGCCATGCAGGGCCTGGCCGCGATCCCGCTGCTGGTCGGTTTCGACGACCAGATCCTCGACCTCGACCGGTCCGGCCGCATCGTGTCCTACGACGTGGTCGGCGGGCGCAGCGAGGAGCGGTTCGGCTACACCGCCGTCGGCTCCGGTTCGACGTTCGCGAAGTCGTCGCTGAAGAAGCTCTACCAGCGCGGCATCGACCAGGACCGGGCGCTGCGGATCGCGGTCGAATCCCTGTTCGACGCCGCCGACGACGACACCGCCACCGGTGGCCCCGACATGCTGCGCGGGATCTACCCGACAGCGGTGGTGATCGACGCCGACGGTGCGGACGAGATCGGTGAGGATCGTCTCGCCGAGATCGCCCGCGGTGTGATCGCCGACCGGGAAGCCGCGGAAGAAGGGGGCGCCGTCCTATGACGCTGCCGTATTACGCCTCGGCCGAGCAGATCATGCGCGACAAGACCGAGCTCGCCCGCAAGGGCATCGGTCGCGGTCGCAGTGTGATCGTGCTGGTCTACGCCGACGGCGTGCTGTTCGTCGCCGAGAACCCCTCGGCGACGTTGCACAAGGTCAGCGAGCTCTACGACCGCGTCGGATTCTCCGCGGTCGGCAAGTACAACGAGTTCGAGGCCCTGCGCCGCGGCGGCATCTTGCAGGCCGACCTCAAGGGTTACCAGTACGACCGGCGCGATGTCACCGGGCGTGGGCTGGCCAACCTGTACGCGCAGACCCTGGGGTCGATCTTCACCGATCAGCTCAAGCCCTACGAGGTGGAGATCTGCGTCGCCGAGGTGGGTTATCCCGAACAGTCACCGACCTCGGTGCTGTACCGGATCACCTTCGACGGGTCCATCGTCGACGAACGCGAGTACGTCGTCATGGGCGGCACCACCGAGCCGATCCTGACCCAGCTCAAAGCCACCTACAAGCCGGGTCTGTCCCTGGACGACGCGTTGAAGGTGGCGATCGGCGCACTGCTGGCCGGTCAGCCCGAAGCCGACAAGGACAAGCGTTCGCTCGGTGAGGCCTCCCTCGAGGTGGCCACGCTCGAGCAGCAGCGGCCGCGCCGGGCGTTCCGCAGGCTGCAGGGCCCCGCCCTGGAGTCGGCGCTGGCCGCGTCGAAGTCCAAGCCCAAGCCGGTCAAAGAGGTGAAGCTGCCCGAACCCGACGACGACGCGGGGAAATAACCCACCGTCACGATCATGATCGGGCCTGCGAATCACACCGGTTCGCAGGCCCGATCTCGTCGTGTGCGCGGAGGTCGTTCGCTGTCCGAATCGTTGTGAACACGTATGCGAATGGGATGTCAGGAGCGCCGCGCGGGCACTGGTCATGGCTGTAGTGTCGATAGTGTGCAGCGACGAATCATGGGGATCGAGACCGAGTTCGGTGTGACATGCACCTTCCACGGTCACCGTCGGCTGTCCCCCGACGAGGTAGCCCGGTACTTGTTCCGCCGGGTGGTGTCCTGGGGCCGTAGCTCCAATGTCTTCCTTCGCAACGGTGCCAGGTTGTACCTCGACGTCGGATCGCATCCCGAGTACGCCACCGCCGAATGCGACAGCCTGGTGCAGTTGGTCACCCACGACCGCGCCGGCGAGCGGGTGCTGGAGGATCTGCTCATAGACGCCGAACAGCGCCTCGCCGAAGAAGGCATCGGCGGCGACATCTACCTGTTCAAGAACAACACCGACTCCGCGGGCAACTCCTACGGCTGCCACGAGAACTTCCTCGTGGTCCGGGCGGGCGAGTTCTCCCGGATCTCGGATGTGCTGCTCCCGTTCCTGGTCACCCGCCAGCTCATCTGTGGCGCGGGCAAGGTGCTGCAGACGCCGAAGGCGGCCACGTTCTGCCTGTCGCAGCGCGCCGAGCACATCTGGGAGGGCGTCTCCTCGGCGACCACCCGCTCGCGCCCGATCATCAACACCCGCGACGAGCCGCACGCCGACGCCGAGAAGTACCGGCGCCTGCACGTGATCGTCGGTGACTCCAACATGGCCGAACCGACCACCATGCTCAAGGTCGGTACCGCCTCGCTGGTGCTGGAGATGATCGAGGCAGGGGTGTCGTTCCGCGATTTCGCGCTCGACAACCCGATACGGGCCATTCGCGAGGTCAGCCACGATCTCACCGGCCGCCGTCCCGTGCGCCTGGCGGGCGGCCGCCAGGCCAGTGCCCTGGAGATCCAGCGCGAGTACTACGCCCGCGCCGTCGAGCACCTGCGCAACCGCGATCGCGATCCGCAGGTCGACGCGGTGGTGGATCTGTGGGGTCGCACCCTTGACGCGGTCGAGGCGCAGGACTTCGCCAAGGTCGACACCGAGATCGACTGGGTGATCAAGCGCAAGCTGTTCCAGCGC
This sequence comes from Nocardia sp. NPDC057272, assembly GCF_042668615.1. Taxonomy (NCBI): domain Bacteria; kingdom Bacillati; phylum Actinomycetota; class Actinomycetes; order Mycobacteriales; family Nocardiaceae; genus Nocardia; species Nocardia sp. NPDC057272. The sequence continues at coordinate 397,748 of NZ_JBHUYK010000004.1, read as the reverse complement.
TACCAGGACCGCTACAGCATGGAGATGTCGGATCCCAAGATCGCCCAGCTGGATCTGGCCTACCACGACATCAAGCGTGGTCGCGGGGTCTTCGACCTGCTCCAGCGCAAGGGTCTGGCCAAGCGGATCACCGAGGACGACGCCGTCGATGCCGCCGTGGACACCCCGCCGCAGACGACGCGAGCCAAGCTGCGTGGTGACTTCATCACCGCCGCGCAGGAAGCCGGCCGCGACTTCACCGTCGACTGGGTGCACCTCAAGCTGAACGATCAGGCGCAGCGCACGGTGCTGTGCAAGGATCCGTTCCGATCGGTCGACGAACGCGTCGACCGGCTGATCGCCTCGATGTAGGCGAACCCCTCAGACGGGGGGACCGACAACAGAACCGGTGGCGCATGGGAGCGATCGCGTAGGCGCCACCGGTTTTGTTGTGTGTGGGCACGCTCAGTCCGCGGTGACGACGGTCGCGTAGGTGGCGGTGAGACCGGCGATGAACGCGGTGAGCGCCAATTCGAAACTGTCGTCATCGATTTCGTCGGCGATCGCCCGCAGCAGGTGTGCCTGATTCAGGTGCGGGTAGCGGTCGCGGTAGACCTGCACGTCGTCGGCGAAGCCGCCGGCGAACGAGCCCACTGTCGAACCCATGACCAGGTAGCGAGTGGCCGCGCCGATCATGGTGGCGTAGCGCGGTGGCCAGCCCGCGCCGACCAGACCGCCGTGGACGGCGTCGGCGGCGCGCAGGTTCTCGGCTCGGCGGCCCGGGCCGGTGGCCAGGTACGGCACGAAGTTCGGGTGGGTGGCCAGCGCGCCGCGATAGCTGCGCGCCCAGTCCGCGAGTGCGCGATCCCAGCTCATGGTGTCGAAGGCCGAGGTGTCGACGTGGCTCATGATGCCGGTGGCGATGTCGTCGAACAGGTCATCCTTGTTCGGGTAGTGGCCGTAGAGCGAGGCGGCCTGCACGCCGAGTTCGGCGCCCAATTTGCGCATGGAGACTTCGGCGAGCCCGTCGCGGTCGATCAGGACCAGCGCGGCGTCACGAATGCGCTCGCGGCTCAACAGCGGAACGCGCGGCCTCGCCATGCGGTACTCCCTCTCTCGTCGGGAATCGAACGGTATCACCGATGCCGAAAATGACTCTTGATTAACCGAACAGCGTTAGGATACGGTGCCCGAGTAAACCTAACGCCGTTTGGTTCAGGAGTGGTTCCGTGGATTTCCAGCTCACCCCCGCGCAGTCCGACCTGCGTGAACTCGCCCGAACATGGGTGGACAAGGAAGTCGTGCCGTACGCCGCGCAGTGGGATCGCGACGAATCGGTGGACCCGGCGATCGTCGGCAAACTCGGCGCTCTCGGCTTCCTCGGCATCGGGATCGCCGAGCAATACGGTGGCTCCGGCGGCGACACCTTCGACTACTGCCTGCTGCTCGAGGAGCTCGGACGCGGTGACAGCGCGGTGCGCGGCATCGTGTCGGTCTCGCTCGGGCTGTTCGGCAAGTCGATCGCCGCGTACGGCACCGAGGAGCAGAAGCAGCGATTCCTGCCCGGGATCTGCGCGGGTGAACAGCTCGGCTGTTTCGCGCTGACCGAGCCCGGCACCGGCTCCGACGCGGCGAATCTGGACACCCGCGCCGTCCGCGACGGGTCGGACTGGGTTCTGTCCGGCACCAAGATCTTCATCACCAACGGGACCTGGGCCGATCACGCGCTGGTGTTCGCTCGGACCGGTGGGCCCGGCCCCAAGGGTGTCACCGCGTTCGTGGTGCCGACGGACGCGCCGGGCTTCGGCCGGACCGAGATCAAGGGCAAGCTCGGGCTGCGCGGCCAGGCCACCGCCGAATTCGTCCTCGATCGCGTCCGGGTGCCCGACGCGCTGCGCCTCGGCGAGGAGGGGCAAGGCTTCCGGATCGCGATGTCCGCGCTCGACAAGGGGCGCATCGGGGTCGCGTCCGGGTGCGTCGGCGTGGCCCGTGCCTGCCTCGAAGCCGCGGTGCGTTATGCCGGTGAGCGCGAACAGTTCGGCAAGCCGATCGCCGGCTACCAGCTGGTCCAGGAGCTGCTGTCCGATATCGCCGTCGCGACCGACGCCGCCCGGCTGCTCGCGTGGCGCGCGGCCGATCTCGCCGACCGGGGGGAGGCCTTCGGCACCGCCGCGTCGATGGCGAAGCTGTTCGCTTCCGAGGCGGCGGTCTCCGCCGCGAACAACGCGATCCAGGTATTCGGCGGCTACGGCTACATCGACGAATACCCCGTCGCCAAATACCTGCGCGACGCGCGCGTACTGACCCTCTACGAGGGCACCAGCCAGATCCAGAAACTGCTCATCGGGCGCGCCCTCACCGGCGTGAACGCCATTGTCTGACACAGGAGTACGACCCATGACCCACAGAACAGCCTTCGTCACCGGGGCGGCTCGCGGCATCGGCGCGGCGACCGCCGCCCGCTTGGCCGAGGACGGATTCGCCGTTGCCGTCGTCGATCTCGACACCGACGCCGCGGCACTGACCGCCGCGAAGATCACCGCGGCGGGCGGCACCGCGATCGGCCTCGGCTGCGACGTCGCCGATGAGGCGCAGGTGGCCGATGCCGTCGCTCGCACCGTGGCCGACCTCGGCTCGCTCGACGTGCTCGTGAACAACGCGGGCGTGCTGCGCGACAACCTGCTGTTCAAGATGTCGGTCGAGGACTGGGACACGGTCATGGCGGTGCACCTGCGCGGCGCGTTCCTGTGCAGCAAGACCGCGCAGAAGCACATGGTGGACAACGGTGGCGGCGCCATCGTCAACACCTCGAGCGTCTCGGCGCTCGGCAATCGCGGCCAGGCCAACTACGCGGCCGCCAAAGCGGGCATCCAGGGCCTGACCCGCACCCTCGCCATGGAACTCGGCCCGTTCGGGATCCGCGTCAACGCGGTCGCGCCCGGCTTCATCGCCACCGAGATGACCGCGGCCACCGCGGCGCGCATGGGCGTGAGTGCCGAGGACCTGCAGGCGAAGACCGCCGAGATCACCCCGCTGCGACGGGTCGGCGTGCCCGCCGACATCGCGAACGTGGTGGCGTTCCTCGCCTCCGACGATGCCGGCTTCGTCACCGGACAGACCCTGTACGTCGACGGCGGACGCCGTCTCTAGATTGCGGAGAAACCTCATGCAGAGAACAGTTTTCAACGACGAGCACGAAGCATTCCGCAAGACCGTGCGGGCGTTCATCGAATCGAAGGTCTCGCCGGTCTACGACCGGTGGTACGAGGCGGGCATCGTGCCGCGCGAGTTCTACGCCGAGCTGGCCGACCTCGGGGTGTTCGGCATCGAGGTGCCCGAGCAATACGGTGGCGCCAGCATCGAATCGTTCAAGTTCCAGGCGATCCTGCTGGAGGAAACCACCCGCGCCGGTGTGTCTTTCGGCGGCTCCGGCGTGCACGTGGGCCTGTGTCTGCCGTATCTGAAGAACCTCGCGACCGAAGAACAGAAGCAGCGCTGGCTGCCGGGATTCGTCTCGGGCGAGATCATGTTCGCGATCGCGATGACCGAGCCCGGCACCGGCTCCGACCTCGCCGGAATGCGTACCACCGCACAGCTGTCCGAGGACGGCACGCACTATGTGCTCAACGGGTCCAAGACCTTCATCACCGGCGGTGTACACGCCGACCGGGTGATCGTCTGCGCGCGGACCGCTCCGCCGTCGGAAACAGATCGCCGCCACGGGATCTCGCTGCTCGTCGTCGATACGAAGTCGCCGGGGTACGCGGTGGGACGCAAGCTGGACAAGCTGGGTCTGAAGGTCTCCGACACCGCCGAGCTGTCCTTCACCGACGTGCGGGTTCCGGTGTCGGACCTACTGGGGGAGGCGAACAGGGGATTCAGCTACCTGGGCCAGAATCTGCCGCAGGAACGGCTCTCGATCGCGCTCGGCGCCTATGCCCAGGCCAAGGCAGCGATCCGGTTCACTCTCGAGTACACCAGGGGCCGTCACGTTTTCGGCCAGCCGGTCGCGCAGTTCCAGAACACCAAGTTCGAACTGGCCGCCTGCCAGGCCGAGGTCGACGCCGCCGAGGCGGTCGTCGACCGGGCACTGGAGGCCCTCGACCGCGAGGAACTCACCGCCGCCGACGCGGCCTCGGCCAAACTGTTCTGCTCCGAGGTGGCCTCGCGGGTGATCGACCGCTGCCTGCAACTGCACGGCGGTTACGGCTACATCAACGAGTACCCGGTGGCCCGCCTGTACGCCGACAACCGGGTCAACCGGATCTACGGCGGCACCAGCGAGGTGATGAAGATGATCATCGCCAAGGACATGGGCTTGTGACGGGCACCGCGTATCTGGTGGACGGTGTGCGAACGCCGTTCGGCCGGTACGGGGGCGCGCTGGCCGGGGTGCGTCCCGACGACCTGGCCGCGCACGCGATTTCCGCCCTGGTCGAACGGCTTCCGAGCGTGGACTTCGACGCGGTCGACGATGTGGTGCTCGGTTGCGTGAACCAGGCCGGTGAGGACAATCGCAATGTCGCGCGGATGGCCGCGCTGCTGGCGGGTCTGCCGGTGACCGTGCCCGGTGTGACGGTCAACCGGCTGTGTGCTTCGGGTCTGGATGCCGTGGGCTACGCGGCCAGGGCGATCCGGGCCGGTGACGCGGATCTGGTGATCGCCGGCGGTGTGGAGTCGATGACCAGATCGCCCTATGTCCTGCCGAAAAGCGGTGCACCCTGGGATCGGTCGGCCCAGCTCGCCGACACCACGATCGGCTGGCGGTTCGTGAATCCGCGGATGCACGAACGCTACGGCACCGACACGATGCCCGAGACCGCGCAGAACATCGCCGACGAGTACACGATCGCGCGCGCTGATCAGGACGCGTTCGCCCTGCGCTCCCAGCAGCGGGCCGCGGCGGCGATCGCCCGGGGCAGGCTGGCTCGCGAGATCACCGCGGTCCCCGTGCCGCAGCGTCGTGGCGAACCGGTACTCGTCGATCGGGACGAGCATCCGCGCGAGACCAGCGCGCACTCGCTCGCCGCGTTGCGGGCGGTGGTACCCGGCGGGTCGATCACCGCGGGAAACTCCTCGGGGATCAACGACGGTGCCGCGGCGCTGTTGCTGGCTTCCGAGGATGCCGTTCGCCGGTACGGTCTCACACCGCTCGCACGAGTCGGGGCGATGTCGGCGGCGGGCGTAGCGCCGCGGACCATGGGCATCGGTCCGGTTCCCGCCGTCGAAAAACTGCTCGCTCGAACAGGTTTGACCATCGGCGAGGTCGATGTGCTCGAGCTCAACGAGGCCTTCGCCGCGCAGGCGCTCGCGGTACTGCGCGGGCTCGGCCTGCCCGACGATGCCGATCACGTGAACCCCAACGGTGGCGCGATCGCACTCGGTCATCCGCTCGGTGCCAGCGGTGCGCGACTGGCGCTCACCGCCGCGATGGAACTCGCCGACCGCGATGCCCGTCATGGGATCGCGACCCTGTGTGTCGGTGTCGGCCAAGGCCTCGCCGTCCACCTCCACCGCTGACCGGTGCGGTGATCACCGCTGGTGGTCACCGCACCCACGCCCACGCCCCCGCTCCCCGCGGTGGCCGCCCCGCTTCTCGCCATCGCTGTCGTTAGGAACCACCCGTGAACGCCACCCTCTCCCTGGCGAGCATTCTCGCCGAACCCGCCCGCCGCCGACCCAACCACCTCGCCCTGATCGAAGGCGACACCCGCGTCACCTTCGCCGATCTCTGGCTGCAGGCCCGCGAGCAAGCAAGTGCCCTGATCGCGCGTGGCGTGAAACCCGGTGACCGGGTGGGCCTGCTGTGTCCGAACACCGCCGACTTCCCGCGCGCCTATTTCGCCATCCTGGCCGCGGGCGCGACCGTGGTGCCCGTGCATCTACTGCTCACCGCGCCGGAAATGGAGTACGTGTTGCGCGACAGCGGTGCCTCACTGCTGATCTGTCATCCGATGGTCGCGGCCACGGGCGCTGAAGCCGCGAGCAGCGCGGGCATCGACGTCGTCGCGCCCGAAGAGCTTGTCGGCGAGGCGATCTCGAACTTCCTCTCCCGTAGCCCGCTCGATACCGCGGTCGTCTTCTACACCAGCGGTACCACCGGCACACCCAAGGGGGCCGAACTGAGCCACCTCAACATGGTGATGTGCGCGACGGTGAACACCTTCGACGCCAACGAGATCCACCGCGACGACATCGCTCTCGGCGCGCTGCCGCTGTTCCACGTGTTCGGCCAGACGGTGTCGATGAATTCGCACTGGCGAGTCGGTGGCACCCTGGTGTTGATGCCGAGATTCGATGCCGCCGCCGCTATTTCGCTGATGGCGGCCGAGCGGGTCAACCTGTTCCACGGTGTGCCAACGATGTACCTGTCGCTGATCGAGGCGGCGGCTTCGGCACCGGCCATGCCCGAGCTGAAACTGTGCGTCAGCGGCGGCGCCGCACTGCCCGTCGCCGTACTCGAGGAATTCGAGCGGAACTTCCACGCACCGGTGCTCGAGGGGTACGGCCTGTCGGAGACCTCGCCGACCGCCGCGGTGAACCAGCCGTGCTTCGGCACCGAGGCGGGCACCGTGGGGCATCCGGTGTGGGGCGTCGACGTGGAGATCGCCGATCCCGCGATCACCGACCGCATCGAATTGTTGCCGATCGGCGACGTCGGGGAGGTTGTGGTGCGTGGGCACAACGTGTTCAGCGGTTACACCGGCAGGCCGGAGGCGACCGCGGCCGCGGTGGTCGACGGCTGGTTCCGCACCGGCGACCTCGGCACCCGCGACAAGACCGGTCGGGTGCGCATCGTCGACCGGATCAAGGAGATGATCCTGCGCGGCGGATTCAATGTGTATCCGACCGAGGTCGAAGCGGCCCTGATGCGGCACCCACGGATCGCGCAGGTGGCGGTGATCGGGGTACCCGACCCCCATTACGGTGAGGAGATCGTGGCGGTCGTCGTGCCCGAGGGCGCGCTGACCGAGCGGGAGGTGATCGACTTCGCCAAGCAGCAGGTCGCGAAGTACAAGTACCCGCGCCGCGTCGAGTTCGTCACCGAGCTACCCCTGGGCCCCACCCACAAGGTTCTCAAACGCGCACTGCGCCAACGTTTCGGAGGAACGGCATGACCACGGACTTCGCTGATGTCGACGCCCTGCGGGCGGCGGTCGGCACAGAACTCGGCCCCAGCGACTGGATCACCGTCGACCAGCGGCGCATCGACCTGTTCGCCGAGGCCACCGACGATCACCAGTGGATCCACGTCGACGCCGAACGCGCCGCCGCGGGCCCCTACGGAACCACCATCGCCCACGGCTTCCTCACCCTGTCGCTGATCGTGCCGATGACCCAGCAGATCATGACCGTCAGCGCGGCGAAGGCGGGCATCAACTACGGCCTCGACCGAGTCCGCTTCCTCACTCCCGTCCCGGTCGACAGCCGTATTCGGGCCCACCTCACGCTCACCGAGGTCACCGAGGTGCCCGGCGGCGTCCAAGTCCACCGGCACGTCACCGTCGAGCTCGAAAACGCCGACCGCCCAGCGTGCGTGGCCGACTCGATCGCCCGCTGCATGCTGTGAGATCCGGCCGTGGTGAGTGCACCCCGCGCTCGCCACGGTGGCTCGGCGGCCTATCGCAGGTCGCCGCTGAGGATCCAGAGGTGCCCGAAGGGGTCCTTCACCCTGCCCTGCCGCTTGCCGTAGGGACGGTTGTCGACGGGGATCACGACCTCGGCTCCGTGCTGCGCCATCCGCTGCGCTGTCGCGTCGGGATCGGCGACAGTGAGCACGAGGAGCACCGGCGAGCCACCCACCGACCCGGGGTCGGACCACCCCCACTCCTGGACACTCTGTGCCAGGGCGAACACGACGGAGCCGAGCGTGAGTTCGGCGTGGTGCACCACCGCGTCCTCGGCGACGCGCAGACTCACCTCGGCTCCGAGCGCCTGGGTGTAGAAGGTGATCGCGGCGTCCGCGTCGGAGACCAGCAGTTTCGGGACCAGTTGGCTGTTCATCTTTCCCATGCTCGTCGAGCAGGGCGTTGCCGGCCTTGTAGATTTCGGCCCTCTTCCGCGAGCCAGCCGGTCGGCGTGGTGTTCATGAGGTCGCGGAACTCGCGCACGAGGTGGCTCTGGTCGTGGTAGCCCGACTCGGCTGCCACCTGGGCCCAGGATGTCGCGCCGGTGCCGGCGCGGTGCACCGCGCACTCGAGACGGGCCACGCGGGAGGCGAATTTCGGGGTGACCCCCAGCGAACGTCGCATCACCTCGCGCAGACGCCGGGCGCTCAGGTGCACGTCGTCGGCGAGATCGTCGACCGACGCTGTTCCCCTCCCGGCTCTGATCAGATCCAGCGCGCGCAGGGCGTGGTCGGCGGTGGTGTCGTACCCGGCCCGGTTCAGCTGGTCGAGCAGCCGAATGCGCAGAACAGCCTCGCGTCGACCGGCCGGGAGCTCCGCCAACTCCTCACACATCGAACTCACCCACGGCAGTACGGCGTCGGCGATCACGCCGCCCGCGTCCACCTCACTCAGTGGCATGCCGATCAGGCGGCGCATGGCCGATGCCGACAGCTCGGCATAAGCCGTCGGCTGCCTCGGCAGCAGGGTGGTGACCGGCGTCGCGAGCCCCGGCCGCAGCAAGCCGGCCACGACAGCCTGCGTGCGCAAGGTCTGTCCGTCGTAGTCGACCTCGAGCGGGGCCCCGAGACCGACAACGAGTCGAGCCGACAAGGTGGGGACGGCCCGATGCGCCCGAGCCGGGCCGACGTGCTCGCTGATCGACACCACGCCGATGCCCGCGGCACGGCATGCCGGACGGAGTTCCACCCTCGCATTCTCGCATCCGTGGGCGTCGGCTACCCGTCGGCGAGGTAGCGCTCGACCGTGTCGACCTTGCTGTGCAGCGCGTCGGTGACCCCGGGGCGGATGTCGGCCTTGAGGACCAGGCTGCAGCGGGGTGCGGTGACCAGGATGGCGTCGGTGGCGGCTTTGATCACTGCCATCACCTCGTCCCATTCGCCCTCGAGGGTGGTGAACATCGCGTCGGTGCGGTTCGGCAGGCCGGAAGCGCGTACCACCCGGACGGCCGCGGCGACCGCTTCGCCGACCGAGCCGTCGTGGTGGGCGGAACCGCTGGGAGCAACGGAGAAGGCGACGAGCATCGTGATCCTTTCGACGGGTGGGTCCCATGGTCGCGGGACCGTGGCCCAAGTGTGCGCCGACGCGCGGGGGACCGGGCGCGACCATTACCCTCTATCGAGTGGCGATATCCAAGGTCGAGCGGCTGATGAATCTGGTCATCGCGCTGCTGTCGACCAGGCAGTTCCTGAGCGCGGAACGTATTCGCGCCAGCGTGGCCGGTTACGAGGACTCCGCGACCGACGAGGCGTTCAGCCGGATGTTCGAGCGCGACAAGAACGAATTGCGCGATCTGGGCATCCCGTTGGAAGTCGGTCCGGTGGGACGGTTCTCGACACTCGAGGGATACCGGATCAACCGGGACGCCTACGAGCTGCCCGATATCGACCTGACCAGCGAGGAAGCCGCGGCGGTCGCCGTCGCGGTGCAGATGTGGGCCTCACCGGAATTGGCGGGCGCGGCCGAGGGCGCGCTGTTGAAGCTGCGCGCGGCCGGAGTCACCGTCGAGACCGACAACGTCGGGGTGTCGGTGCCCGCGGTGCCCGCCCGCACCCGAGGGTCGGAGCCGGTGTTGCGGGAACTCCTCGCGGCGATCGACGCGGGGCAGGCGGTGCGATTCGGCCACCACAGCGCTGTCACCGATCCGTTCGTGACCCGCGATGTCGAACCGTGGGGGGTGGTGACCCGCCACGGGCGCTGGTATCTGGTCGGCCACGACCGCGAACGCGATGCCGTTCGCACGTTCCGGCTCTCGCGGATCGGGGGACAGGTGCGGCCGTACGGTCCGGTCGACGCGGTCCACAAGCCCGCGCACACCGACCTGCGCGCGATCGTCGACCGGGTCACCGGCGACGCTCCCGTCACCGGGTCGGCCACCGTGTGGGTCGCGAAGGGCCGCGGTCGCGAATTGCGCCGCATCGGCACCGAAGTCGACACCCGTGACCTGGGCGGACGTCCCGGCTCGGTGCTCGAGGTGCCGGTGCGATCCCGCGACTGGGTGGCCAGGCTGATCACCGGCCTCGGTCCTGATGTTCTCGTTCTGGAACCACCGGAACTGCGCGCCGACGTGATGAACCGGCTACGGTCGGTACTCGACCACACGGAGGTCACGTCGTGAGTTCGCGTCTGTCCCTACGCCTTTCGCGCCTGCTGAACATGGTGCCGTACCTGCTCGCGCACCCGGGTATCAGCGCGGCCGAGGCCGCCGCCGAACTGGGGGTCACCACCAAACAGCTGATGAGCGACCTCAATCAGCTGTGGATGTGCGGATTGCCGGGCTACGGTCCCGGCGATCTGATCGACCTGTCGTTCTCCGAGGAGAGCATCGAGGTCACCTTCTCGGCCGGTATCGAACGGCCGCTACGGCTCACCTCCACCGAGGCCACCGCGCTGTTGGTGGCGCTGCGCTCGATCGTGGAGATGCCGGGCATGGTCGATCCGACCGCCGCGCACGCCGCCATCGCCAAGATCGAATCGGCGATCGCCAGCACCGACGCCGTCGTCACCGGCAAGCCGGTCGATGTCCCCGTCGAGAAGCCGGTGGTCGCGACCGTGCGCGCCGCTCTCGCCGACGCGCGAGCCCTGCGCCTGGTCTACTACTCCGCCAGCCGCGACGAGGTGTCCGAACGCATCGTCGACCCGATTCGCGTGGTGCTGGTCGACAACAACAGCTACCTGCAGGCCTGGTGCAGGCAGGCCGAAGGCGTTCGCCTGTTCCGGTTCGATCGGATCGAGGACGCCACCGAACTCGACGAACCCGCCCACGCGCCGAGCCACGCCGCCAACGACGCCGCGGCACTCGACCTGTTCCAGGACGACCCCGATGTGCCGCTGGCCCGGCTCCGGATTCGCGCCGACTACGCCTGGGTGCTCGACCAGTACCCCATGCACCGCATCGAATCGCGCGCCGACGGCAGCATCGAGGCGGGCATGCGCTTCGCCTCACCGGACTGGATGGCCCGGCTGCTGCTCGGCTTCGGCACCGGCGTCACCGTGCTCGGGCCACCCGAACTGGTGGCGGCGGTGCGCCTGCGTGCCGACGCCGCCCTGGCCGCCTACGCGGCCGCCGGACTGGTGGGGGAGACCGAACCCGCGTGAGTCAGCGAGTACTGGTCCTCGGCGCGGGCAGCGTCGGGGTTTTCGTCGGCGGTCACCTGGCCGCCGCGGGCATGGAAGTGATCTTCGTCGGCCGTCAGCGGATCCTCGACGACATCGCCGAACACGGCCTGCGCCTGACCGATCTGGACGGCGGCTCGACCGAGGTGACGCCCGACCGGTTCGGCCTCGCGCTCGAGCCCGACGAACCCGAGTTGGCCGATCTGGTCCTGGTGACCGTGAAATCGGCCGACACCGCCGCTGCGGTCCGTGCGGTCGCGGGCCGATTACGCCCCGGCACGCCGGTGGTGAGCCTGCAGAACGGCATCGGCAACGCCAGCGTGATCCGAGAGATCCTGCCGACCAGCATCGCCCTGGCCGGGATGGTGATGTTCAACGTGGTGCACAGCGGTCGCGGGTGTTTCCACCGCGCCAGCGATGGCGACCTCGCGATCCAGGACGACAAGGTCGTCGACCGCTTCGCCGACGGTTTCCGGGCGGCGGGACTGCCGCTACGCCGCCACCGCGACCTGCGTCCGGTGCAATGGGCGAAACTGCTGCTCAATCTGAACAACCCGATCAACGCGCTGTCGGGCAGGCCGCTGCGCGAGGAGCTCGCCGAGCGTGACTACCGCCGCTGCCTCGCGCTGACCCAGTCCGAAGCCCTCGCCGTGATGAACACTGCGCGAATTCGGCCCGCGCAGCTCACCCCCGTTCCGCCCGAGTTGATGGTGCATTTGCTGCGTGTTCCCGACGCGGTCTTCCGGCGGGTGTTCGGTCGGGTGCTCGCCATCGATCCGCTCGCCCGCTCGTCGATGGCCGATGACCTCGCGCTCGGCCGACGGACCGAAATCGCGTGGTTGTGCGGGGAAATCGTGCGCCTCGGCGACATGGTCGGGCACCCGACGCCGGTCAACCGGAGGTTGACTGAGCTGATCAGGATCGCCGAGTCCGGCGACACCACCCGGTTCACCGGAAGCCGGTTGTTCGCCGAGCTGACCGGGGCGGCGGCCGCTGTCGCGGGTTGAACGCGTGGCGAACACCGCTGCGGCTCGGCGTCCACCACGGTCCGAACCCAGGTAGCATCGGTAATCACCACAGTCTTTGGAGGTATCTGATAATGGGCACGTTCAGCTGGACGCACCTGCTGATCATCGCGTTGCTGTTCGTTCTGCTCTTCGGCGCGAAGCGGCTTCCCGACGCGGCACGCGGTCTCGGCCGCTCGCTGCGGATCTTCAAGAGCGAGGTCGGGCAGATGCAGGCGGAGTCGTCGGCATCCGACGCACCGGCGGCCACCCCGGCCACTCCCGCGCCGCAGCAGCAGCTGTCCGCGTCGGCGCCGCAGGCACAGACCCCGATCGTCGAACCGCAGCAGGGCCACAAAACCCTCTGACCTCGGCCATCACCCCGGAGCGGTAGTCATCGCTCCGGGGCGAAGTGCTGTCTCGTCAGAAGTTGCCGCCGAGCATCCGCCGAACCGAGGGTTAGAGGCCACCACCCACCATGCGCATCCCGTTCGATCCCCGGCGCACCAAGCGCAGGACGAATCCCGACGGCACCATGTCGTTGGTCGAGCACCTGCAGGAACTGCGCACCCGGCTGCTGCTGGCACTGGCCGCCATCGCGGTGACCACCCTGATCGGCTTCTTCTGGTACGCGCACACCCTCTTCGGGATGGAGAGCCTGGGCGAGATCCTGCGCGGTCCCTACTGTGCGCTGCCCGAATCGGCGCGGGCCAGCCTGACCCCCGACGGCGCCTGCCGATTGCTCGCCACGGGACCCTTCGACCAGTTCATGCTCCGGTTGAAGGTCGGGTTCACCGCCGGTGTGGTGATCGCGACCCCGTTCTGGCTGTACCAGCTGTGGGCGTTCATCACCCCGGGGCTGTACGCGAAGGAACGCAAGCTCGCGGTCGGGTTCGTGGTGACCGGTTCGGTGCTGTTCGTGACGGGTGCCGTGCTCGCCTACGTGGTGGTCTCGCACGCGTTGTCGTTCCTGATGACCATCGGCGACAACGTCCAGATCACCGCGCTCAGCGGTAATCAGTACTTCGGTTTCATCATCCAGTTGCTGATCATCTTCGGCGTCAGTTTCGAGACGCCGTTGATCATCATCGGGCTGAACCTGGTCGGGGTGCTGCCCTACACCAAGCTCAAGGCGTGGCGGCGCGGGATGATCTTCGGTCTGTTCGTCTTCGCCGCGATCGTCACACCGCAGGACCCGTTCTCGATGCTGGCGCTGGCGATCGCGCTGACCGTGCTGTTCGAGTTCGCCGTGCAGTTCGCGCGGTTCAGCGACGCGCGCAAGGCCCGCCGGGAAGAGAAGGAGGGCTGGGGCACGCTCGACGACGAACAGGCCTCTCCGCTCGAGACCCCCGAGCCGGTGGCGTCCGCCGATCCGGTGAGCGAGCCGGAGAAAACCGCGCGCCCGGTGTCGGACTACTCCGATACGCTCTGAGGGGTGACCGACACTCCGGGGCTGCCCAGCGAACTGGCGAAATTCGCCGGTGAAATCTCGTTCGATCTGGACCCCTTCCAGAGCACCGCGTGCGCGGCGTTGGAAGACGGGCACAGCGTGCTCGTGTGCGCCCCGACCGGAGCGGGCAAGACGATCGTCGGTGAGTTCGCCGTGCACATGGCGCTGGCCTCGGGCGGAAAGTGCTTCTACACCACGCCGATCAAGGCGCTGTCGAATCAGAAGTTCGCCGATCTCACCGCCCGCCACGGCCGCGACAGCGTCGGCCTGCTCACCGGTGACCAGTCGATCAATCCCGGTGCGCCGGTGGTCGTGATGACCACCGAGGTGCTGCGCAACATGCTCTACGCGTCCTCGGACTCGCTGCACGGTCTGTCCTACGTCGTGATGGACGAGGTGCACTACCTGGCCGACCGGTTCCGGGGCGCGGTGTGGGAGGAAGTGATCCTGCACCTGCCGCCGGATGTGCGACTGGTGAGCCTGTCGGCGACGGTGTCCAACGCCGAGGAGTTCGGCGCCTGGATGGAAACTGTGCGCGGCGACACCGCGGTGGTGGTCGACGAGACCAGGCCGGTGCCGCTGTGGCAGCACGTGATGGTCGGCCGGCGGATGTTCGACCTGTTCGACACCAAGTCCAGCGACCGCAAGGTCGTGGTCGACGAAGACCTCGTGCGGTTCATCCGCCAGCGCGAGAGCGCCGACCGGATGCACGGCTACGGCGGTCCGCGCGGACGGGGTGGACGCGGCGGCAATTTCCGCCCGTTGCCGCGACCGGATGTCCTGGCGCGTCTCGACGAGGAAAACCTGCTGCCCGCGATCACCTTCATCTTCAGCCGCGCGGGCTGTGACGGCGCGCTGGCCCAGTGCCTGCGCGCCCGCCTCGATCTGAGTCGTCCCGGCGAGGCCGCGCAGATCGACGAGATCATCGAGAAGCACACCGGTGACCTGCCCAAGGGCGATCTGGAGGTCCTCGGCTACTGGGAGTGGCGCGAGGCACTGCAACGCGGCCTGGCCGCCCACCACGCCGGTATGCTGCCCGCGTTCCGGCACACCGTCGAGGAACTGTTCGTCAAGGGTCTGGTGCGCGCGGTGTTCGCCACCGAGACCCTGGCACTGGGCATCAACATGCCCGCCCGCACGGTGGTCCTCGAGCGGCTGGTGAAGTTCAACGGCGAAACTCATGCCGAGCTCACCCCCGGCGAGTACACCCAGCTCACCGGCCGCGCGGGCAGGCGCGGCATCGACGTCGAGGGCCACGCGGTGGTGCTGTGGCAGCCCGAGGTCGACACCAGCGCGGTGGCCGGCCTCGCCTCCACCCGCACCTATCCGCTGCGCAGCTCGTTCCGGCCCGGCTACAACATGTCGATCAACCTGATCGACCGGATGGGCGCCCAGGAGGCCCGAACGCTGCTCGAGCGGTCGTTCGCCCAGTTCCAGGCCGACCGGTCGGTCGTGGGGCTCGTCCGCGGGATCGAACGCAACGAGGGCGCGCTGCGCAAGCTGGAGAGTCAGCTCGGCGGCGTCGACGGCGACTTCATGGAGTACCTGTCGCTGCGTGACCGGATCAAGCAACGCGAACGCGATATCCAGCAGCAGGGAAGGGCCGACCGGCGCGGCGCCGCGGTAAAAGCGCTGATCGGGTTGCGCCGTGGCGACGTGGTGTCCATCCCCGTGGGCAAGCGTTCCGGGCTCGCGGTGATCCTCGAACCCGACCAGACGCCCGGCGATCCGCGTCCACTGGTATTGACCGAGGACCACTGGGCCGGTCGGGTGTCCGCGGCCGATTTCCCGGAGCCAGCCGAAGCGCTCGGGCGCATGGATCTGCCGCGCCGGGTCGATCACCGGACCGCGCGCATCCGCCGCGACCTGGCCTCGGCGTTGCGCGGCACCGGAATCTCGGCTCCGCGCCGGGGCAAGCGCAACGATCGTGTTCGAGGCGGCGAAGATCGTCAGCTCTCGACGCTGCGGCGCAGTCTGCGGTCCCATCCCGCGCACAATCGTCCCGATCGGGAGCAGCTGAGCCGCACCGGCGAGCGGTATTCGCGCCTCGCCCGCGAGACCGAGACGATGCGCCAGAAAGTTGCCGCGACCACGAATTCGCTGGCGCGCACTTTCGATCGGATCGTCGGGCTGCTCGAGGAACGCGGGTTCGTCGCCCACGGTGAGGTGACAGCCGACGGCAGGCGCCTGGCCCGGATCTACGCCGAGAGCGATCTCGTGGTCGCCGAAGCCCTGCGCCAAGGTCTGTGGCGCGGACTGGGCCCGGCCGAACTCGCCGCGGTGGTATCGACACTGGTCTACGAATCGCGCCAGGAAACCGGCCTGCTGACGCCGGCGGGGCCGACCGATCCGATCCGCCGTGCGGTCGCGGCCACCATCGAAGTGTGGTCGGATCTGCGCTCCGACGAGGCGCGACACAAACTTCCGCCCACCCGCGAACCCGATCTGGGGTTCGTCACCGGGGTCTACAAGTGGGCGCGCGGCGACGCGTTGGCCGAGGCGTTGCTGGCCAGCGGCGACCCCGGTACGACGATGTCGGCGGGCGATTTCGTGCGGTGGTGCAGGCAGGTGATCGACCTGCTCGATCAGATCCACAACACCGCCGACGACCCCGAGATCGCGTCCACCGCCGCCAAGGCGGTGCGTGCCGTACGGCGGGGTGTCGTCGCGGTGGACGCCGCGTAGTCGGCACGTCTGTGATTTGATTTCTTCGCGTACCGACCGTGAGGCGGATGTCGTGCGAATGCGGCAGGCCCGGCGCGGGGGGCTACCGTATGGACTAATGATGCGAGTGGAGGCGAGTGGATGAGCGGCCCTTACGGACCGAACAACCCCGGGGAGGGGAACAACGATCCCACCCAGCACTGGGGGGGTCAGCAGGGGGCCGGTGGCGCCGGTCCCACCCAGCACTGGGGTGGCGCGCAGCAGCCGCCACCACAGGGCGCCCAGCCCACCCAGCAGTGGAAAGACCCGAACGCGCAGCAGCCACAGCAGCAGTGGGGACAACAGCCCCAGCAGCCGCAGCAGCCGTGGGGCCAGCAGCCGCAGCAAGGTGGCGTGCCGCAGCAGCCGACCGGGCCGCAGCAGCAGTGGGGCCAGACCCAGCCGCCGCCGCAGGACTGGAACAACCAGGCCGCCAACGCGCAGCAGCAGTGGGGTCAGCCCGCGCCGCAGCAGCAGTGGGGCCAGCAGCCCGCGCCGCAGCAGCAGTGGGGCCAGCAGCCGTCTTCCGGTGGCAAGAGCAAGGGCCTGATCATCGGGCTCATCGCCGCGGGCGTGCTCGTGGTCGCCGCCGTGATCGGTCTGATCCTGGTCGTGTTCTCCTCGGACGAACTCGACAACGCCGCGGTACAGGACGGTGTCTCGCGCGTGCTGAAGGACTCCTACGGCATCGCCGACGTCTCCGATGTCAGCTGCCCCTCCGGCCAGGCGGTGGAGGTCGACGCGACCTTCACCTGCGACCTGAAGGTCAGTGGCGAGGCGAAGAAGGTCACCGTCAAGATCACCAAGGAAGACGGAACCTACGAGGTCGGCCGCCCCAACTAGGCGCTCGCACTACGTTTCCGGGCCGTCCGCGCAGTCTGCGGGCGGCCCGGCGTCGTTCGTCCCGGTCAGCCGGTATGTGCGGCGGTGAGCGCGGTGACGAGGCGGGTGATCGGGCTCTCGGCGTTGTACGCGGTGGCCAGCGCGAGCAGCCGGTCGGGGTCGGCGGGGGTGGCGGGCAGGACATCCGGACGCGACAGGATCACCTCCGCGTCGCGGACTACCCGCACGACCGGTGCGGCGACCTTCAGATAGTCCTGCGCGGCACCGAGTTTCGCGCGCACACCCTTGGCGATATCGGACGCCGGATCGGCGACGGCGTCCATGAGCGCGTCGAGCGAGCCGAACTTCGTGATCAGCTGGGCGGCTGATTTGTCGCCGATGCCCGCCACACCGGGCAGGCCGTCGGAGGCGTCGCCGCGCAGGGTCGCCATGTCGGCGTAGGCCGGGCCCGCGTTCCGTTCGGGCACACCGTATTTCGCCGAGAGCTCCGCGGGGCCGAACAGTTCGGCCTTGGCGAGTCCTCGGCCGACGTAGAGCACGCGGACCGGTGGGGCGGGCTCGTCGCGCACCAGCTGCAGCAGGTCGCGGTCGCCGCTGACGACGACGACCGGGTCGGTGCGCTCCCGGCTCGCGAGGGTGCCGAGCACATCGTCGGCTTCGAGGCCGTCCGCGCCGCCGGTGGCGATGCCCGCCGCCTCGAGCACTTCGAGGATCATCTCGACCTGCGGGGTGAGCGTGTCGGGCACTTCCTCCGCGCCGGGCGCCGCGCCGGTGCTGGTGTCGAGTCGGTGCGCCTTGTAGGAGGGCACCAGGGCCACCCGGAACGGGGGCCGCCAATCGAGGTCGAGTCCGACGACGAGCCTGCTCGGGCGATGCTTGGTGACCAGCGAGGCCACCATGTCGGTGAATCCGCGCAGCGCGTTCACCGAGCGGCCGTCCGCGCCCCTGAGCTTGTCGGGGATGGCGTAATAGGCGCGGAACCAGAGGCTGGCGCCGTCGAGGATCAACAGGGGTCCACGGGTGCTCTCGTCAGCGGTCACCCGGTGATTGTGCCCCGAACCACCGACACCGTGGCCGTGGCCGTGCCGATGGGCTTCGGTGGCTGCCCTCGGCGCGGGGCGGGTAACGTCGGATCCTATGAGCGCGCACACGGATGCCAGGTTCGCGGCGAAGGTCTACGGTCAGCGGCTGGAGCGGGCGGTCGAGTTGATGCGCGCGGCGCATCTGGACGCCCTGCTGATCACTCCGGGCCCCGACCTGCGGTACCTGATCGGTTCGGCCGCGGAATCCTTCGAGCGGCTCACCTGCCTGGTGATCCCGGCCGACGGATCGACGCCCTCGGTGGTCATCCCGAAACTCGAGCTGGCCTCCCTCGCCGATTCCGCGGCGGGCGAACTCGGCCTGCGGGTGCTCGACTGGGTCGACGGCGTCGATCCGTACCAGCTGGTCCGCTCGATTCTGCACGCCGGTTCCCGCATCGCGGTCGCCGATGCCATGCCCGCACTGCACCTGATCCCGCTCGCCGAATCGACCACCGGTCTGCCCGCCTCGGCGACGCCGGTACTGCGCGAGTCGCGAATGATCAAGGACGAGGCCGAGATCGACGCGCTGCGCCGGGCGGGCGCGGCCATCGACCGCGTGCACGCGCGGATGGGCGAGTTCCTGCGGGCCGGTCGCACCGAGGCCGAGGTGAGCGCCGATATCACCGCCGCGATTGTCGAGGAAGGCCACACCGAGGCGGCCTTCGTCATCGTGGGCAGTGGACCGCACGGCGCCGACCCGCACCACGAGGTCTCCGATCGCGTCATCGAGCAGGGCGACGTGGTGGTCATCGACATCGGTGGCCCCGTCGAACCCGGCTACTACTCGGACTCGACCCGCACCTATGTACTCGGCACCCCGCACCCGGAGATCGTCGAACAGGTGGCGGTCCTCGAGGCCGCCCAGGCCGCCGCTGTCGCGGCGGTCCGGCCGGGAGTGAGCGCGGAATCCATCGACGCCGCCGCCCGCACCGTGCTCGCCGACGCCGGCCTCGGCGACGCCTTCATCCACCGCACCGGCCACGGCATCGGCCTGTCGGTGCACGAGGAGCCCTACATCGTGGCGGGCAACGACCTCGTTCTCGAGCCGGGCATGGCGTTCAGCATCGAGCCTGGAATCTATTTCTGCGGCGAATGGGGCGCGCGGATCGAGGACATCGTGGTCGTCACCGCCGACGGTGTGGAGTCGATGAACAATCGGCCGCACGGCCTGACAGTGCTGTAAGCGGGCCCCGGAGCGGCACGCGCCCGCGCTGCGCCGAGCGGGTTCGAGAGGCTATTTCAGCGTGCCCGACGACAGCACCCGGCGCACCTGGATCGCGACGACCACACGTGTCGGGTTCTCGCGGGGGACCCGGTAGCGCTCGGTGTAGCGACGCACGGCCTCGGCGACGTCGGCGCTGTCGTCGAGTACCGTCGCCGGCCCTTCGAGGGTCAGCCAGCGCGGCCCCTCGACCTGGCTCACCGCCGCGTAGCCGCCTCGTCCGGCGTTGCGTGCCTTCACCGACGCGCCGTCGGTGATCACGCGAGCGATCCCGCTCTCCGGATCCCAGGTGAAGCCCACGGCCACCACGTGCGGGGTGCCGTCGGCGCGCAGCGTGGTGAGCGTGGCCAGATGCCGCTCGGTGACGAACGCGAGGGCAGCGGGGGACAGCTGGGCGGTGGCGGTCGGCATGCCGGAAACGGTAGCCGGGCCGACCAGCGCGTTGCTGCGCGGGTTCGCGCCGTGCACGCAACAGAGGCAGGCCGGCACCGGCCGGACGGGCCGGATGACAGACTGGCGCTATGGGAACGCAGCAGAACGATGGGCCGGTGCTGGTCCTGGGCGGGCGCAGTGAGATCGGCCTCGAAGTGGCGCGCAGGCTGGCACCCGGACGGGTGGTGATCCTGGCCGCTCGCCGTGCCGACGCGTTGACGGCCGAGGTCGAGCAGGTGCGCGCGGCGGGCGCGACCGCCGTGCACACCGTGGAATTCGACGCCGACGAGACCGCCACCCACGCGCCCCTGCTGGACAAGCTCGCCGCCGAGCACGGTGGCATCGCGACAGCGGTGCTCGCCTTCGGCGTCCTCGGCGATCAGGATCGTGCCGAACACGACCCGGCGCACGCGGTGGCGGTCGTGCACACCGATTTCGTCGCCCAGGTCAGTGTCCTCACGACCCTGGCGACCGTGATGCGTGCGCAGGGATCCGGCCAGATCGTCGTCTTCAGCTCGATCGCGGGCGTGCGCGTGCGGCGGGCGAACTATGTCTACGGTTCGGCCAAAGCGGGCCTGGACGGCTTCGCCAGCGGCCTCGGCGACGCCCTGCACGGCACGGGCGTGCAGCTGTTGCTGGTGCGCTCGGGCTTCGTGATCGGGCGCATGACCACCGGCATGGAGCCCGCCCCCCTGGCCAGCACTCCCGACCAGGTCGCCGACGCCGTGGTCCGCAGCCTCGGCAAGGGCGCCACCCGGGTCGCGGTCCCCGGCCGCCTTGCCCTCGCCTTCTTCGTGATGCGCCTGCTCCCGCAATCCGTCTGGCGTCGGATGCCACGGTGACCGCGTCCGGCGACGCGGCGACGGACTGGACCGGCCACCCGATCGTGGTGGCCGGCATCGGGGCCGACGGTTGGGCGGGGCTGGGCGAGAACGTCCGCCGGGCCATCGGGGACTGTGAGGTGGTGTTCGGCTCCTCGCGTCAACTGGCGCTGCTCCCGGCCGGTGATATCGAGCGGGTGCCGTGGCCGACGCCGCTGCTGCCTGCCCTGCCGGAGTTGTTCGGGCGCAATGCCGGTCGACGCATCGGCGTGCTGGCCAGCGGGGATCCGATGTTCTACGGCATCGGCGTCACCCTGGCGCGCCGGTTCGGCCCGGCGGCGCTGCGCGTGTTCCCGCAGCCGTCCTCGGTATCGCTGGCGTGCGCGCGGCTCGGGTGGCCACTGGCCGAAACCCCGGTGGTGAGTGTGGTTGCCCGGCCATTGCCCACCGTTGTGCCCGAATTGTCCGAAGGTCGGCGGATTCTCGTTCTCAGCGAAGACGAGACGACACCGGGCCGTATCGCGGAAATGCTGCGCGACAAGGGTTTCGGACCCTCCTCGCTGACGGTTCTCGAGCAACTCGGCGGCCCCGCCGAACACCGCCACACCGGCTCCGCGGCTACCTGGTCGCACCCGCCCGGCGACCCGCTCAACATCGTCGCCATCGACTGCCGCGCCGATCCCGATACCCGTCGCGACACCCGATTGCCCGGCCTGGCCGATGCTGCCTTCGCCGGTGACGGCCAGCTCACCAAGGCCGAGGTTCGCGCCCTCACCGTCACCGCTCTCGCCCCCGCACCGGGGGAAATGCTGTGGGATATCGGCGGCGGGTCGGGCAGTATCGCCATCGAATGGTGCCGTACCCATCCGCTGTGCCGCGCCGTCACGTTCGAGCGGCTGCCTGCCCGGCGGGAACAAATCGCGACCAATATCACCGCCCTCGGAGTACCGGGAATAACGATCCGCGGTGAGGTGCGCTCAGAGTTAGCCGAGGAAAAGATCTCGGCACCGGACGCCGTATTTCTCGGCGGTGGTCTCACTCAGGACGGCATGTTCGAGCAGTGCTGGCAGCGGCTGCGCCCCGGCGGCCGCCTGGTCGCCAACGCGGTCACCGCGGAATCGGAAGCGCTGCTGCTCGACTGGTCGGCGAGGTTCGGTGGCACCCTGCGCAAATTTCAGATCTATCGGGGTGAACCGCTCGGCGGGTTCACGGCCTGGCGGCCGCACTTGCCGGTCGCTCAGTGGATTGTCCGAAAACCCGCTGGTCGCCGGAGTGTGGACGCCCAGCCCTGATCACGATCAGATCACGCGCAGATCACGGTGAATCCGTTCCCGCAGGGTCCGCACGCCGTAAAAGTTTCGGACCGAACGTGTAGAACCCACGGCTCGGGGGTAGGGTCGTTGCCGTTCCGGGTAATCCCCCGGGCCGTTTTCCACGATGGAGAGTTACATGAAGTACTCGAAGTTCGATGGCGATGCCGGTGCCGATGATTTCGGAGGGCTGTCCTGAGAGTTTTGATCCTCGGTGGCACCGGCGAAGCCAGGGAGTTGGCGCGCAGAGCGTCCGGTGAGCGTGGACTCGACATCGTGTCCTCCCTCGCCGGCCGAGTCGCCAATCCGCGGCTGCCGGTCGGTGCGGTCCGCGTGGGTGGGTTCGGTGGTGTCGAGGGCCTCCGAACCTGGCTACGCGAGAACGCGATCGACGCTGTCGTGGACGCGACCCATCCCTTCGCCGCGCAGGTGAGTGCGCACGCCGCCACCGCCGCGGCCGAGCTGGATATCCCGGCGCTGCATCTGCGCCGCCCCGAGTGGGTGCAGCGGCGCGGCGACCTGTGGACCCGCGTGCCCGATCTCGCCGCGGCGGCCGCGGCACTGACCGCGCGCGACGAACAAGTCCTGCTGACCATCGGCCGCCAGGGCGTCGGCGCGTTCGCCGGCTGCACGGGTCACGGTTTCGTCATCCGCTCCATCGACGCCCCTGATGTCCCGTTGCCGCCGCGCGCCAAACTGTTGCTGGCGCGGGGGCCGTTCACGTTCGACGAGGAACTCGTGCTGATGTCGCGGCATCGCATCGACGTGCTGGTCACGAAGAACAGCGGCGGCGAGCAGACCGAGGCGAAGATCTTCGCTGCCCGCACCGCGGGGCTGCCGGTGATCATGATCGACCGGCCACCGCTGCCCGCGGGCGCCGTCACCGTGGCCGAGGTCGGCGACGCGGTCGAGTGGCTGCGGGAATCCGCATCGCACCGAGTGGGCTGAACCGAGCGGCAGGGCCGAATTCCGTCAGCGCGGGTTCGGCGGTGTGAAGATCGTCGGCAGCTGGTCGAACCAGTGCAGGACCGCGCGCTCGTAGGCGATGCCGAATTCGAGGGTCGCGCGCTGGTGGGGAGCCAGGGCGGTCTCGTCTTCGTCGAGGTAGCGGTCGAGGCGATCTTGATGAATGTTCTTGTTGGCGGCGATGATCCGATCGCGATGCGCGGGATCCAGGTGCTCGCCGAAGGACAGCGTGAGCAGCAGTGGCACGCGGATGGTCTCGGCGCCGGGATCGCGCCCGATCCACTCGGCGAAGGCCTCACGCCCGATATCGGTGATCCGGTACGGCGTGCGCTCCCTGGCGCCACGTTCGCCTTTGGTCACCAGGCCCGCGGTGTCCATCGTGGACAGTTCGCGATAGACCTGGCTCTGTGTGATGGTCCAGAAGTCGCCGATGCGTTGCTGGGCCTGCGTGGCGAGATCCCAGCCCGACTTCGGGCCCTCGTGCAGGAACCCGAGTAGCGAGGCCGCGGTGGAGTTCAGTGGGCGGCGTCGAGTCGCGGTGTCGGTCAACGGTCAACTCCCTTCGAACTACATTCCTAAGTGGAATGTTACGCCTGGGTGCGCAGTCCACCAATAGTGCCGGTGTTGCGGCGCGTTCGCCGGACCGGGGTGCGGCGGTGGTGCTCGCGCGCTGAGCACCACCGCCGCGGTGATCGACCCGTCGGGTCAGGCCAACGCGAGGTTCACGACGTCACCGTCGGCCAGTTCGTAGGACGCCAGGGTATTGGAGTCCTCGAGCTTGACTTCGCTCTCGGTGATGAGCTGCTGATCGGCCACCGGAACCCCGGTCTGTTCCTGGATGAGGCCCTTCAGGTCCTTGACCGTGGCCGTGCTGTCGATGCTGACCTGGATGGGCTCGCCGTCGAGGCCGTTCACCATCAGCGTGATGCCGGCAGCGCTCTCGGCGAGGGGTGCCCCGGGCAGACTCGGCAGGCCGGGCAATCCGGGTGCCCCGAGTGCCCCGGGCTCGGGTGCGCCCGGTGCCGCAGGTGCTGCGGGCGCGGCGGGTGCCGCTGGTGGCGCGGGCGGGGCCGGCGGTTGAGCCGAGGCGATCCCCGCGACGGGAACCGCCATGGCGGCGGCTATCAGGCCGACCGTCACACCGCGCCGTAATCGGGTACCGACAGTGTTCTGTGCGTGGTGCTGAACTCTCATCGTGGTGAATCCTTTCATCGTCCTCGTGGGACGCGTTGGGGAATCGAACCAGGAAACGAGCTGTCACGCTGTTGTGCACGCGGGCATGCCCGCGGAACAAGTGTGCCATCGCACGGGCGTGTCGCCGGGCCTCGCCGGCCGCGCGGGGTTGCCGAGGGCCGCGGAAGTCTCGGTCGACCATGGGGTCGCCAGGGTTGCCTGCGGTGCGGATTCGGTGCCCGCTCGGCCGGGGTGATGCGGGGTACCGACCGTGCGGTTTGTGTATTGTCCGACGCGGATTACCGGCTTGCTGTCGACCCGTACCTACGCGAAGTAAAAACGCGGGTGCCTTCCGGCGTGTCGAACATGGTGGTGGTCGAGGATCCGATGATCAGCAGGGTGCGCATGTCGACCTCGTCGGGATCGAGCTCACCGAGCGTGATCACCCGGACGGATTCGGTCGGACCGCCGACATCGCGACCGAGCACCACCGGTGTGTGCGGCGGGCGGTGCTCGAGCAGGACCTCGCGCATGGCGCCCACCTGCCAGCGGCGCTGCGAGGAGGCCGGGTTGTAGATCGCGATGGCCATATCCGCCGCCGCGACCGCCGAAAGGCGTTGTGCGACGACATCCCACGGCTTGAGCCGATCCGACAGCGAGATCATCGCGTAGTCGTGCCCGAGCGGTGCGCCGACCCGGCTGGCCACCGCGTTGGCGGCCGTCAGGCCGGGCAGCACCCGCACCGGGACGTCCTTGAACTGAGGTTCGGCCGACACCTCGAGGACGGCGGCCGCCATCGCGAAAACGCCCGGATCGCCCGAGGACACCACTGCGACACGCGCGCCCCGCTTGGCCAGGTCCAGCGCCATCGCGGCGCGCTCGGATTCGACCTTGTTGTCGCTGGCGTGCCGACGCTGACCCGTCCGCTCGGGGACGCGATTGATGTAGGTGGTGTACCCGACGAGGTCTGTCGCCTCGGCCAACGCGGCAGTGACCTGCGGCGTCGTCCAGTCCGCGTCGCCGGGCCCGAGGCCGACGACGACGACCTCGCCCGGCGCATTCGCCGATTCGTCAGGAAGGCCAGGCGCCGCAGCCGCAGTGCCTGTGCGGTCGTCGGCGACGGTGGGCTGACGAACGCTGGCGCCGCGAGCGGGGATCACAGTGGTCGGCGTCGGTCCCGGGACCAGGGTGATCGAGAAGTACGGCACGTCGGCCTCGTCGACGTCGGCCGCGGCGAGTACTCGCTGACGAGTGCTGCTCGCGCGTTCGACGTAGTACGCGTCGGCCAACCGGCCGGAATCCGAGAGCGCCTGGCGCACACCGGGAAACGTGCGCCCCAGCTTCATGATCGCCGCGGCGTCGGTCTCGCGCAGGCGCTCGGTCAGCTCCTCGACGGGCATGGTGCCGGGCAGCACCGTCAGCACTTGCTCACCCTCGACCAGCGGAGTTCCCAGCGCCGCGGAGGCCGCGCTCACCGAGGTGATGCCGGGGACGATCTCGGCGTCGAATCGATCGGCCAGCCGCCGGTGCATGTGCATGTAGGAGGAGTAGAACAGCGGATCACCGGCGGCGAGCAACGCGACGGTGCGCCCCGCGGCCAGATGGGTGGCCAGCCGCGCGGCCGCCTGCTCGTAGAACTCGTCGATCGCGCCCTGGTATCCGCCGGGATGATCGGTGGTCTCCACGGTGACCGGGTAGACGAGGTGCTCCTCGATCTGCCCGGCGCGCAGGTACGGTTCCGCGATGGCGCGGGAGATACTGCGGCCGTGCTTGGCGCTGTGGAAGGCGACCACATCGGCTTCGGCGATGAGCCGGGCGGCCTTGACCGTCACCAGTTCCGGGTCGCCGGGACCGAGGCCGATGCCCCACAGTTTGCCGGTGCTGATCTCACTCACTCCTGTTCGCTCGCAATCGCATTCAGTGCCGACGCGGTGATCGCGCTGCCGCCGCGCCTGCCGCGGACGGTCAGATACTCGATCCCGCCGAAGTCGATCAGTGCCTGCTTGGATTCGGCGGCACCGATGAACCCGACCGGGATGCCGATGATCGCCGCGGGTCGCGGCGCACCGGCATCGAGCATGTCGAGCAGGTGGAACAGCGCGGTCGGGGCGTTGCCGATGGCCACCACCGCGCCGTCGAGCTGGTCGCGCAGCAGCTCGAGCGCCGCCACCGAGCGTGTATTACCCAGTCGCGCGGCGAGTTCGGGCACGCGCGGGTCGGTCAGGTTGCACAGCACCGCGTTGTCGGCGGGCAGCCGCTTGCGGGTCACCCCCGAGGCGACCATATTGGCATCGCAGATGATCGGCTTCCCCGCGTGCAGCGCGGCGCGCGCGGCGGCGACCACACCGGCGGAGAAGGCGATGTCGGGGGCCAGGTCGACCTGCCCGCAGCCGTGGATCATCCGCACCGCCACCCGTTCCACATCGGCGGGGAAACCGGCGAGATCCGCCTCGGCGCGGATCGTCGCGAACGAGCGCCGATAGATCTCGGCCCCGTCGGTGAGGTAGCTGGCACGCACGTCGGACATGGCGACAACCCTAGAACCTGGGTCTGACGTGGTGTCCGGCGGCTCAGGTGCGGGGGCGTTCGAGAATGCGCGACATCACCAGCGAGCTGCGGGTGCGCCCGACGCGCGCGTTCTCCCTGATCCGCTCGACCGTCACCTCGATCTCGGCCATATCGGTGGCCATCACGTGCACGAGCGCGTCGGCCTCGCCCGCGATCGTCCACACCCCGACGACCTGTGGAATCGGTTCGAGGGTGCGGCGCAGCTCGGCCGGGGAGATGTTGTCGCGGTAGTAGACCTCGACGTAGGCCTCGGTTTTCCAGCCCAGCGCGGCCGGGTTGACCTGCGCGGTGAACCCGGTGATCTGTCCGCTCGCGACCATCTTGTCCACCCGCCGCTTCACCGCGGGCGCGGACAACCCGACCACCGAACCGATCTCCTGGAACGAGGCGCGGGCGTGGACGAGCAGCTCCGCGAGAATGCGCCGATCGATATCGTCCACGTCGCTCCTTCGCTTCGGCACGCAATGATTCCCCATTCTTACATCGAAATGCACAACGAATCGGTGTTCCGGACGCAATGGAACGGCGATTACGGTCGGTGAAACCGTCCGCGCTGCCACCAGGAGTCCTGATGACCGCCGCTAGCCCCCTTCGTGTCTCAGCACCCGCGCGGACCGCCTCCCCGCGCCGTTATGTGCTGTGCCGCCCCGACCATTTCGAGGTCACCTACGCGATCAATCCGTGGATGGATCCGGCCGCTCCCGTCGATCGGGCGCGCGCCCTCGCCCAGTGGGAGATCCTGCGCGCGACCCTCGAAGCACACGGGCACACCGTGGAAACGGTGCCCGGCGAACCCGGTCTGCCGGATATGGTCTTCGCCGCCAACAGCGGCATCGTGATCGGCGGACACGCGCTCTCGGCCCGGTTCGCCCACCCCGAACGCGCTGCCGAGGGGCCCGCTTTTCACCGGTGGTTCGCCGCACGGGAACTGCGGGCCCTGGCCGCCGCGGCCGAAACCAACGAGGGGGAGGGCGATTTCGCGTTCGCCGGACAGCGGATTCTGGCCGGTGTCGGGTTCCGCTGTTCGCTGTCCGCGCACGCGGAGGTGGAACGGTTCTTCGACGTGCCGGTGGTATCGCTCGAGCTGGTCGACCCGCGCTTCTATCACCTCGACACCGCCTTGATGGTCCTCGACGACACCACCGTGGCCTACTACCCAGCCGCGTTCAGCCCGGCCGCTCGCGACGTGCTGAGCGCGCTCTACCCCGACGCGATCCTCGCCGACGACAACGACGCGCTGTGCTTCGGCTTGAACGGACTCAGCGACGGCGAACACGTCTTCCTCGACCCCGGCGCCACCGGCCTCATCGCGCAGCTGCGTGCGCGGGGATTCGTCCCCGTTGCGCTGGATCTGTCCGAACTGCGTAAGGGCGGCGGCGGCGTGAAGTGCTGCGTGCTCGAGCTGCACACTCGCCGCGACACGATCGTGGGCTAGCCGGACCGCACCGCCACCGCCCACATACTGGGCCGATGGCACACCCCGAGCACAGCACCGAGGAGCGGCGCGCGAGCTGGACCGAGCTGTTCTTCGACCTGGTCGCCGTGGCGGGTATCGGCCAGCTCACCCACCTGTTGCACCGCGGCCCCTCGCTGGGTGAGTTCGGGCTGTATGTGGTGCTGTACCTGGCCTTCTGGGTGGTGTGGGCCTGTGTCACCGTGTACAGCAACGTCGCGGGCGAGCAGGCGCGCACCACGATGGTGTTCGGGTGCATGTTCGGTCTGTGCGTGATGATGGCCGCCGTCGACGGTGCCCCCGACGAGCACATGAACGTCTTCGCCGCCATCTATGTGCTGGTGCGGGTGGCGTCGTCGTCGGCGTGGCAGCGTGGCCAGATCGTGGTGGACTGGCCGATCGCGCAGATCGGCGCGGGCACCGTGCCCTGGCTGGTGTCGCTGTGGGTGCCCGCACCGTGGAAGTTCGTGCTGTGGGCGGTGGGGCTCGCGATCGACCTGTGGATCATGTTCGCCATCGACTCGGAACGGCTGATGGTCGACGCCGAACGGCGGGTGCGGGCCCGGGTGCGCCGCGGCGGCGGTCGGCCACCACGCGGCGGGCCGGGTCGACGCTCGCGCGAGATGACGCCACCGAAACTGCAAGCGCTGCACGCCGATGCGCCGCACCTGGGGGAACGGCTCGGCCAGTATCTGATCATCGTGCTGGGTGAAGGGGTGATCTCGGTGATCGCGGCGGTGTCGGCGGAGGAATGGACCGTCGCGGTGTGCGTCATCGGGGCGGGATCGTTCCTGTGCCTGATCGCGATGTGGGCGCTGACCTTGCGCTACGGGTTCGTGCCGCGCCTGATGGGAGAGGCGTCGGGCGCTGTCGGTATGCCCTATCAGCGGGTGATGGCCGTGCACTGCGCGATCAGTGGTGCGATCGCGACGGTCGCCGCGGGGTTGGGTCTTGTGGCGGCGCACCCGTCGGGTCATCTGCCCGCCGGGCTCGGCTGGGTGCTCGGTGGCGGTGCCGCCGCTTTCTTCCTGGTGTGCGGCCTCGGTGGGGTGCGCAGCGCCGGGGCAGGGTGGTTGCTGCGGTGGCCGGTGCCGTGCCTGGTGGCGGCGCTCGCGCTCGGTGGGGCGGCGCCGCACATCGGTGGGGTGTGGTTGGTGCTCGGCGTGCTGGTCACCCTCGCCGCCGCGGTGGTCTCGGAGACACTGCGCTCAGCGCGTCCGGCGTAGTCGGCGCGGGATCTGCTGAATGCCGCGCTACGCGTGCACTGTCCCCGTGATCGAGAAGAAATCTGATCGTCGATGGGCAGTGCACGCGTAGCGCCGTGGTTCACTCGTACTCGGTGCCGCCGTCGCGCAACAGGTACGCCTCGGAGACGATCTTGCCGATCGCCCGGCCACCGAGAATCGGCGACGGGCGTTCGGCGGCAGCCCGCACCACCAGGCCCTCGCGGATGTTGGCGCCCGCGCCGCTGACGGTTTCGGTGCCCTCGGCCAACTCCATGAGCAACTCGGCGTCGTAGGCGCCCTCGTAGAGCACCGGCACGCGCGAGACGGTGAGGCCGAGATCGTCGAGCAGGGCGCTGATCTCGTGATGGTCGAGCCAGCGGACCGGCGCCGCGCCCGCGTCCACCGCGATGTCGAACAGCCCGAAGCCGAGCGACTCGTCGTGCGCGGCGGACGCGCCGTAGTGCAGGTCCTGCACGCCCGCGCCGTACACCTCGCCGAACAGGCCGATGCGGTCCGCGTCGAGCGCGGCGGCGAGTTTGCGAGCGGCTTCGTCGAGCCCGTGGGCGCGCATGGCGCGCCAGTACAGGTTGCCGTCGGCCTCGGTCAGCGACAGCGACCGACCACCGACACCCTTGGACGACACCAGGATTCGGTCGCCGTCACGCACATGGGTGAGCAGGCAGGCGGTGCCGTGGATCTTCTCGGTCGCCACCACCGGCTCCCCGGCGGTGAAGATGTCGGGAAACCGCTTGATGTTCTCGACGTCGACCCACCGCAGCAGATCCGGCGCCGACTCGACCTGTCCCGACATCGAGACCGGTACCGGCGGAACCCATTTCACGATCCTCAGCGACTCGGCGAAGTCGGTCCGCTCGAGCGCGGCGGCCGCGAGATCCGCTCCGTCCAGCGCGGCCGGGGTGCACACGATGCCCTGCGACACCTCACCACGCAACCGGACCGCCTTCACCCGATTGCGCAGCGAGCCCGCGAGTTTCCCGGTCAGGCCGAGCTCGGCGATCAGCTCCTCGGGCAGCACCGACTGTTCCGGAATGTAGATCGCGTGATCCCCGGTCGCGAACTGGCCCTTGGCGACCACGGCCCGGTACAGCCCCACCTGGGCCAGCTCGAGCCGATCGGCATTCGGATGTGGCACGACAACGAGCCGCTCGGCCGTCACCTGCAGTGTGGACATGGGAACCCCCTCGTAGTGAGAAGGCAAGGGTACGAAACGATTCCGCGACCGTCGATCGAGTTTCGCTCGGCCGCGGTGGGGTCAGGACGTGGTGGTCGCGTCGTCGGTGTCGACGCGATAGCCGTGATCGGTGGCGACGACATCGGTCACGGGACCGCGTGGGCGACCGCAGCGTCGATCGCACCCGGACCAGTGCTGGCGACCCGCCACGGTGACGGATTCGGCCGGAACGAGTTCCTTCGTGGGCAGCCGCTGCTCGGAAGTCCCGGTGGCGGTGCCGTTCTCGGGATCGGCCGATGCGGCAGTGGTCGACCGCTCGAGTCCGGCCGGCTCGGGGAGAACGCGATCGGATTCGATGGCGGCGGCCAGGTCGGCGCGAACATCGGTGTGCGATTTCGCGCAGCCGGGGCGTCCGGCGCAGGCGCTGACCTGCAACCACGGGGAATTCGCGTCGAAGATCAGACCCATCGGCGCGAGCACGCGCACCACAGTTTCGGCGGGCCCCTCGTCGAGGTCGGTGATCACCAGGCTGCGCCAGGGAGTGATGAAGACGGGCCGTTCGACAGCGGCGAGGAATTCGGTCGTCCTGGCCGACAACGTACCCAGCGGTACCCCGGCGCCGAGCGTGACGCGGCCGTCCTCCTGATCGAGCCAGCCGATCGGAACAGCGTGTGTCGCACCGAGTTCGAGAGGTTCGCCGACGGGAGAGCGGTCGAGCGTCTCGACCACCGATTCGACCCCGCCCGCAATCTCGTGCAACCGCCACTGTCCCGACTCGCTGGTTCCCCGCAGATCGAGAAAGCCGCGCGCCGCGTCGAGCATCACGTCGACCGCTTCGCCCGCGGTGACCCGAAGCCCGGTGTCGGCGCCCGCCAGTAGCAGCGCGAACTCGTCGGCGCCCACCGCCTGAACGCCGATGTCACCGCGCAGCGTGCTCACATCACCGCGTCCGTCGTCGAGGGTGAACAGCACGCGTCCCGGCAGCTGCGCCAGCTGCGGGTCGCCGCGCAATCCGGCGTCGAGGTCGATCGCGAGCCCGTGCACGTCCGCGAACCCGCCGACTCGCCCGGACAGCGGTGAGGCCACGATATTGCGCACCCGCTCGTGGGTCTCGCTGGGCAGCAGACCCGCCTCGTCCAGCCGTTGCGCGAGTTCGGAGGCGTCCCGGACCTGCCGCAGCTGGATATTTCCCCGCGAGGTCAGCTCGAGGTTCCCGTTGCCCAGGTCGCGCGCCGCGTCGGCCAATGCCTGCAACTGCGACGATGTCAACCGCCCGCCCGGCACGCGGATCCGCGCCAACGGCCCGTCGGCAGCTTGATGCAACCGCAGAACCCCTGGGCAAGAATCGGGCGCGCTCCTGGTCATGATGCTCAAGCCTACGACGCACCCGCTACGCCCCGTACCTCAGCGTGATGGGCCGCCGCTCACTCCACCCTGCGGTGCGGTCGACCGGCCGCGCGGCCCGGCGGATGTGACGAGGCCGTCTCGCGTGACACGGCGATTCGCGGGTAGTCGCTAGGGTGAGTGGCGGATCCTTCGCCAGCCGAGTACCGACAGGAGAGTCGCCCCATGCTGCGTGAATTCGTGGACAAGCGTGTCGTTCCCGCGCTCGACAGGGTCGCGCAGGCGCAAGCGCCGGTGGTGCACCGCTACGTCGACTGGCTGGGCCGCAGACACCCGCAGGACGCGCCGGTGGAGATCGTGCAGCGGCTCTCGCGCCAGTACCTGGTGGTCGTCACCGCCAGCGGAGTCACGGTGGGGCTCACCGCCGCGGTGCCGGGGGTGGGCACGGTGCTCGGCCTGGCCGCGACCGGAGTGGACACCCTCGTGTTCCTCGAGGCGTCCTCGGTGCTGTCCGTCGGCGCCGCCGCGGCGTACGGCCTCGATCCCGACGATTCGCGGCAAGCGCGCCTGGTGTCGAAGGTCGTGCTCGGCGACGCGGGCACCAAGGTGCTCGACGAGACCGCGGGCCACAAGACGGGTCAGTGGCTCTCGGTCGTCACCGACCACATCCCCGGTCTGGCGAGCATGCCCGACTCCCCGGCCAAGCGGTTCATCGTCAACTACCTGGTCAAACGCACACTGCTGCTGTTCGGCACCCTGATTCCGGCGGGTATCGGTGCGGTGATCGGTGGCGTCGGCAACAACGCCCTCGGTCAGCTGGTGGTCGCGAACGTGTACCGCAATCTCGGCACGGGTTCCCCGGAGATGGTCGCCGCGGGCACCGACCGATCGACGACTTGACCTTCGACTCACTCGAACCCCGATCATGAACCGGTGCCCGACACCGAGCTGATCACCATCGGAGCCTTCGCCCGCGCCTGCGGCTTGAGCGCCAGTGCCCTGCGCTTCTACGCGGACGCCGGCATCCTCGCCCCCGCCGTCGTCGACGCGGTCACCGGCTACCGCTACTACGCCCCGGAGCAGTCCGCTCCCGCCCGCCTCCTGCGTCACCTGCGCGCGATGGACATGCCACTGCCCGCGGTGACCGCCCTGCTCGCCGAACCCGACCCCGCCCGTGCGCTCGTCCTCCTCGACGAGCACCTCGCCGACCTGGACCGGCACCAGGGCGAGGTCCGCGCCGCCGCCGCGGCCGCCCTCGGCGCCCTCCTGTCCACCCACGGATCGGCGTCCGCATTCGGCGGGAGCGGGCACCGCGACCAGATCTCGGTGCCGACCGGTGATCGAGGCAGTACTCGATCGCCGCTCGTGCGAAACCCGGAGGCGGAGCGAGGTCTGCCGGGAACGCGCGACGACGTGTGGGTGCGCGGACCGGTGCTGGCGGCGGCGATCGACCAGGTCGCGACGGCCACCGTCACCGATCCGGATCTGGCGGTACTCGACACGATGCTGTTCGAAACCGACGGGCACCAGCTGGTCCTCACCGCGACGGATCGCTACCGTCTGGCGACCCGCACCGTCCGCCCCACCCGCGTCGGTGCCGCGGTCTGGGACGCGACGGTGGACGCCGACGACCTCCGTGCGGCCGCGTCCTGGTTGCGTCGCCGGCACGCCGTCGCGATCCGCCCCCATCGCGACAGCATCGAATTCCGCATGGCCACAACGGATTCAGTTGACCGAGACCGCACCGACGGAGACGGTGAGCCGCCGACCCGCCACGCCGCCCAGCCGGACGACACCCGCCGCTGCTGCCGCCGATCGACCCACGACTTCCCCGACTACCGAGCGATGCTGGCCGCGCTCGCCCCGGTGCGCACCCGAGTCGTGCTCACTCGTGCGGCGCTGCTCGACGCCATGGAACACGCCGACTCGCCCACCGTGGTCCTGCGCACGACCGCCACCGGCACCGTATCCGTGACGGCCTCCAGCGCGTGGAGGGAGCACGCCTCACCGACAGTCACCGCCTCGCCAGGCGGCCCTGTCGCGCACGAGAGTTCGAGCGCCGCGGCCGCTGCGTGCCAGGCACCGGAACCGGGTGCGGCGCGGCACATCCCGCAGGCCAGGGCCACCGGCCCTGCCATGACGATCCATTTCGCCGTCACCACCCTCTACCCGGCCGTCGCCACCGCCGTCGGACCCGACGTGATGCTCGACCTCATCGCCCCCGACCAGCCTGTTCTGATCCGCTCCGCCGACGACGGCGACCTGTCGACCCTGGCCATGCCGTGCAGACCCGAACCCGCCGAGGAGACCTCCCGATGACCGCCGCCGACCCGATCATGAACCGAATCACCCAGGGGGTCAACGACTTCCGTATCGGCGACGCCGAACGTGCCCGCACGACTCTGCTCGAGGTCTGGGCCGAGGTGGGCCCCGCCGGTGACCCGCTGCACCGCTGCACCCTCGCCCACTACCTGGCCGACGTCTACGACGACCCGGCCGAAGCCCTGGTCTGGGACGTTCGCGCCCTCGACGCCGCCGACGCCCTCACCGACACCCGCCTGAACGACCACCACGCGGGCCTCCAGGTCGCCGGCTTCTACCCCTCGCTGCACCTCAATCTCGCCGACAACTTCCGCCGCCTCGGCGCGTTCCCCGCCGCCACCCGGCACCTCGACGCCGCCCGCGAACGCCTGGACATCCTTCCGGACGACGACTACGGCGCACTGATCCGCGGCGTCGTCGCCGAGCTCGCCGTGTCCATCGCGGCCGAAGACACCACCCGGCGGCCCACCCATTGACGACAGCGACCGGCTGAGCACCGCCTCGCGGATCGAGATCAGCAGGCAGTGGCGCGGAGCCCTCGCGCCATCGCCTGCTGATCGATTGTCCAGCGGCGGGGAGCGGGCTGGAAAGTTGCGGGCGGGACAGGCCCAGTAGCATCGACTTGCTCGGCGGGCGTCGAGGAAACCGGTGGAAATCCGGTGCGGTCGCGCCACTGTGAACAGCCAGACCCTCCCCGGCGAGCACCGCATACCCCGATGGGCGCGTAACCCGAGGAAGGTCTCACCCTGTGATCCTGCTGCTGTCCACCTCCGACACCGACCTGCTGAGCGCCCGCGCGAGCGGCGCCGAGTACCGCTGGGGCAATCCCGCGCGGCTGCTCGTGGAGGATCTGCCGGAACTGCTCGACGGCGCTGATCTGGTGATCGTGCGAATCCTCGGTGGCAAGCGCGCCTGGGAAGAGGGCCTCGACGCGATCCGGGCGAGCGGCGTGCCGATGGTGGCGCTGGGTGGCGAGATCGCACCCGACGCCGAGCTGATGGAATGCTCGACGGTGCCGGTCGGGGTCGCGGCCGACGCGCACAACTACCTCGCCGCGGGCGGCGCCGAGAACCTGCTGCAGCTGCACAACTTCCTGTCCGACACGGTGTTGCTGACCGGGCACGGTTTCGAACCGCCCGCGCAGCTGCCCACCTGGGGCGAGCTCGACCGGTCCTCGCGGATCCTCGAACCGCACGCCCCGACCGTCGCCGTGGTCTACTACCGCGCCCAGCATCTCGCGGGCAACACCGCCTACATCGAGGCGCTGTGCAAGGCGATCGAGGCCAAGGGCGCTCGCCCGCTCCCGGTCTACGCGGCCTCGCTGCGCACCGCCGAACCCGAACTCCTCAGCCTGCTCGGTCGTGCCGACGCCCTCGTGGTGACCGTCCTCGCGGCGGGTGGCAGCAAGCCCGCGACCGCCTCGGCCGGCGGTGACGACGAGGCCTGGGACGTGGCCGCGCTCGCCGCGCTGGACGTGCCGATCCTGCAGGGCCTGTGCCTGACCAGCGGGCGCGCGCAATGGGAAGCCAACGACGACGGCCTGTCGCCGCTCGACGTCGCGACCCAGGTCGCGGTGCCCGAATTCGACGGCCGCATCATCACGGTGCCGTTCTCCTTCAAGGAGTTCGACGCCGACGGTCTGTCCGCCTATGTTCCCGACGCCGAACGGTGTGCCCGCGTGGCGGGGATCGCTGTCCGGCACGCCCGCCTGCGCCACATCCCGGCCGCGGACAAGCGGATCGCGATCATGCTCTCGGCGTACCCGACCAAGCACGCCCGCATCGGCAATGCCGTCGGCCTCGACACCCCGGCCAGCGCGATCCGCCTGCTCACCGAATTGCGGTCCGCCGGTTACGATCTCGGAGATATCGACGAGATCCCCGGCCTGGTGGAACGAGACGGCGACGCGC
Source organism: Nocardia sp. NPDC057272 (assembly GCF_042668615.1). NCBI lineage: Bacteria > Bacillati > Actinomycetota > Actinomycetes > Mycobacteriales > Nocardiaceae > Nocardia > Nocardia sp. NPDC057272. Next base: position 361,505 of record NZ_JBHUYK010000004.1, on the reverse strand, counting down.
TGATCCACGCCCTGATCGCGGCGGGCGGTCAGGACCCGGAGTGGTTGAGCGCGGAACAGCTGGAGGGCAACCCGATTCGCATCGGCGCCGCCACCTACACCCGCTGGTTCGAGTCACTGCCCGAGGATCTGCGCGAGGCCGTCGTCGAGGCGTGGGGGCCGCCGCCGGGCGAACTCTACGTCGACCGGTCGGCCGATCCCAAGGGCGAGATCGTCATCGCCGCACTGCGTTTCGGCAATGTGGTGCTGATGGTGCAGCCGCCTCGCGGGTTCGGGGAGAACCCCGTCGCGATCTACCACGATCCCGATCTGCCCCCGAGTCACCACTATCTCGCCGCCTACCGCTGGCTGTCCGCGCCCGACGGTTTCGGCGCCGACGCGATGGTGCACCTGGGCAAGCACGGCAACCTGGAGTGGCTGCCCGGCAAGACCCTCGGCATGTCCGCCTCCTGCGGTACCGACGCGGCGCTGGGCGATCTGCCGCTGATCTACCCGTTCCTGGTCAACGATCCCGGCGAGGGCACCCAGGCCAAGCGTCGCGCCCACGCCACCCTCGTCGACCACCTGATCCCGCCGATGGCGCGCGCCGAAACCTATGGCGACATCTCCCGTCTGGAGCAGTTGCTCGACGAGCACGCCAACATCTCCGCTCTGGATCCGGCCAAACTGCCCGCCATCCGTCAGCAGATCTGGACGCTGATGCGCGCGGCCGAGATGGACCACGACCTCGGTCTCGCCGAACGCCCCGAAGAGGACGTCTTCGACGACATGCTCCTGCACGTCGACGGCTGGCTGTGCGAGATCAAGGACGTTCAGATCCGCGACGGCCTGCACATCCTGAGCCAGGCTCCCGAGGGGGAGATGGAACTCGACCTGGTGCTGGCCATGCTGCGTGCCCGTCAGCTGTGGGGTGGCGAGCAGAATGTGCCCGGCCTGCGAGAGGCGCTGGGGCTCAGTGAATCCGGCGACGAGGCCCGCGTTCGCGTGGATGTGGTCGAGGCCCGTGCTCGCGAACTGCTCGGTGCGTTGCAGGCGACGGACTGGTCGGTCGACGCGGTCGAGCAGCTGGTCGCGGACTTCGAGACCGCGATCCTGGACGGGCACCGCGCCGCGGCGTCGAGCACGAACCTCGCCGTGGTGGTCGCCGACGCCGAGCGGCTGGACCAGGTCGCCACCATCCTGCGGTTCGCCGCCACCGAGGTCGTGCCGCGCCTGCGTGAGACCAGCATCGAGATCCCGCGTGTGCTGCATGCGCTCAACGGCGGGTTCGTTCCGGCGGGCCCCAGCGGTTCCCCACTGCGTGGTCTGATCAACGTGCTGCCGACCGGTCGCAACTTCTACTCGGTCGACCCCAAGGCCGTCCCGTCGCGGTTGGCCTGGGAAACCGGTCAGGCGATGGCGGAATCGCTGCTGGCCCGCTACCTGGCCGACCACGGCGAGTACCCGAAGTCGGTCGGGTTGTCGGTGTGGGGCACCTCGGCCATGCGCACCTCCGGCGACGACATCGCCGAAGTGTTCGCGCTGCTCGGTGTCCGGCCGGTGTGGGACGAGGCGAGCCGCCGCGTCACCTCGCTCGCGGTGATCGATCTCGACGAACTCGGGCGCCCGCGCGTCGACGTCACGGTTCGCATCTCCGGCTTCTTCCGCGACGCCTTCCCGCACGTGCTGGCGCTGCTCGACGACGCGGTCCGCCTCGTCGCCGATCTCGACGAGCCCGCCGAGTCGAATTACATTCGCGCACACGCGCAATCGGACCTCGCCGAGCACGGTGACACCCGGCGCGCCACCACGCGCATCTTCGGGTCCAAGCCGGGTACCTACGGCGCCGGCCTGCTCCAGCTCATCGATTCCAAGAGCTGGCGCACCGACGACGACCTCGCGCAGGTCTACACCACCTGGGGCGGCTACGCCTACGGCCGCGATCTCGACGGCGCCCCCGCCGCCGACGACATGCGCACCGCGTACAAGCGCATCGCGGTCGCCGCCAAGAACACCGACACCCGCGAACACGACATCGCCGACTCCGACGACTACTTCCAGTACCACGGCGGCATGGTCGCGACCGTCCGCGCGCTGACCGGCAAGAACCCCGAGGCCTACATCGGCGACTCGACCCGCCCCGATGCCGTGCGCACCCGCACGCTCTCGGAGGAGACCGCCCGCGTGTTCCGTGCCCGCGTGGTGAACCCGCGGTGGCTCGAGGCGATGCGCCGGCACGGGTACAAGGGCGCTTTCGAGATGGCCGCCACCGTCGACTACCTGTTCGGCTACGACGCCACCACCAATGTCGTCGCCGACTGGATGTACGAAAAGCTCTCCGAGAGTTACGTGTTCGACGACGTGAACCGCAAGTTCATGGAGCAGTCCAACCCGTGGGCCCTGCACGGCATCGCCGAACGGCTCCTGGAAGCCGCCGAGCGCAAGCTGTGGGAGCACCCCGAGCAGGAGACCTTGGACAAACTGCGGCAGGTCTACCTGGAAACCGAGGGTGAGCTGGAGTGACCGCACTTGCCGCAAAACTGCAACACGTTCTAGTGTGAGGCATGGTGTGCCGCGGCGATCCCGCCCGGCACCCGCGGAGGAAAGGGGCACGATGAGTACCTCCCCTGGCTATTTCACGCACGCGGACGGCGTCTACACGCCGATGCGGTACTCGCTGAGCCTGTGGTCGCCCAGCACGCTGTCCGGGCCGCCGGTGTGCGGGTTGATGGCGCGCGAGGTGGAGGCGGGTTACTGCGCCGACGGATTCGCCCCGGCGCGATTTACCGTCGACCTGCACCGTCCGGTGCCCGCCGTGCCGCTGACCATCGCCAGCGAACTGGTGCGCGACGGAAACCGGGTCCGCTCGGTGTCCATCGTCGTGCGCGCCGACGGCGAGATCGTCGCCCGCGGCAGCGCGCTCCTGCTGAAGCGTTCGACCCAGCCCCCGGGCGAGGTGTGGCGCCCTGACCGGGACCGGCCGCTGCCGCCGCCGAGCGTGCTGGCCACCATCGACCAGACGATGCACCTGTTCGGCAGTGACGGGCAGGGCTGGTCGATGAATATGACCGAACATCAGAACGACGCTCGCAAACGCAAGTGGGTGCGCAATATCCCGGTCGTCGCGGGGGAGCCGTCGTCGCCGTTCTGCTACGCGGCGATGACCGGCGAGCAGACCAGCCTGGTCACCAACTGGGGCACCGAGGGCATCGGTTTCATCAACACCGATGTGTCGATCACGTTCTCGCGCATGCCCGTCGGCGACGAGATGGGCCTCGAGGCGGAGAGCCACCTCAGCGACGACGGGATCGCGGCGGGCGCGGCGGTGCTCTACGACGAGCAGGGCGCGTTCGGCATCTGCACGACGACCGCGCTGGCCAACGAACGCAGGCAGATCCGCGGCGATGTCATCGACGAGCTGTCGGAGTCGTTCGTGGCGGACGCGATCGGGCAGCCGCAGGTCCGGTGAACGCCACCGCGACCGTCGCCGCGCACAGGATCGTGCCGGTCGTCGTGGTGGCGAGCAGGTAGCCCGGCGCGATCGCTGCCGGCTACGCGGAAATCAGGGTCACGATGAGTTCGTCGGCGATCGACTCGGCCTTCACCATGCCGGTGCCCAGGTAGAGGGTGGCCGCGCGGGGGCGGCCGTCGGCCAGCGGTACGACCGAGACCGCGTCGACGCGGCGGCCCGCGAGCTCGTCGTAGGGTGACTCGTCGGTGACGTCGAAGGCGGTGTACTTGCCGGAGTTGGCGACGTATTCGATGTTCACCGGGTCGACCAGCGGCTCGAACGGGTCGCGCCACGGTGCGCCGCCGATGCGCAGTTCCGCACCGTCGACGCCGGCGTCGAAGAGCAGGGTCGAACCGTTGTGGAAGGTGAATTCGATCGGGCCCTCGGTGCGGTCGATCTCGTCGCCCAGGACATAGAACATCCGGCGGACGGCGACGATGGTCCCGTCGACCGCGGCATTGAGCGCGGTGCGGCCGTGCTCATCGGTGTCGGACATAGGTTTTCCTCTGCAGCGGTCGATGCCGGGCGGATGAAACATCATGTCGCCGCGCGCCCACCACACGCAACTCGGCCCCGGCGTGTTCGTCCCGCGCACGACGCGCCGCCGCCCCGCTCGTAGAGTGGAACCCATGGTGGACCACGACACCACCGACGCGGTGGCGCGCGCGGCCGAGTTGCTGCGCGGGCGCCGCACTGTGGTGATCTCCGGCGCCGGGCTGAGCACCGACAGCGGGATTCCCGATTACCGTGGTCCCGGCTCGCCGCCGCGCACGCCGATGACCTATCAGCAGTTCGTCGGTGACCCGGTGTTCCGGCAGCGGTATTGGGCGCGTAACCACATCGGCTGGCGGCGGATGGACGCTGCCCGGCCCAACCCCGGTCATCGCGCTGTCGCGCGGCTCGAGCGGGCGGGCGTGGTGTCGGGAGTGATCACCCAGAACGTGGACCTGCTGCACATGAAGGCGGGGGCGCGTCAGGTGATCGATCTGCACGGAACGTACGCGCGAGTGCGTTGCCTGCGGTGCGAGAATCTGATCTCCCGAATGACCCTCGCGCAACACCTCGAGGCGGCCAATCCCGGTTTCGCGGAAAATCTTTCGGCGGGCGCCACCGGTATCGAAGTGGCACCCGACGCGGACGCCGTGGTGACCGATACCGATCGATTCCGGATGGTCGATTGCCTGGCATGCGGCGGAATGCTCAAACCCGACATCGTGTATTTCGGCGAGAATGTGCCGCCGGACCGGGTGGCAGCCGCTTTCGGCATGGTCGAACGAGCGCAGGCGATACTGGTGGCCGGTTCCTCGCTGACGGTGATGTCGGGCCTGCGATTCGTGCGCAGAGCCGCGAAAAGCGGTGTGCCAGTGGTGATCGTGAATCGTGGACGTACCCGCGGCGACGACCTCGCCACCCTCCGGATCGACGCGGGCTGTTCGGAAACTCTGTGCGCGCTGGCCGAACTCGGCTGCTGAATTCCCGCATGCCGAACTGACAGTTCACTGCCCCGCGGCCTATCGTTTCCGTGTGAAATGAACGGTAACTTGATCCCTCGGTGAAGGCGGCGAATCCGACGTGGGTAAGCTCTGCGCACCAGTGCATGAAGAGTTCCACCCGCGGCGCAATGTTTTCCTCGCAGCGGGGTTGTCGGCCCTCGTGTGGGCCGAATGATCGACCCCCACTTGCCAGCCGATCAGAACCAGGGCTTTTCCATGACCGATACCGTCGTTGCCGAATCACGCCTCACGCACCGCCAGACACTCACCATTCTGTCCGGGCTGCTACTGGGGGTGTTCCTCGCCGCGCTCGACCAGAACATCGTCAGCGTCGCCATCGTCCGGATCGCGAACAGTCTCGACGGGTTCGACGAACAGGCATGGGCGACAACGGCATACCTGATCACCGCCACCGTCACCACGCCGCTCTACGGCAAGCTCGCCGACATCTACGGGCGCAAACCGTTCTATCTGCTGGCGATCGCCCTGTTCGTGATCGGTTCGGCCGCCTGCTGCTTCGCGACCACCATGTATCAGCTGGCCGGGTGCAGGGCCTTCCAGGGGCTGGGCGCGGGCGGGTTGATGTCGCTGGCGTTCACCATCGTCGGTGACATCGTGCCGCCGCGCGAACGGGTCCGCTACCAGGGGTATTTCCTCATGGTGTTCGGCATCGCGACAGTGCTCGGCCCGGTGGTCGGTGGCTTCCTGTCCGACTACGAGAGCCTCGGTGGCATCGAGGGCTGGCGCTGGGTGTTCCTGGTGAACGTGCCCGTCGGGGTGCTGGCGTTCCTCGTGGTCGCGAAGGTGCTGAACGTGGGGCACACCCGCCAGCGCAGCCGGATCGACTGGTTCGGCGCGATCACCCTCATCGTGGGTGTGGTGCCGCTGCTGATCGTGGCCGAGCAGGGTCGGATCTGGGGATGGACCGAGCCGAAATCGCTGCTCTGCTACGGCATCTGCGCGGGCGGTCTGCTGCTGTTCGTCCTGGTCGAATTCCTCATGAAGGACTCGGCGCTGATCCCGCTGCGGCTGTTCCGCAGCTCCACGTTCAGCATCGCGATCCTCGGCGGGTTCCTCGTGGGCGTCGCGATGTTCGGCGCGATCACGATGGTTCCGCAGTATCTGCAGGTCGTGCGTGGTTTCTCGCCGACCGAGGCGGGGCTGCTGATGTTGCCGCTGGTCCTCGGGATCATGGTGGGCGCGCAGATCTCGGGGCTGATCACGAAAGCCACCGGGCGCTACAAGGTGCTGCCGGTACTCGGCGCGCTGATCCTGGCGATCGGGTGCGCGCTGTTCGCCAGGATCACCTACGACGGTCCGCTGTGGCAGCCGCTGGCCTTCAGCGCGATCATGGGTTTCGGGCTCGGCGGCTGCATGCAGACGCTGGTCATCGCCGCGCAGAACGCGGTCGGGCGCACCGAGATGGGTGTGTCGACCGCGGCGGCGACGTTCTTCCGTCAACTCGGCGGGACCCTCGGGGTCGCGGTGTTCCTGACCGTGCTGTTCGACCGCCTGCCCGCGTCGATCCTGGAAGCCTTCGGAGGGAGTCTGCCGCCCGGATTCGACGGCGCGCGCCTCGAAGGGCTGTTGAGCGATACCAGCGGCATCGCCACGCTGCCCGACGAGTTGCGGATCCCGATCCTCGAAGGATTCACCGACTCGATGCACAGCGTGTTCCTGCTCGCCGCCGACCTCGCGGTGGTGGCCTGCCTGGTGCTGGTCTTCATGAAAGAGATTCCGCTGCAGGAGGATCCGGCGCCGGACGATCGGTCCGATGCCACCGCGCTGCGCGATGTGAGCCTGCACGACGCGCACGAGATGGCGGGCGAACTGCACCCCGTCGCCACCGGTCGGGTGATCGCGGGGCTGTTGCGACGCGACGACGCGCGCCCGGTACCCGCCGCGACGCTCACCCTGATCGATCAGCACGGGCATCAGGTGGCCCGCGGCAACGGCGACGCCGACGGCGCGTACGTGATCGAGGCGCCCCGGCCGGGCAACTATGTACTCATCGCCGCGGCGGCCGGTCATCAGCCCGAAGCGGTGAGCGTGTCGGTCGGGGAGCGCGCCCAGCACGTCGACCTGATGCTCACCGGCGCGGGTGAACTCACCGGGATCGTGCGATCGGCGCGGCGCGGCGAACCGCTCTGGGGCGCCACGATCACGCTGACCGATCCCGAGGGCGAGGTGGTGGGCGCGGCGATCACCGGCGAAGACGGCACCTACGTGTGCCGCGACGTCGTGAGCGGTACCTACACCCTGGTCGCGGTCGCCGATCACATGCGGCCGGCGGCAGTCGCGCTGACCGTGCCGGAGACGGGCTCGCTGCATCGTGACATCGACCTCGAACCGATGGCCATCCTCCTCGGCTCGGCGTGGGTGGACGGCGACCGCCCCGTCCCCGACGTGCAGATCACGGTCCTGGACTCGGGTGGCGATCCGGCAGCGACGGCCCGTACCGACGAGAAGGGGCGATACCTGGTGCCGGACCTGCCGGAGGGGGAGTACACGGTGGTCGCCCGCGGCTACCCGCCCGTCGCGAGTCAGGTATCGGTGACCCGCGGCGAGATCACCCATGATGTGACGCTGGGATACGAGAACGAGGAGTCGATGAACCGCCGGTAGGCGGGTCGAGCGCAGCATCGGGCAGTGTGCGCGGCGTGCCGCGCAGGCCGTCGCCGATCAGGCGGACTCAGCGACCTGTTCGTCGCGGTAGGACTCGGCCAGCTCGGTCAGGGGAATCGAGAGGGCCTCGGCCAGGCCGACGACCGTGCCGAAGGCCGGTGAGGGCAGCCGTCCCGACTCGATCTTGCGCAGCGTCTCCGGGGAAATACCCGCTCGCAGGGCCACCTCGGCGAGGTCGCGGTCGCCGCGAGCGGTGCGCAGGCGGCGGCCGAGACGGCGGCCTGCTTCGACCTGCGCGGGGCTGAGCGGGAGTCGGACCATGCGACCGATGGTATGTCCTCGGGAACGCGATGGCCAAGCTGAGTAGGGATCTCCGTTTTCGCCTCGCCCGGACGGTGGCGGTGGTAGGTGTCAGGGGAGGACATCGAAGTTCGAAAGGTATGGGTATGACACGACGGTTCGAGGGCAAGGTCGTTTTCGTGACGGGAGCGGCGCGCGGGCAGGGCAGGGCCGAGGCGGTGCGTTTCGCCGAGGAGGGTGCCGACGTGATCGCGATCGACGCGTGCGCGGAGTTCGCCAGCACCAGCTACGCGGGCGCGACGGAGGCGGATCTGGCCGAGACCGTGAAGCTCGTCGAAGCGGCGGGCGGCAAGATCGTCGCGAGCAAGGTCGATGTGCGCGATTTCGACGGGCTGTCCGCGGCGCTGGCGGCGGGCATCGAGCAGCTGGGCAGACTCGATGTGGTGGTGGCCAACGCGGGCATCTGTTCGGCGGCGATGTCGTGGGAGATCACCGCCGAGCAGTGGCAGGAGACCATCGACGTCAACCTGACGGGCGTCTTCCATACCGCGAAAGCCGCTGTGCCCCACCTGATCGCGCAGGGCGAGGGTGGCGCGATGGTGTTCACCAGTTCGGTGGCGGGTCTGAAGGGCACGCCGTTCACCGGCCACTATGTCGCGACCAAGCACGCGATCACGGGTCTGGCCAAGACGATGGCGAACGAGCTCGGCGGGCACCGGATCCGGGTGAACACCGTCCATCCCGCGGGCGTGGCGAGCGGCATGCAGATCAACGAGATGGGCCCGCTGTTCGAGGAGTACGGTGCCACTCTCGCGCCCATCTTCATGAACGCCCTGCCCAGCCACATCTGTCAGCCCGAGGAGATCGCGGCGACCGTGGCCTGGTTGTGCTCGTACGAGGCGAGCCAGATCACCGGTGCGCAGATTCCGGTGGACATGGGCAACCTGAACCGCTGATTTTGGTATTTTTATACCGGCGCGGCTAGTGTCGGTATGAAAATACCAATTGGAGGCGTGATGGTGGAGCTGAAATCACCCGCGGAGATCGAGCGCATGCGGGTGACCGGCCGGTTCGTCGCCGACGTGCTGGCCGGGGTGCGCGACCGCGCGGCGGTCGGGGTGAACCTGCTCGAACTGGAAGCGTATGTGCGGGAACGGATTCGCGAGCGCGGGGCCGTGTCGTGCTACTGGGACTACTCGCCGTCGTTCGGGCGCGGGCCGTTCCGCAATACGGTGTGTCTGGCCGTGAACGATGCTGTGCTGCATGGGCTTCCGCACGACTACGTCTTGCGCGACGGCGACCTGCTGACGGCCGATCTCGCCGTGTCGATCGACGGCTGGGTCGCCGACTCGGCGATCTCGTTCATCGTCGGTACCCCCTCGCCCGCGGACCAGCGACTGGTCCGGGCCACGGAAGAGGCCCTGACCGCCGGCATCGCGGCCGCACAACCCGACAACCGGATCGGCGATATCTCCGCCGCGATCGCGAACGTCGCTCGCGGGTACGGATACCCGGTCAATACCGAGTTCGGCGGGCACGGGCTCGGGCGGACGATGCACGAGGATCCCCATATCGCCAACGACGGCAGGGCCGGGCGCGGGTTCCGGCTGCGGCCCGGTCTCACGGTGGCCATCGAGCCGTGGTTCGCGGCGAGCACGGCGAAGGTCTACACCGACGCCGACGGATGGACCATCCGCTCGGCCGACGGCTCCCGCTGCGCGCACAGCGAGCACACCATCGCCGTCACCGCCGACGGCCCACGGATCCTCACTTCCCAAGACTGATCGATCGGCCCCGGACGCGCCGAAGCTCGCGGGCCCTTGCTAGCGGGGTCGGCGGTCGACGAAGGCGTTGCCGGTGAGAACCGGGACGGTGGTGTCGGCGTCGCGTTCGATCGCGATGGCCACATCGTCGGCGAAGCCGATCGCGGTGAGTTCGCGGCCGGACGCGCATTCCGTGATCAGCGCGCCCACGTCGGCTGTCGTCTCGAATGCTGCCGCAGCCGTGTGTGTTTCGGGGGACGGAGTAGTGATTCCGCGATCGATCAGCGCGGCGGCGAGCGCACCGGCACCGAGCCAGTCCTCGAGCGCGGGCCGCACGGTGTCGGTGCCCGGCCAGTGCTCGCCCGCCGCGATGATCGCGATCGGTCGATCGGGAGTGCCCCAGTGCTGGGCGACGAGCCAGTCGGCGACCGCGCTGACATTGCGCAGGCAGGCGGCGACGACCGGCGTCTCCTCGACAGCGGCGGCGATGGTGGAACCGTTGGGCGAGGGCAGCACCAGGCGTGGCGTGAACGGCGCGCGCCGGATCGCCGCCGGCGACAGCGACCACGGACCGGCCTCCCGCCGTCCGACGGCCAGTTCGGCGGCATTCTCCGCGGCGAAGGCCCGCGCCGACTCGTCACGCCACCGATACGGGTACACCGCGGTACCCGCGGCGGTAGCGACGGACACCGACGTCGTGAACGACAACACGTCGATCACCACCAGACACCCGGCCCCGGGCCCGAGTACCGCCGCGCCGGTTCGCCCCCACTCCACCCGAATCCCGAATCCGTCCTGCCGTGCCCACTGCGGTGCCGATCGCACGCTGACCTCCCGATAGCCGAATTCGCCAGTCCACCACGGCGATCGATGATGCGCCACCGCTGGGCTCACCACGCGTGAAACCCCGGCCGATCAGGACGGCCGATTGCCACCGGAGCCGGCGAAGTACTGTCCCGGCGACGTGCCGACGGCCCGCCGGAACGCCGCCACATACGCGCTCGCGCTGCGATAGCCGACCCGGGCGGCGATGCGGGTCACCGGTACACCGTCGGCCAGCGGGGTCAGCGAGGCCGCCAGGCGGATCTGGGTCCGCCATTGCGCGAAGGTCAGGCCGGTCTCGGCGCGGAACGCGCGAGCCAGGGTGCGCGAGCTGGCCGCGGCATGCCTGCCCAGTTCGGCGAGGGTGCGGTCGTCGGCGGGATTGTCGAGCAGGACCTCGGCGACCACGCGTGCACGGGGGTCGCTCGGCAGTGGCGCGCCGACCGGAATGACCTCGACCGGCTCGAGCAGATCGAACACCATCGCTTCGGCCCGCGTCCGTCCGTCGTCTGTCAGCTGCCGTGCTGTCATGTGGTCGAAGAGTTCTCGCAGGAGCGGGGAGACACTCAGCAGCGTGGGCCCGGGAAACAGTGCCGGGCACCGGTCGGGTTCGACGAAGATGCCGCGCATATCGGCCCCGGCCGTCGTTCCGGTGCGATGCGCGACGCCGCCGGGGATCCACAGGGCTCTGGTCGGCGGCAGCACCCAGTGGTTGGCGCCGATGTCGATCCCGATGACTCCTCTGCCCGCCCAGGCGATCTGATGCTGGGGGTGGCGGTGCTCATCGAACCAGTATCCGGCGGGCAGGATTCCCGCGCCGAGCACCATGGCCGTCGGACCGGTGTCCGCGGCCAGCAGCAGGTCATGTCCGTTCTGCGACATAGTCTGTCAGCGTAGTGACTGTCAGCCACGGCCCCCGGCTCCTACCGTCGTAGCTATGGCGATGAATTACTGGCACAGGCTGTTGTGCAGGTCCACGGCGTGGGAATGGGTGACGGCGACGAAGATCGTGCCGTGGGTGATGCGCGACATCGACCTCGGGGCGTCCGCGTTGGAGATCGGCCCGGGTTTCGGCGCGAACATAGCGCCACTGCGCGACCGCACGGCCTCGCTCACCGGTCTGGAAATCGACCCCGTGCTGGCCGCGCGCCTGCGCACCCGGTTCGCGCGGGATCTGCGGGTGCTCGACGGTGACGCGACCGCGATGCCGTTGCCGGACAAGGAGTTCGACTCCGTGGTCTGCTTCACGATGCTGCACCACGTCCCCTCACCCGCACAGCAGGACGACCTGTTCGCCGAAGCGCTGCGGGTGTTGCGACCCGGCGGGGTGTTCGCCGGGTCGGACGGACTCGACAGTCCGCTGTTCCGGCTCCAGCATGTGGGGGACACGTGCGTACCGGTCCCGGCGGACACGCTCGCCGACCGGCTGGCGGTCGCGGGATTCACGGGCATCGACGTGCAAACCGGCCTCGGAATGTTCCGGTTCCGGGCCGAGCGGCCCCGCTGACCCTTCGCTCGGAGCTTGCTCGTGCTCAGCGCAGGAACGACGGAGTGAGGTCGATACCGGGTGGTGGCCGCAGGCGGCGGAGTGTGCCGTCGATGCTGGTGACATAGAGCGACCACGCCCCGGTGGTGAGGTCGGGGGCCAAGCGGGCCGAGGTGGGCCCGATCGGTGGCGGGCTGGGGAGCGAGCCCCTGGGAGTGGTCCAGCCGGTGGCGAGCGTGCACCAGGCGCCGGTGGCCGGGTCTACCTGGTAGACGCTGCCGGAGTAGTCGCCGGTGACGAAGGCGAGCCCGGCGGCGGTGACATCGAGGTCGTCCAGTCCGGGCAGGAGACCGTCGTTCACGGTGGCGATGGGAGTGGGCTGGTCGGGGGCGTCGAGGGGGACGCGCACGAGCTGGGAGGTGAGGACGTCCTCGGTGATGACCGCCCGGTGGTCGGGGGTGAGAGCGAGGCCGTTGGGGCGGGGGACAGGGGACCAGGCGAGGGTGAATTCGCCGGTGGCGGGGTGGTAGCGGCTGATGCCGACCGGGGGCCAGGGAACGGAGAGCTGGGAGATGAGCAGGTCGCCGTCGGGGAGCAGCAGTAATCCGTTGGGCTGCACCAGGTTCGGGAGCACGACGGTGACGTCGCCGGTGGCCGTGTCGAGTCGGCTGAGGGTGCCGCCGCCGTTCGGTGTGGTGCCGTCACCGGTGACGAAGTAGAGATCGCCGCCGATCAGCCGCAGTCCGGCGGGATTGTCGAGGCCGGTGCGGATCGTGGTGACCCGGCCGTCGGCGTCGACGTGCAGGATCTCCCCGCGGACGATGCCGCTGACGTAGAAGCCGCCGCGGCCGTCGTATTCGAGGTTCTCCAGTCCGCCGAGATCGGCCGCCAGCACGTCGATGTGCCAGCCGTCGGCGCACGACGGCGCACCTGCGTGCGCCGTACCGGGCGGGCCCACCCCGAGGGCGGCGGCCACCGTGACTGCTGTTGCCAGACAACGGATCAGCCGCCCACGGGTGGTGCTTTCATGCCATCGACCTCGCATAGCCGAAGCCTACTGGCCGAGCGCCCCGATGGCCCGGGTTCAGTCGGTCGCGGTGAGCAACGCGGTGAGGAGATCGGAGGCCTCGGCGGCGATCGCCGTGCGCTCCTCGGTGGTCAACTCGACCGAGTCGAGTTCGGACTTCCAGTGCGCGACCCGGTCGGTGTCCGCGGCGACGACGGCGAGTTCGGCGAGCGCGGCATAGGCACGGGCCCGCTCGAGCGCGCTCGCGGCGGCGCCGAAACGGCGCAAGCCCGCCTCCAGGGCTCGGGTCGCCGCGCGGTCGTCGTTCTTGAAATCGCGCAGGATGCGGGCATTGTCGAGCACCCGGGCCAGTCCCTCCAGCGCGCGCGAGCCACCGTACTCGAGTTCCGTGGGCTCGTCGCGCTGGATCACCAGGACGGTGTTGCCGACCGGGTCGACCAGGGAGAACCGGGACTGGCCCGGCCGGAATCGGGTGATCCGCGGACAGCCCTTGCTCGGGATCTTGCCGTAGTGCGCGCGCAGTGCGGCCGTGTACTCGGCATGACGGGCGGCGACGTCGTCGACCATCACCAGCGCGCCCGCATGCTCCACCGGCAGTTCGATGCCTGGTGGCGCGGGTGCGAAATGCAGGGCGCAGCCGTGTTGTTCGATCGCGCCGTACACGTAGGGGCGGGTTTGCTCATGGGTGACGGTGTAGCCGAGCGCCCGGTAGAACTCGAGGGTGTTCGGCAGGTCGCCGCTCCAGAGCAGGGGCACCGCGGTATCGGTCATCGTCGGCCTTTCGCCAGGGAGTCGATTCGCCCCAGAGGTTACGAACAGTTTCGCGAAAGCGCCCGTACTCTTTTTGCCGCTCGGCCGCGGATCGCCGCGCCCACTAGGCTGTGGGCATGACGAACCGCCTCGGCGAACTGGCGACCGCGAATTACGTATTGCTCACCACCTTCCGCAAGGACGGCACGCCCGTGGGAACACCCGTCTGGGCGGTGGCTCGCGACGACAAGCTGTTCGTCTGGACGGTCACCGACAGCTGGAAGGTCAAGCGCGTCCGGCGCAACCCCGAGGTGACGGTGCAACCCTGCAACGTGCGCGGGGATGCGCACGGCGACATCGTGACCGGCACCGCACGGCTGCTCGACGCGGCCGAGACCGACGAACTCCGCTCGGTGCTGCGCAAGAAGTACTGGCTGACCGGCCCGCTCGTGATTCTCGGCAGCAATCTGCGCCGGGGCAAGGCGGGCACGATCGGCATCGAGATCACGCCTTCCTGATTTGCGTCGATCCGATATGTAGAACCGCCGGTATCGGATACTGTGAGTCTTCGGCAGCACTTCCGAAGGGACTCACATGGCCGACAAACGCAACCGAGCCGTCGTCGTCGGGGGCGCGCGGACGCCGTTCGTGCGCGCGTTCACCGACTTCACCCGCCTCGACAGCATCGCGCTGGCCGGTGCGGCCGTCCGCGGGCTGATCGAGCGGACCGGGATCGCGCCCGGCGAGATCCAGTCCATCGTCTGGGGCGGCGTGGTCCTGCCCAGTCACGCGCCCAATATCGCGCGCGAGATCGCCCTCGACCTGAACCTGGACTTCGGGTGCGAGGGGTACACGGTCACCCGCGCGTGCGCGTCCGGATTGCAGGCGGTGACCTCGGCGGCCGCGGCGATCGAACGCGGCGAGTACGACATCATGATCGCCGGTGGCAGCGACTCCACCAGCAACGCCGAGATCAAGCTGCCACAGAAGGTCGTGCACGCGGTCGCGCCGGTTGCGCTCGGCAAGCCCAAGGCGACGGATTACCTCGACGTGGTCCGTCAGCTCGCGCCGTTCACCGACATCCTGCCGCGCCAGCCCAAGATCGCCGAGCGCACCACCGGTGAGGTGATGGGCGAGTCCGCGGAGAAGATGGCCCGCATCAACGGGATCTCCCGCGCCGATCAAGACGCGTTCGCCGCCCGCTCGCACCAGCGGGCCGCGGCCGCCATCGCCTCGGGACGTTTCGATGACGAGGTCGTACCGGTCATCACGCCGTCGGGCACGCTGATCGACGTCGACGGTCTCGTTCGCCCGAACACCAGCGTCGAGAAACTCGCCACCCTGAAACCGGTGTTCGAGAAGAACGGCACGGTCACCGCGGGCAACGCCAGCCCGCTCACCGACGGCGCGTCGGCGGTGCTGCTGATGAGTGAGGAGAAGGCGCGCGCTCTCGGGTTCACTCCGCAGGCCGCCTTTCGCTCCTGGAGCTTCGTCAGTGTCGACCCCGCCGACCAGGTACTCATCGGCCCGGCGATCTCGATGCCGCGCGCTCTCGACAAGGCGGGCATGACGCTGGCCGATATCGACCTCGTCGACATCCACGAAGCCTTCGCCGCGCAGACACTGTCGGTGCTGCGCATGCTGGAGAGCACCGAGTGGGCCAAGGCCCGTCTCGACCGCGACGAGCCGGTGGGCACTGTCGACATCGAAAGATTGAACGTGCACGGCGGCTCGATCTCGCTGGGTCACCCGTTCGGCGCCACCGGCGCCCGCATGGTCACGACCATGGCCAACGAGCTGGCCCGGACCGGGAAGGAGACCGCGCTGCTGGGGATCTGCGCGGCGGGCGGCATCGGCGCGTCGGCGGTACTCGAACGCGTCTGAGGTCAGGCGGGCGCACCGGGGCGGGGACGGTGCGCCCGGATGTCCACCGGACGTCCATCGGGGTCCTCGGCCGTCATCGTCCACTGCGTGGGCAGGGTCTCGATCGGGCCGACTGGCAAGCCCGCGTCCGTGAGGCGATCGCGCACCGCACGCAAGTGGTCCAGCGTGCCCAGGCGCAGACCCCATCCCGCGCGGCCGAGTGGGTCGCGATCGGTGCGCGGCGCGGTGGTGGTCTCCACGAGCATGAGGTGGTCGGCGCCGCCTACGTCGACGATCGCGATCCGCGGCTCGGTCGCGGTAGCCGCTCGCTCGAAAGACAATGTCGCGCCGAGGAATTCGGTGTAGTACCGCGCGAGCTGATCGAGGTCGGCGGTGGTGAGCGTCAGATGGTTGATTCCGAGGAGATCAGGCATGGTCGTGCCAGCCTAGCGGCGTAGCGCGGCGGAGTACCGGCTCAGAGCGGCGGCGGCGTCGAGCATGCACACGCCACGGGCGGTGATGGTGGCCTGCCAGTCGGTGAGGGCCTTCGCCAGTGCCTCGGTACTGCCCGCGGCGCGGATCTGCCCGATGACGGTGGCGATGTGGTCGAGGCGATAGTGACCTCGGCGCAGGATGTGGGCGAGTTCGGCGTCACGGAGATCGGTGGGGTCGTAGCGGCGGTAGCCGGTGGCCGGGTCCCGATCGGGAGACAGGATGTCGGCCGCTTCCCACGCCCGGAGGGTGGCCGGGGTGACTCGCAGGTGGTGGGCGAGCTCGCCGATGGTTCGTGCCGTCGTCGAACCCCCTGTGGCAGAGCTCGATTCGGTGATCAGGGGGTCGACGGCCCGGCGGACCGCGGCGAGAGTCTCACGGTCTCGCAGGAGCTGGCTGTGCCCGCGGTCGATGACCGTGAGAGCCCTGTCGAGGTCGTCCGCGTGCAGCGCCCGCATGATGTCGCCCGCCTGCGCGTGGCCGTAGGCGGGGATCAGGGTGAGGTAGGTGCGCAGCGCGACCGCGTGCAGGTCGGTGTAGATCCGGTAGCCGGCCGGGGTGCGTTCAGCCGGCGGAAGGCAACCATCCTGCTCGTAGTTGCGGACCGCCTGGGTCGAAATCGCGTGCTCGCGGGCCAGGTCGGACGGTCGTAGGGTTCTCACTGATTTGAAACTTTACGACATATCTCCTGAATCGACGCTGCTCGAGTCTCAACCGTTCTTTCAACGATACGGTTGATAGGTATGAGCCAGAAAATCAGCGACTTCGTCCGTCCGTCCTGTGAACTGCTTGCGCTCGGGGAACCGACGCACAAAGAACCCGGCTTCGCGTCGGTCCGCAACGAACTGTTCGCCGAGTTGGTGGCGAGTGGGTTCCGGTCGATCGCTCTCGAAACAGATCGGGTCGCCGCGCTCGCGGTGGATGATTACGTTCGCGGCGGCCACGGCGCCTTCGACGAGGTGATGCGGACAGGCTTCTCGCACGAGTTCGGCGAACTCGACGGCAACCGGCAACTGGTCGCCTGGCTGCGCGACTACAACGCGGGCAGGCCGGTCGAGGATCAGGTCCGCTTCCACGGATTCGACGCCGCGATGGAGACGATGAGTGCGCCGAGCCCTCGGTCCTACCTCGAATTCGCCCGCGACTACCTCGAACTCGACTTCGACATCAGCGGCCCTGCCGGCAGCGACGAGCGCTGGAGCCGCACCGAAGCGGTCCTGGACGCCGACGTCTCGCCCGGTGCCACCCCCGACGCCGAGCGATTGCGGGTGATGGCCGACGACATGCTCGCCCTGCTCTACACCCGCGCACCGGAACGGATCGCGGCCACGTCACTCGCCGAGTGGCGAAGGGCGGCGATTCATCTCACCGCCGGGCTCGGCCTGCTCCGGTATCACCGGCAGGCGGCCCAGCCGACGGAAGACGGCGTGCGATGGAACAGCCTGGCCGCCGCCCGTGACGCGCTGATGGCCCAGAACCTGCTCGACATCCGGTCCGTCGAAGCGCGTCGTGGTCCGACCCTGGTGTACTCGCACAACCTGCACCTGCGGCGCAACACCAGCGTCATGCGGATGGGGCCGATGGAGCTCGTCTGGTCCGGGGCGGGGGCGATCGTCGGATCGCTCCTCGGGGAGCACTACGGGGTGATACTCGGCAGTTTGGGACGTAGTGACGGCCTCGAACTCGCCGAACCCGAGCCGGGCACCTTCGAACACTCGCTGCAGAACCGCATCGGCACCTGGGGTTTGATCCCGGCGGCAGAACTCGGACCCGGACACGCCCGCACCGATGTCACCCAGGAGCAGGGGTACTTCCCGCTGGACGCGGACACCGTGAGCGTGACGGATACGATCCTGCACCTCAGCGTGGGCCGGGCGCCGACAGCGGTCAGCTAGCCGGGTCGCGCTGTGCCGAGCCGACCAATTCCTCCAGGTAGGAGGCGACACCGTCCTCGTTGTTGGTCGGGAGCACCCGGTCGGCGAGTGCGATGACCTCGGGTACCGCGTTCGCGGGAACCAGCGCGGTACCCGCCCAGGTCAGCATGGCGACATCGTTGAGCGCATCGCCCGCGGCCGCGACCTCCGACAGGTGGATGCCGTCGAGCGCGCACAATCGGGCCAGCGCGCTGGCCTTCGACACACCTTCCGCGGCCATCTCCATGTACGCGGCGCCGGAGTGGGTCAGCTCCACGCCGGTGATCCCGACCGCCACCGCCTTGCGGTACAGCTGGGAGCCCGGTAGCTCGGGATGACGGGCGACGATCTTTACCATCGCCTCGACGCCCGTCGGCAAGGTGTCGGACAATTCCATCTCGTGCGGGTTCCGGTGGTGATCGGCGAATGTGCACAGGGCGGCATAGGCGGGCTCGGCGACGAACCGGGTGGCGCCGACATTGGCGAACACCACACCGGGAATCAGATCGCGGATCTGCGCCATCACCGCACCCGCCGCGCCGGTGTCGATCGAGACCGTGTCGATGATCTCCGGGGTGCCGTCGGCCAGGTCGAGCAGCACCGCGCCGTTGGCGCATACCGCTTTGCCGCGGAAACCGCACGACTGTGCCAGCTCGTGGACCGAATGGCGGGCCCGGGCCGTCGCCCACACCACCTCGATGCCCGCGGCTTGCGCACCGGCCATCGCTTCGGCGGTACGCGGCGAGATCGTGCGATCGGAACGCAGCAAGGTGCCGTCGAGGTCGGTGGCGAACATCCGGATACCGGTCACCCGATCATGCTTTCACGCTCGGGGCCGTCCAACGGAGGGGGTTCACCCCGGTCAGGTGGCCTGGCTCACCGACGACATGTGGAAGTCGGGGATGCGCAGCGGGGGCATGGCGGTCCGGGTGAACCAGTCCTTCCATTCGCGGGGCAGGGTGATCTCGGTGGCACCCGCTTCCGAAACCCGCCGCAACAGATCGAGGGGGCTTTCGTTGAAACGGAAGTTGTTGACCGCGCCGGTGACCTTGCCGTCCTCGACGAGGTAGACGCCGTCGCGGGTGAGACCGGTGAGCAGCAGGGTGGCGGGGTCGACCTCGCGGATGTACCACAGGCAGGTGAGGAGCAGACCGCGTTCGGTGCGGGCGATCATGTCGTCCAGCGATGCCTCGCCGCCGCCGGTGAGCAGCAGGTTCTCGCCGGGAACCGTGGCGGGGGCGGCGAATTCGGCCGCCGTCGCGCGCGGATACACCAGCGATTCGATGACGCCATGGCCGATCCAGTCGACCCGCCGCGCGGACAGACCGTTGTCGAACACCGACAGCGACTCCGACGACGACGGAGTCGCCACGAACGGCCGGTATTCCAGACCGCTCGCGTTCGGGTCGGAGTACAGGGTCAACGGAATGTCGCTGAGCCGCTCACCGATTCGCGTGCCACCGGCGCGGGAGAACGCGGTGTGGCCTTCGTGCGCGCCACGGCCCTCCATGCTCCACGCCAGATAGATCATCAGATCGGCCACCGACGACGGCGGTAACAGGGTCTCGTAGCGGCCCGCGGGCAGCTCGACGCGGCGCGTGGACCAGTCCAGGCGCCGCGACAACTCGGCGAGCAGGCCGGGGGTGTCGACGTCGGTGAAATCGGCGGTGCCGACCCCCACCCACGCGCTGGCCAGATCCTTGCCCTCGCCGCGCTTGCCGTTGATCTCCACCGAACCCGTCGGCTGACTGAACCGGCGGCGAACACCGGTCGAGGTGCCGAGCCAGGTGGTGTGCACCTGGTGGTGGGCGAAACCGTAGAGCCGGTCGGTGCCGTCGAAACCGGTGGACAGGTCGCGCGCCAGCCCGGCGAACACGTCGATCTCGGTGGCGCCGGGCGCCTGATCCCACGCGGCGGTGTCGTCGTCGGTGGGTTCGAGCAGCGGCATCGCGTCGCGGGCCGGGGCGGCCGTGCGCGCGGCTTCCTCGCTGGCGCGCACCACGGCCTCGATCTCGGTGGGATCGACGCTGGTGGAGCTGATGGAACCGACCCGCGCGGTGTTCGGACCGTCACGGAACACCGAGATCACCGCCCACTCCCGCGAAATCGACGAGCCGTTGGTGGTCATCGAGTTGCCCGCCCACCGCAGCGACGCTTCGTGCGCGTCGGTGACGATCACGATCGCCTCGTCGGCCTTCGACGCCGCCAGCGCACGCTCGACCACCGTGCCCGCCGGGAACAGACCCTCGTTCACTGACCGCCCTCCGTCCGGGTATTGAGAATGTTGACCCCGCGCACCAGCACCGACGGGCAGCCGTGGCTCACCGCCGCCACCTGACCGGGCTGTGCCTTACCGCAGTTGAAGGCGCCGCCGAGCTGCCAGGTACTCGGCCCGCCGACCGCTTCCATCGACCCCCAGAAATCGGTGGTCGTCGCCTGGTAGGCGACATCGCGCACTTGCCCGTCCAGCTCGCCGTTGCGAATCCGGAAGAACCGCTGACCGGTGAACTGGAAGTTGTAGCGCTGCATATCGATCGACCAGCTCTTGTCGCCCATGATGTAGATGCCGTCCTCGACACGGGAGATCAGCTCGGCGGTGGTCGTGTCACGCGAGGGATCCGGCTGCAACGACACGTTCGCCATCCGCTGGATCGGAACATGGTGGGGCGAATCGGCATACGAGCATCCGTTGGAGCGATCGAGCCCGAGACGCGGGGCGAACACGCGGTCGAGCTGATAGCCGACCAGAATGCCGTCGCGCACCAGGTCCCACTGCTGGCCCGCCACGCCCTCGTCGTCGTACCCGACGGTGCTCAACCCGTTGACCTGGGTACGGTCACCGGTGACGTGCATGATCGGTGTGCCGTACCGCAGCGTGCCGAGCTGATCGGGAGTCGCGAACGAGGTTCCCGCGTAGGCGGATTCGTAGCCGATCGCGCGGTCGTATTCGGTGGCGTGGCCGATGGATTCGTGGATCGTCAGCCACAGGTTCGTCGGGTCGATCACCAGATCGGTGGGGCCCGCGACCACGCTGGGCGCCTTCACCTTCTCGGCGAGCCAGCCGGGGATCTGTGCGAGTTCGCCCGTCCAGTCCCATGTTCCGTCGGCGCCGGTGACGTACTCCCAGCCGCGGCCCGCGGGCGCGGCGAGAGTGCGCATCGTCTCGAACACCCCCGACGCGGAATCGACGGTGACAGCCTCCAACTGGGGGTGCAACCGCACCCGCTGCTGGGTGATCGACGAACCCGCGGTGTCGGCGTAGAACGTCTGCTCTTTGACCTGCAGGACCGAGGCGGTGACGTGGTCGACACCGTCGGCCGCGGACAGCCGTTCCGAATAGTCCTGCAGCAGCGCCACTTTGTCGGCCGTCGACACCGTGAACGGGTCGAGGTCGTAGGCCGAGACCCACGAGACGTCGTCATAGCGTGGTTCGCCGGCCAGTTCGACGCGCTCGCGATTCAGCGCGCGCAGCGCCTTCGCCACGGTCACCGCCCGGCGCGCGACCTCGGCGGCGATCTGGGGCGTGAGTGCGGCGTGGGAGGCGAAACCCCAGGTGCCGTCGACGATCACGCGCACCGCCAGTCCCAGCTCGGTCGCGTCGGTGACCGCTTCGACGCGACCATCCCGTAACCGGATCGACTGGGTCACCAACCGTTGCACCCGCAGGTCGGCGTGCTCGGCGCCGGCCGCTCTGGCCGCCGACAGCGCGGCCTCGGCCAGGGTGGCGAGCCCGAGCGCGCGGAACTCCTCGTCCACATCTCTGGAAGTCGTGGTATCCCTCACCGCACCTACGCTAACCGGTGCCACCGACACATGTGCGCCGGAACCGGTTCCGGCGCATCGTCATGTCGGTTGCCGCCGTGACGCGCGGACTCCGGTCATCCCGCGAGCGGCGCCGAAAATGCCGTAGGGTGCCCGCCGTGCCGCCATCTGCCCTGCGCGATCGAAAAAGGGAACGAACCCGACGTGCGATCCTCGTGGCCGCCGTCGAATTGTTCGAGGCCAGAGGCTATGAGGAGACAACCGTCGCCGACATCGCGGCCGAGGCCGAGGTCGGCACCCGGACCTTCTTCAACTACTTCGCGAGCAAAGAAGAACTGCTCTTTCCCGAGCCCGACGAACGGGTGCGCGCGGCGGTCGCCGCCATCGCGACCCGCCGGCCCGGCGAGCGCCCGGTGGAGGTGTTGCTGCGGGCCTTGCGCGCGGCGGGCGACAACCCCGCCGAACACCTCGTCGACGACGTCGGTTCGCGGGTGGCCGCCCTGCGGGCGCGGGTCTCGCGGACCGTCCCCTCGGTGAGCGGTCGCGCCGCGCACGCGCAATTGGTGGCGCAGCGCGAGATCGCCCACCAGCTGCACATCGCGTTCCCGCACGAACTCGACGAGGTCGGCGCCGCGGCGCTGGTCGGCGCCGTGGTCGGCGCGGTATCGGGCGCGCTGACGGTGCTGTTCCAGCAGCCACAGCACGGCATCGACGACGGTGAACGCCTCCACCGCAAGATCCACGAGACGACCTCGCGGGTCCTGCAACCGTGGCTCGCCGCCTCCGCGGCTGCCGAACCGGTGCGCTGACCGAATCGCCGCCTAACCGAACTGCTGCCACCCCAACCGGATCACCATCACCACCACGACGACGAGCAACACGATCCGGACGAACCCCGCACCCCTGGCCAGCGCCATCCGCGAACCGATCAGCGCGCCGAGAACATTCGCCACCGCCATGCCCGCGCCGAGACCCCACAGGATGTGGCCGGTCGAGCCGAGGAACAGCAGCGCACCCACATTCGACCCGCAGTTGATCACCTTGGCCATCGCGGCCGCCCGCACGAACTCGGTGCCGAGCAGTGTCGCGAAGGTGATGATCAGGAAGGTGCCGGTGCCCGGTCCGAGCAGCCCGTCGTAGAGGCCGATCAGTCCGGACGCGAGGCCGACCACCAGGATCACCTTGCGCCGCGTCGGCGGATGGGTGGCCATCGTCAGGCCGACCGAGGGCCGCACGGTCACGAACACCGCCACCCCGACGAGCACCACCATCACCAGCGGGATGAACAGTTCGCGGTCGATCAGCGACACCGCCGCCGCGCCGCACGCGGCCGTGATCGCGGCGATCACCGCACCGGGCAGCAGCACCTTCCACTGCATCGGCACCTTGCGCGCGAAGGTCGCCACCGCGGTCGCCGTGCCTGCCAGGGCGGCGAGCTTGTTGGTGCCCAGCGCGGTCTGCGGTGCGATGCCGGGAACGACGAGGAACAGGGTCGGCAGAATGATCAGCCCACCGCCGCCGACCACAGCATCGACCCAGCCGGCCGCCGCGGCGGCCACCAGCAGGACCGTCCAGTCTCCGAGTTGCACGCGTCCAGGCAATCAAGATCACGGCCGGAAAGCCAGCCGGGGCTACGCTGGGCCCCGTGCGCCGGTTCAGCCTGTGGCTACGCGGACGACCCATCGTCGCCGACTCGATTCTCGCGGGATTGCTGCTGTTCCTCGACGCCCTCGGGGTGGGCGACGAACACAACAAGGTCGTCTACCTGATCTTCTCGGTGATCCTGCCGTTGCCGCTGATCCTGCGGCGGGTGTATCCGCGGGCGGTGGCGGCGGCGATGCTGGTGCTGTCGTTGCTGAACACCCTGATCGGCTACCTGATCGATGTGAAGGCCACCGACCACGTCGCCCTGATCGGGCTCGGGGTGATGCTCTACACGCTCGTCGCCTACGTCGGCCGGCGCGACGGGCTCATCTTCCTCGCGTTCCTCGCGCTCGACATGGCGCTGTCGGTCCTGTTGCTCGACGAGCCGCGCGGTGGTGATCTGGCGATGGCCGCGCTCATCTACGCGCTGTGCTGGACACTGGCCGAGTTCAACGGTGCCCGGCACGCGTACGACTCCGAGGTAGCGGCGCGGCTCGCGGTCGCCGACTACGACAAGGAGCGGCGCGCGCACGACGCGGTCGCCGCCGAACGCACCCGTATCGCCCGCGAACTCCACGATGTGGTCGCACACGCCGTCAGCGTCATCATCGTGCAGGCCGACGGCGCCAAGTACGCCCTGCGCCAGGACCCCGACACCGCCGAACGCGCGCTCGCCACCATCGCGGGTACCGGTCGCGACGCGCTGCGCGAACTGCGCCGCACCGTCGCCCTGCTGCGCACCGAGCACGCACCGGAACTGCTGCCCCAGCACGGCAGTGCGGGGATCGCGAAGCTGGCCCAGATGATGCGCGAGGCGGGCCTGGCCGTCGACCTCGAGCTGACCGGCGAACTCGACGACATCGCCCCCGAGGTGAGTCTCGGCGTGCACCGCATCGTGCAGGAATCGCTCACCAACACCCTGCGCCACGCGGGAGCGGAGCCGAAGGCGGTGGTCCGGGTGCATCGGCGCGACGAGGACATCCTCGTCGAAGTCGTCGACAGCGGCGGTGTTCCCGCGCAGGTGAGGCCGGGCGCCGAGATTCCCGGCGCGGGGATGGGTCTGGTCGGCATGCGCGAACGGGTCGCGGTCCTGGGCGGCACTCTGTACGCGGGCAGACTCGACGACGGCCGCTGGCAGGTGCGCGCCGACCTTCCACTGCGGACCGAAACGGACTGAACCCCGCTCACCCGCGGCCGGGCGGGGAAAACACGGGGAATGCCGCGAGGCGGTGACTATTAGGGTGGGGCAATGCCGATCAGCGTGCTCGTGGTGGACGATCAGGAACTCATGCGGATGGGCCTGAAAATGGTGCTCGGCGCGCACCCCGACATCGACGTGATCGGTGAAGCGGGCAACGGCGACGAAGCCGTGCGGCGCGCGAGCGAACTGCGCCCCGATGTGGTGCTGATGGATGTGCGGATGCCGGTCGTCGACGGGGTGACCGCCACCGCGCAGATCGTGGCCGCGGGGGAGGGCGTGCGGGTGCTCGTGATGACCACCTTCGACCTCGACGAACACGCGCTCGGCGCCCTGCGTGCGGGCGCCAGCGGATTCCTGCTCAAGGACACCCCGCCCGAGGATCTCGTCTCGGCCATCCGCAGTGTCGCCGCCGGTGACGCGGTGGTCTCGCCCAAGGTCACCAAGCGGCTGCTGGACCGGCTCGTGGCCGAGGACCCGACGAGCCTGCGCGACCCGAAGATCCTCGACGTCCTCACCGCGCGCGAACGCGAGGTGCTCGAACAGATCGCGGTCGGCCGCTCCAACGCCGAGATCGCCGCGGCGCTGTTCCTGTCGGAGGCGACGGTGAAGACGCATGTCGGCCGGGTGCTCACCAAACTCGGTCTGCGCGACCGGGTGCAGGCGGTGGTGCTGGCCTACGAGACCGGGCTCGTGCGGCCGGGTGGCTGAGTTCGCCGGCTCGCTCGGGAGAAAAATCGGGCGCTCGTGCGTTGAAGGGGTAGATCGTCCGAAAGGATCGCCATGACCGCTGTGCTGTTCGTCCTCTACCTCGTCGTCGAGATCGCCGCCCTCGTCGGTCTCGCCCAGTTGATCGGCATCGGCTGGGCGCTGGTCGTGCTCGTCGCGGTGTCGGGTGTGGGATTGGTGCTGCTCGGACGGCAGGGCAGGCGGGTGTTCGACCGATTCCGGCGGGCCTCCCGCGGTGAGGTGACCGCCGAGAGCGCGGTCGCCGACGGGGTGATCGTCGCCACCGGCTCGGTGCTGCTGTTCGTGCCCGGTCTGGTCACCGGGCTCGTCGGCCTGCTCGCGCTGTTCCCGCCGACCAGGGCGCTGCTGCGACCGGCGCTGGAGAAGCTCGGTACCCGGCGCTTCGGCCCGCTGCCCTCGTTCGCACCCTCGCCGTATCGCGGGATGGTCGTCGACGCGGACGGTGACGTGGTCGATGGAACCGTGGTCGGGCAGTGGTACGACGATGGTCACAGCGCGGGTCCGCGCGCACTCGGCCCGGCCTGATCCGGCAAGGCCTCGACCGACACGCCCGCGCGCGGCGGTGAAGGGTCTACAGTACCGACATGGCCACCGAGCAGATCACCGTCACGGTGAGCGAGGAACTGGCCGACGCGGTGCGCAGAGCGAGCGCCGCTGCCGGACAGTCGATGTCGGACTTCACCACCGCCGCATGGCGGCTGGAACTGATCGCCGTGGAGGCGGGCGGGCATTGTCCCGCCGGGTTCGGCGACGCCGAAGTGCGCGCCGCACTGTCGCTGCCGACCTGACGCTCGCGCCGCCGACCGGAGACTGTCCCTGCCGAGGTGCCGATCCGGCGATACGGCAGACTGGGGCACCGTGAGTACCCAGTTGCTGATCGGCGGTCGTTTCTACAGTTCGAGCTCCCCGGACGCGGCCGCGATGGCGGTCACCGACGGCACCGTGGTGTGGCTGGGCGCCGAGGCGCCCGGGCGCGCGATGCACCCCGACGCGGAGATCATCGACCTCGACGGTGCGTTCGTGGCGCCCGCGTTCGTCGACCCCCATGTCCACGTCACCGCGCTGGGACTCCAGCTGACCGGGCTCGACGTGCGTGGCGCCGGATCCCTGTCCGACCTGCTCGCGACGGTGCGGGCGCACGCCGCGAGCCGGCCGGACGGGGTGATCATCGGCGAGGGCTGGGACGACACCGGCTGGCCAGAGCAGCGTCCGCCGACGGTCGCCGAACTCGACGAGGCGGCCGGTTCGGGCAGGCTGGTCTACCTGGCCCGGGTCGACGCCCACTCGGCCGTCGCCTCCTCGGCGCTGCTCGACGCGGCCGGTGACCTCGGCGGCGGGTATCAGCGTGGCGAACTGCTGCGCGCCGACGCCCACCACCGGGTGCGCACGGTCGCGCTCGCGGAACTCACTCGTACCCAGCGTGATTCGGCTCGTCGGGCGGCCCTGGACGCGGCGGCCGCCCACGGCATCGTCGCGGTCCACGAATGCGCGGGCCCGGAGATCTCCGGCCGCGACGACATCCGCGAACTGCTCGCTTTCGACCACGGCGTGGCCGTGCGGGCCTACTGGGGTCAGGCCGTGCGCACCGCAGAGCACGCGCGCGCCCTGCTCGACGAGCTCGGCGTGCACGCGCTCGGTGGCGACCTGTTCGTCGACGGCTCGCTCGGCTCGCACACGGCACTGCTGCGCGCGCCCTACGCCGACGCGGCGGGCTGCGGCAAGAGCTTCCTCGACGAGGACACGGTCACCGCGCATATTCGCGCGTGCACCGAGGCCGGGATCCAGGCCGGCTTCCACGCCATCGGCGACGCCGCCATGGATACCGTCGTCGCCGGATTCGCCCGTGTCGCCGCCGAACTCGGTGGTCCGGCGATCGCCTCGCGTGGGCACCGGGTGGAACACGCGGAGATGACCGACGCCGCCGCGATCGCACAACTCGCCGAGCTCGGCGTGATCGCGTCCGTGCAGCCCGGCTTCGACGCCGCGTGGGGCGGTCCCGACGGGATGTACGCGACCCGCCTCGGCGCCGAGCGTGCCGCAGGCCTCAACCCTTTCTCGGCGATGGCGGCGGCGGGCATCTCCCTCGCCATCGGTTCCGACGCACCCGTCACCGTTATGAACCCGTGGGAGCAGGTGCGCGCGGCCGTCCACCACCGCACCCCGGGCCACGGCTTGTCCCCGCGCGCCGCCTTCGCCGCCGCCACGCGCGGCGCCTGGCGCGCGGGCGGCGTGCGCGACGGGATGGCGGGCACGCTGGTTCCCGGCGCACCCGCCTCCTATGCCGTGTGGGACGCGGGCGACCTCGTCGTCGCGGCGGCCGCCGACACCGTGCAGCGCTGGTCCACCGACCCCCGCTCCCGCGTACCCGGCCTCCCGCGCCTCGATCCGGGCGTCGACCTGCCGACCTGCCTGCGCACCGTGCGCGACGGCATCACGATCTACGCTGCCTGACCCGCCGCCAGCAACGAATCACGGAGCGACACACCATGATCGACCCCGCGACGGGTAACCACCCCGACTCCGCAGCCGAGCCGGTATCAGCAGCGGGCGAGGTGGATCCCGGTGCGAGCCGATCCGCCGCGAGAACGCCGCACCCGACGGTGGTGCGGCTGCTCGCGGCCGTCGTGGGCGGGCTGCTGCTGTTCGGCAGCTTTCCGCCCCGCCCGTTCTGGTTCCTCGCACCCGTGGCCATCGCGTTGCTCACCCTCGCGGTGCGTGGGCCGGGCAGGCTGCGCGGCGGGTTCGGGTACGGGCTGCTCGGCGGGCTGGCCTTCTTCGTGCCGTTGCTGCCGTGGACCGGGATCTATGTGGGTCCGGTGCCGTGGCTGGCGCTGTCCACGGTGTGCGCGTTGTACTTCGGCCTGTGGGGTGCGCTCGCCCGATGGTTGAGCGCGCTGCCGGGCTGGCCGATCTGGCTCGCTGTGGCGTGGACCGCGAGCGAATGGGTGCGATCGAGCTTCCCGTTCGGCGGATTCCCGTGGGGTCGTGTCGCTTTCGGTCAAGCCGATGGGTGGTATCTGCCGCTGGCCGCCTACGGTGGCGCGCCGCTGGTCGGCTTCGCGGTCGCGCTGACCGGCACCGCTCTCGCCGCACTCGTCCTGCGCGTCGCTACCTGGGCCCGCACGCCCGCGCCGCGCCCGAACACTCGCGCCGTGCGCACCGGATTTGCCACCGCGGTGGTGGCCGTGGCTATCATGCCCCTGGCCGGAGTGATCCTGCGGCCGACACTGCCCGCCCCGGACGCAGGCACCAGGACGATCACGGTCGCCGCCATCCAGGGCAGTGTGCCGCGGCTCGGGCTCGACTTCAACGCCCAGCGCCGCGCCGTGCTGGACAACCATGTCCGGCGCACCAAGGAGTTGGCCGACGCCGTCACCCGCGGCCAGGCCGCGCGGCCCGACATCGTGATCTGGCCCGAGAACTCCTCCGATATCGACCCACTGCGCAATGCCGACGCCGCCGCCGAGATCACCGAAGCCTCGGTGCGGATCGGCGCCCCGATCCTGGTCGGCGCAGTCCTGGTGAACGGTGACCGCACGACCACCAACTCGGTGATCGTGTGGAACGGCACGGCGGGCCCGGGGGAGCGCCACGACAAGAAGATCATCCAGCCGTTCGGCGAATACCTGCCGATGCGCGGTTTCTTCCGTTTGTTCTCCTCCTATGCCGACCGTGCGGGCTATTTCGTGCCGGGTAACGGTGACGGAACGGTGACGGCCGCCGGTGTGCCGGTCGGCGTGGCGACCTGTTACGAGGTTGCCTTCGATCGGGCATTTCGGGATTCCCTCGCCGCAGGCGCCCAATTGCTGACGGTGCCCACCAACAACGCCACCTTCGGCGAGAGCGAGATGACCTACCAGCAACTGGCGATGTCGCGGGTGCGCGCGGTCGAACACGGGCGTGCGCTCGTGGTGTCAGCAACCACGGGTGTCAGCGGGATCATCACCGCTGACGGCGTGCTCAGGCAGCACACCGAGCAAGTCGTCCCCGCCGCCCTGGTGGCCCAGCTACCGCTGCGCGACACAACAACAGTCGCTACCCGAATCGGTGCGTGGCCGGAACTCGCGTCCGTTATCCTGACCGCGATCGGTGTCGGATTGCTATTACTTCGACGCCGCCGCGCGAATCCGACGCATCTTGCGCGAAGTTCGGACAATTCTGAATAAGCGGTTTGTTTTAACCGGGGGGAAGCGGCACAAAGTTGCTGCTTCAGGGGCGTAATTCGTTGAGCTCGAAATAAATTCACATTGGTAGCCATCCGGCTGCCGTAGTACTCCGAATCATGGGCGTGGAAAAGCCACGCCCTGGGCCGTCGTGTGCCCGGGCGCTGCTCGGGGAGTTGTGACACAAGGCAGAAACGGAGTGCTTGATGAGTTCTTTGGCCACCGACCACGTCAGCTCGAGCATCACCGACGAGGACCCGGGCCAACCGTTCGCCCTCTCGCCCGGTCAGACAGCACTGTGGTACGCGCAACGGATTCGGCCCGATATTCCGCTCACCATCGCTCATTACGTCGAACTGCACGGTGATCTCGACGTCGGCCGGTTGCTGTACGCGGTCGAGCGCTACGGCGCGGAATCCCAGGTGGGACACGTCCGCCTACTCGAGATCGACGGCGTGCCCCACCAGCGAGTGGACCCCACGTGGCGGCCCGGCTGGGCTCGGATCGACCTCCGCGGCGAATCCGACCCCCGGGCCGCCGCACTGGCCTGGATGAACGCCCATGCCAGCACCCCGATCGACATGGAGCACGAGCCCCTCACCATCAATGTGGTGTTGCGGATCGGTGACCGGGACTGGTTCTGGTACGAGCGTGGCCACCACATCGTTATCGACGGTTACGGTGCGATGAACGCGCTCTCGCGCACCGCCGAGATCTACACCGCGGTCGGCGAGCAGCGCGAGCCGTCGGTTTCCCGCGCCGCCGCGCTCGTCGACCTCTACGCCGACGAATCCCGCTACCGTGAGTCGAGCCGGTTCCGTGCCGACCGCGAGTACTGGATGGAACAGCTCGCCGGCGTGGGCGAACCGATGACGCTGTCGTCGGTCACCGCCGCGGGCGATACCCACGACGCGGGACGCCACCGTGCCACCGCGGTACTCGACGCCGACCTCGACACGCTGCTCACCGACGCGATCACCACACACGGTTCGGCCAACTCCGCGCTGATCGTCGCCGCGCTGGCCGCCTATGTCCGTTCGGTCACCGGCGACCCGGATGTCGTACTGAGCCTGCCGGTTTCGGCACGCACCACCGTCGCGCTGCGCCGCTCGGCGGGTGTGGTGTCGAACGTGGTGCCGCTGCGCCTGCGGTTCGACGAGCACACCACCGTCGCCGACGTCGTGCGCCAGACCGAACTCCAGATCACCGGCGCCCTGCGCCACCAGCGCTACCGCTCCGACGACATCCGGCGAGACTGCGGCTACTCCCGCGACGCGCGCGGCTTCTTCGGGCCGATGGTCAACATCATGCTGTTCCACGACGAGCTGAAGTTCGACGACATCGCCGGTCAGCTCAATGTGCTCGCCACCGGACCCGTCGAAGACCTCTCGATCAACATCTACAACGGCGACGGCGGCCGCATCCAGCTCGACTTCGAGGCCAATCCAAAACTCTACGGCGAGTCCGAGAACGCCGCCCACCACGCGCGCTACCTCGATTTCCTCGCGCGCTTCCTGGCCGCCGAGCCGACCACCCCCACCTACACGCTCACCGCGATCACCACCGCCGAGAACGAGCGGGTGCTGCGCGAGTGGAACGCCACCGAGATGCCGATGCAGGCCGCGACGCTGGTCTCGCTGTTCGAGGACCAGGTGTCGCGCAGCCCGCACGCCATCGGTCTCGAATTCGGCGATCGCACACTCGGATACACCGAACTCGGTGACCGGGTGAACCAGCTGGCACGCGAACTCATCGCCCGCGGCGCGGGCCCGGAGACCACTGTCGGTGTGTGCCTGCATCGCAGTGTCGATCTGGTCGTCGGGATCTACGCGGTACTCGCGACCGGCGCGGCCTACCTGCCGCTGGATCCCGGGCATCCGGTCGATCGCATCGAAGCGGTGGTGGCACAGGCACATCCGGTGTGTGTACTCACCGCGGACCGCGACGGGGTCCGGCTGCCCGAGGGCGCCGTCCGGGTCGATCTGGACACGCTCGACGTGAGCGGCAACGACGTCGCGCCGATCACCGACGCCGATCGCACCGCGCCGCTGCGCCCCGATCACCTCGCCTACGTCATCTTCACCTCGGGCTCCACGGGTAAGCCCAAGGGCGTGGGTGTCACGCATGCCGCGATCGTGAACCGGTTACGCTGGATGCAGGCCGAGTACCCGCTCGACCACACCGACGCGGTCCTGCAGAAGACCCCGGCCACCTTCGACGTATCGGTCTGGGAGTTCTTCTGGCCGCTGCAGGTCGGTGCGCGCCTGGTCGTCGCCGCTCCCGAAGGGCATCGCGACCCGGCCTACCTCGCCCGGATCATCACCGAAAGGTCCATCACCACAGCCCATTTCGTGCCGTCGATGCTGTCGCTGTTCGTCACCGACCCGCGAGTGCGGGGCGGGGCGGGGCTGCGCCGGGTGTTCTGCAGTGGTGAGGCGCTGCCCGGCGCGACGGTCGCCGATTTCCACGCCGCCCTGCACGGCCCCGACGGCGGACCGGAGCTGCACAATCTCTACGGGCCCACCGAGGCCGCGGTCGACGTCACCTACTGGCCGTGCCCGGCCGAGGCCACCACGGTGCCGATCGGCTCGCCGGTGTGGAACACCCAGACCTATGTGCTCGACCCGCATCTGCGCCCAGTGCCGCCCGGTGTCGTCGGCGAGCTGTACCTGGCGGGCGCGCAACTGGCCCGTGGTTACCTGGGTCGTCCCGACCTGAGCGCCGACCGGTTCGTCGCCAACCCCTTCACTCCCGGGCAGCGGATGTATCGCACCGGTGACCTGGCGCGCTGGCAGATCGCCGGCGGCGTTCTGGAATACCTGGGCCGCACCGACTTCCAGGTGAAGATTCGCGGACTGCGCATCGAACTCGGCGAGATCGAATCCGCGTTGCTCGCGCAGGACGATATCGCCCGCGCGGTCTGCGTGGCCCGCACCAGCCGCATCGGTGAGGACGAACTCGTCGCCTACGTGGTCGCCGCGCCCGGCGCGTCGGCACCCGATCCCACCGTCCTGCTCGCGGCACTGCGCCGCGGCTTGCCGTCCTACATGGTGCCCTCGGCACTGGTGGTGCTCGACGAACTGCCGTTGAGCGCCAACGGCAAGGTCGATCGCAAAGCACTGCCCGCGCCGGAGGTGGGTGTGCGGGTCACCACCGGCGCCGCCGCACCGCAGACCGAGCTGGAATGCGCGCTCGCGGAGATCTTCACCGAGGTTCTCGCCTTGGACGGCACCACGATCGGGATCGAGGACAGCTTCTTCGATCTCGGCGGCAACTCCCTGGTCGCGGCCCGCGCGGTCGCCCGGATCAACACCACCCTCGACGCGAACCTCACCATCCGGGAGATGTTCGAGTCGCCGACCATCGCCGCACTGGCCGGCTACATCAGCACGCACCGGCCCGAGACCTCGACACCGAAACTGGTTCCGGCACGCAGGCCGGAGCGGGTGCCGCTGTCGCTGGCCCAGCAGCGGCTGTGGATCCTCAACCGGTTCGCCGAACACGCCGCCGCTTACAACATGCCCTTGGCCCTGCGGCTCACCGGGCAGCTCGACCTCGAGGCGTTGCGTGCGGGTCTGCGCGATGTGCTCGACCGCCACGAGAGCCTGCGCACCAGTTTCCCCGAAGGCCCCGAGGGCCCGTACCAGCGCATCCACCCCGCGGCCGGCGTGGACCCCGAGCTCACGCCGATCGAGGTGGCCGCCGCCGAGATTCCCGCGCTGGCCGCGCAGGTGGCGGGGCGCGGTTTCGACCTGCGGACCGAGACACCGCTGCGGGTCGTGCTCTACCGGGTGGGCGCCGAGGATCACCTCCTGCTCGTGGTGCTGCACCACATCAGCGGTGACGGCTGGTCGGTCGCCCCGCTGGCCCGGGATCTGATGGTCGCGGTGTCGGCGCGCGCGGGCGGTGCCGCGCCTCAGTGGGCGACGCTGCCGGTGCAGTACGCCGATTTCGCGATGTGGCAGCGCGAACTGCTCGGTGAGGAAACCGACCCCGAGGCACCCATCGCGCGCCAGCTCGGGCACTGGCGCGGCGCGCTGGCCGGGCTGCCCGATCAGCTCGACCTGCCCCTCGACCGGCCGCGGCCGCAACATCGTGGCACCGGCGGGGACACCGTCGAATTCGTCATCGACGCCGAAACCCGGCGCGCGGCAGCCGAACTCGCCACCGGTCGCGGCGTGAGCATGTTCATGGTGCTGCACGCCGTCCTGGCCACTCTGCTGGCCCGGCTCTGCGCGAGCACCGACATCACCATCGGCACACCCATCGCGGGCCGCTCCGATCCGGCGCTGGACGAGCTGGTCGGCATGTTCGTCAACACCCTGGTGTTGCGCACCGAAGTGGACCTCGGTGCCGGGTTCGAGCACATGCTCGACCAGGTCCGCGAAACCGACCTCGATGCCTTCGCCAACCCCGACGTGCCGTTCGAACGGCTGGTGGAACTGGTCAATCCCGATCGCTCGACTACCCGGCATCCGCTGTTCCAGGTGATGCTGTCCTACGACCGCACCCCGGAGCTGCGGGTCGAATTGCCCGGCGTCACCGCGGAACTGGTGCCGATCGAGATCGGCGTCGCCAAGTTCGACCTGCAGCTCGAGGTTCGCGACAATCACGACGACGGACCGCTGCACGCCGAATTCGGTTTCGCCACCGATGTTTTCGATCGCGCCACGGTGCAGGCCATCGCCCGGCGGTTCACCACGCTGCTGGCCGCCGCCGTCGCCACCCCCACCACGGCGATCGGCGACCTCGAGGTGCTCGACCGTCGCGAGATCGCCCGCCTGGTCCCCGTGGCCGGTGCGCCTGCCGAACCGGCGGGCACCCTGGCCCGGCTGCTCGGCGACACCGCGCAACACCTGCCCGACTCGGTGGCGGTGCGCTACCTCGGTTTCGACACTACCTACCGCGAACTCGACGAACGCTCGAACCGGTTGGCGCGCAGTCTCATCGCGCACGGCGCCGCACCCGAGACGGTGGTCGCCGTCGCGCTGCCGCGCAGCCTCGAGTCGATCATCGCCATCTGGGCGGTCGCGAAGACCGGCGCCGCGTACGTGCCCGTCGACCCCGCCTACCCGGCCGATCGCATCGCGCACATGATCGGTGACTCCGGTGCCACGCTCGGGCTCACCCTGCCCGAGCATCTCGCCGCGCTGCCCACCGCCACCGGCAAGCACCGGTCGGCACCGGAGTGGATGGTCTTCGGAACGGCCGATTTCGAGGCCGACTGCGCCATCCGCTCGGCCACCCCGCTGTCCGACGCCGACCGCAGGCACCCGATGCGAGCCGGTCAGCCCGCCTACCTCATCTACACCTCGGGCTCGACCGGCACACCCAAGGCTGTCGTGGTCACCCACGCGGGCATCGCCTCGCTGGCCAGCGAGCAGACCCAGCTGTTCAAGGTGACCGACCACGCGCGGACCATGCACTTCTCCTCACCCAGCTTCGACGCCTCGGTGCTGGAACTGCTGCTCGGGTTCGCCGCGGGCGCCACGATCGTGGTGGCCCCCGCCGACCTGTACGGCGGTGCGGAGCTGGCCGGTTTCCTGCGCTCGGAACGCATCACCCACGCGTTCATCACTCCGGCCGCGCTGGCCACGGTGCCCGCGGGCGACTTCCCGGCTCTCAACACCGTGATCGTCGGCGGTGAGGCGTGCTCGGACGAACTCGTCGAAGCCTGGGCCACGAAGTACCGGATGCACAACATGTACGGCCCGTCCGAGGCCACCGTCGCGGTCACCGCGAGCGCGGCCATGGTTGCGGGCGAGCCTGTCCCGCTGGGCACCCCCGTGCGCGGCATGCGGCTGTTCGTGCTCGACGGCCGGATGAACCCGGTGCCGCCGGGAACACCGGGCGAGCTCTACGTCTCCGGGCCCGGCCTGGCCCGCGGGTACCTCGGCAAGTCGGCACTCACCGCGCAGCGGTTCGTCGCCAACCCACACGGTCGAGTCGGCGAAAGGATGTATCGCACCGGCGATCTCGTTGTCGCCGACATGACCGGCCTGCTGCGTTTCCTCGGCCGCGCCGACGATCAGATCAAGATCCGTGGGTTCCGGATCGAACTGCGCGAAATCGACCATGTGCTGCGTGAACACCCGGGCGTTCGGTTCGCGCTGACCGTCGTTCACGTCGACGAGCAGGGGCAGCAGCGGCTCGCGTCCTACATCACCGCCGACGGCCCGATCGACCCGGCCGCCGTGCTCGACACCGCCCGCGGCAGACTGCCCGGCTACATGGTGCCCGCCGCGCTGGCGGTGCTCGACGCGATGCCGGTCACCCCGGCGGGCAAACTCGACCGAAAGGCGCTGCCCGCACCGGAATTCGTGGTCAGCGGTGGCTCGCGCGCGCCACGCACGCACCTCGAGATGCGGGTGGCCGCGGTGTTCACCGAGATCCTCGGTCGCCCGATCTCCGGCGCCGAGGACAGCTTCTTCGACATCGGCGGCAACTCGCTGCTGGCCACCCGGCTCGCCGCCGCACTGCACGCCGAATTCGAGGTCGACCTGCCGGTCCGGCAGATCTTCGAGGCACCGACCGTGGCGGGTATCGCCGGGCTGATCACGGAAGCGCCCCGGACGCAGCGGGTGGCGCTGGCGGTACACACCCCGCGCCCGGGACGCATACCACTGTCGTTGCCGCAGCAACGGCTGTGGTTCCTGAATCGATTGTCCCCCGAATCGAGCGCCTACAACATCGCATTCGTCTTGCGAATCGGCGGAGATCTGGACGTCGAGGCATTGCGGGGCGCGCTCAGCGACCTGGTGGAGCGCCACGAGGTACTGCGCACGGTCTTCCCCGAAGACCTCTCCGGCGCCCAGCAGGTGATCCTGCCGCTCGACCAGGCGATGCCGACGATCGACGCCGTCGACACCGCACCCGATCGGGCGAACGCGGCGCTGACCGCGCTGGCCCGCCAGGGCTTCGACCTCACCCGGCAGACGCCGCTGCGAGTGTCGTTGCTGCGCACCGCATCCGACGAGCACCTGCTCGGCGTCGTCGTCCACCACATCGCCGCCGACGGCTGGTCGCTCGGCCCGCTGACGCGTGATCTCGCACTGGCCTACGTGGCCCGCACCGGGGGCGCCGTCCCCGAGCGCGCTCCGCTGCCGGTGCAGTACGCCGACTTCAGCCTGTGGCAGCGGGCCGTCCTCGGCAGCGAGGACGACCCGGACAGCCTCACAGCCACCCAGCTCGCGTTCTGGCGTGACACCTTGTCCGAGCTGCCCGACGAGCTGCCGCTGCCGTTCGATCGGCCACGCCCCGCCGAACCCACCGGGTCCGCGGGCACCGTGACCTGCGCGGTCTCGGCACCGCTGCAGCACGCACTCGACGAGCTGGCCGGCCACACCGGTGTCAGCCTGTTCATGGTCGTGCGCTCGGCCCTGTCGGTGCTGCTGCGCAGCGTCACCGGCGGCCGCGACATCCCCATCGGTACCCCGGTCGCCGGGCGCACCGACATCCAGCTCGACGACCTCGTCGGCATGTTCGTCAACACCCTGGTCCTGCGCTCCGATGTCGATCCCGGCCGCAGCTTCACCGAGCTGCTGCACGCCGATCGCGATGGTGAGCTCGCCGCCCTCGCGCACGCCGATGTGCCGTTCGAGCGCGTCGTCGACGCGCTGGGCCGGGAGAGCAGGGCGAGCAACCGCCACCCGCTGTTCCAGGTCGCGCTGAGCATGCAGGACAACCGCACACCCGCGCTGGAACTGCCCGGACTGCGACTGGCCGCGGAAGAGCTCGACATCGCCCTGGCCAAGTTCGACCTGGAACTGCGGGTCGCGCCCGCCGAGGACAGTGGGCTGCGGTTCGACTTCGTCTACGCCACCGAACTGTTCGACGCCGCCACCATCCAGACCCTCGCCGACCGGTTCGTGCAGATCCTCACCCAGGTGACCGCCGACCCACGGCAGCTGGTGTGCGATCTGGACCCGCTCACCGTGCTCGAGCACCGTGAGCGCGTCCCCGCGCAGGGACCCGCCGCGGTCACGCCGGTCATCCTGGCCGACATCCTCGACGGTGCCGCCACGAAGTATCCGCAGCGGCCCGCGCTGCGCTGGTTCGCCGGCGGCAGCGTCGCCGGGGAAGTGGGCGAGCTCGACTACGCCGAGGTCGCGAGCCGGGCGCACCGGCTGGGCCGGGCGCTGATCGCGCGCGGTATCGGCACCGGCGACCGGGTGGCCGTCGGGCTGACCCGCTCACTGGACTGCGCCCTCGCCATCTTCGGCGTCGCGGCCAGCGGTGCCGCGTTCGTGCCCGTCGACCCGCGCTACCCGGCCGACCGGGTGCGGCACATGCTCACCGACTCCGGTGCCAGCGCGGTGCTCACCGCGCGTGCCGACGCGGACTCGTTGCGCGCGGCCGCGGGCCCGATCGACACCCAGTGGTTGCTGATGGACGGCGACGAGCTGAACGCCGAACTGGCCGGCTACGACGGGGTCCGGATCAGCAACGCCGAGCGGGTCCGCCCGGTGCGCACCGCCGACCTGGCCTATCAGATCTACACGTCCGGTTCGACCGGCCTGCCCAAGGGCGTCACCGTCACCCACGGCGGTCTCACCAGTCTCGCGCTCGACCTGCGTGAACGGATGGGCCTTGACCGGTTCTCCCGCACGTTCTTCTTCTCGACACCCAGTTTCGACGTCTCGGTGCTCGACATGCTCCTCGCCGTCTACTCGGGCGCCGAGATGGTGATCGGCCCGATCGACATCTACGGCGGTGACGAACTCGGGACCCTGCTGGAACGCGAGCAGATCACCCACACCTTCCTGACGCCCGCGGTGCTGGGCTCGATCGACCCCACCCGCCACCCGCTGCCGATGCTGCGCGGTCTGATGGCCGGTGGCGAGGCGGTGCCGCCGGACCTGGTGGAGAACTGGGCGCCGGGCAGGCGGTTCGTCAACGCCTACGGGCCCACCGAGTTCACCGTCATCGCCGCGATGTCGGAGCTGCGGGTGGGTGTCCCGGTCGCCATCGGCACGCCGGTGCGCGGCTCACGGGCCCTCGTGCTCGACGAGCGGCTGCGGCCGGTCGTCAGCGGGGTGCCGGGTGAGCTCTACATCGGCGGCGCCGGCATCGCCCAGGGCTATCACGAGCGCTACGGCCTGACCGCGGGACGCTTCATCGCCGACCCGTTCGGGCCGGCGGGCAGCCGGATGTACCGCACCGGCGACGTGGTGCGCTGGACGGCGAACGGTGAGATCGACTACCTGGGTCGCAGCGACCATCAGGTGAAGGTGCGCGGTTTCCGGATCGAACTCGGCGAGATCAGCGCCGTCCTGGGCAGTCATCCCGAGGTCCGCTTCGCGCACACCGAGGTCCGCCGGATCGCGGGCGACGACCGGATCGTCGCCTGGATCCAGCTGAACGAGGGCGTCGACCCGGCCGAGGTGGCCGGGGTGAAACGGCACGCGATGGTCCGGCTGGCCGGGCACATGGTGCCCGCCTCGCTGAACCTGATCGACCGGGTGCCGCTCACTCCGGTCGGCAAGCTCGATCGCACGGCGTTGCCGGAACCGGAGTTCACCGCCGCCGCGGGCCGGGCACCACAGACCCTCGCCGAGCGGACGGTCGCGCGAGTGTTCGAGGAGCTGGTCGGGGCGAGCGAGGTCCGCGCCACCGACAGCTTCTTCGACATCGGCGGCAACTCGCTGCTGGCCACCCAGCTGGTGGCCCGGCTGGCCGCGGCCAGCAATGTGCGCCTGGAAGTGCGCACCGTGTTCGCGGCGCCGACCGTCGCCGAACTCGCCGCGCTCATCGAATCCGGACCGTCCGGCGACGAACACCGGCCGGACCTGGTGCC
This sequence comes from Nocardia sp. NPDC057272, assembly GCF_042668615.1. Classification (NCBI taxonomy): domain Bacteria; kingdom Bacillati; phylum Actinomycetota; class Actinomycetes; order Mycobacteriales; family Nocardiaceae; genus Nocardia; species Nocardia sp. NPDC057272. The sequence goes on along the minus strand of NZ_JBHUYK010000004.1, from coordinate 322,169 downwards.
CCAGCCACGCCCGGAGCGGATTCCGCTGTCGGCGGCGCAGCGCAGGCTGTGGTTCCTCAACCGCTTCAACGCGGGTGCCGACGGTGACAGTCAGTCCTCGGGCGCCTACAACGTCCCGGTCGTGCTGCGCCTGCACGGCACAGTCGACCTCGATGCGCTCATTGCCGCTTTGCACACGGTGCAACGTCGGCACGAGACGCTGCGCACGGTGTTCCCGGAGACCGCGGGCGAGCCCGAGCAGTTGGTGCTCGACCCGGCGATCGCCGCCGTCACGCTGTTCCACGCGACGGCCACCGCGAGCGAGGTCGACACCGCCGTGACCCGTTTCGTCACCCCGGGATTCGACCTGTCGGCCTCGGTGCCCATGCGGGCGGCGCTGATCAGCGTCGACCACACCGGGCAGTCGGCACCGGCCAAGGCCAAGTTCGCGGTCGCGCGCTCGACCGAGCATGTGCTGGTGCTGGTCGTGCACCACATCGCGATGGACGGCTGGTCGCTGGAACCGCTCGCCGCCGAAGTGGCCGCCGCCTACCGTGGCATCCAGATCGGTGAACCGTTCGGCGAACAGATCCCGCCGGTCCAGTACGCCGACTACACCCTGTGGCAGCAGGAACTCCTCGGCACCGAGGACGATCCGGACTCGCTGATCAGCAAGCAGCTCGACCACTGGCGCGGTGTGCTCGACGGCCTGCCGGAACTGCTCACCGTGCCGGCCGACCGCTCGCGCCCGCCGGTGCCCTCCTACCAGGGCGGCACCGTCGACTGCACGGTCGACGCGGCGACCCACCGGGCGTTGCGCGGCATCGCCACGGCGAACAACGTCAGCATGTTCATGGTGCTGCACGCGGCACTGGCGGTCCTGCTGCACCGGGTCACCGGCACCGAGGACATCGCCGTCGGCACCGCCAGCGCGGGCCGTGGGCATCCGGCGCTCGACGCGATGATCGGCATGTTCGTCAACACCCTGGTGCTGCGCACCGAGGTGTCCGACGAGCGCGCGTTCGTCGACCTGCTGCGCACCGTCCGCGACGGGGACCTCGACGCGTTCGCGAACGCCGACCTGCCCTTCGAACGGCTCGTCGAGGTCGTCAATCCTGCGCGCTCCCAGGCACATCACCCGCTGTTCCAGGTGATGCTGTCGGTGCGCAACGCCCCGGTGCGGATGCTGGAACTGCCCGGCCTGCGGATCGAAGCCGTCGACGCCGACGCCGGTATCGCCAAGTTCGACCTGCAGTTCACCTTCACCGAGACCCAGACCGCCGACCGGGTGGGCGACGGCATCAACCTGTCGGTGAACTTCGCGGCGGACCTGTTCGACGAGGTCACCGCGCGCAGGCTCGGCGACCGCCTGGTCCGGCTGCTCACCGCCGTGGCCGCCGACCCGAACACCGCGGTGGGCGATCTGGCACTGCTCGACGCGGTCGAGTGGACCGCGCTGGCACCGGTGCACGGCGCCCGGGCCGAGCAGGCGGTGACGCTGCCCGCGGTCTTCGGTGCCGCCGTGGCTCGTTCGCGTGACGGTGTCGCGCTGTGCGCCGGGGACACGGTGGTCACCTACGACGCGCTCGACCGGTGGACCAACCGGCTCGCACGTGTCCTGATCGGACAGGGTGTGGGGCCGGAAACCCTGGTGGCCCTGGGTATTCCGCGTTCGGTGGAGTCGGTGGCGACCATGCTCGCCGTCGCGAAGGCGGGCGCCGCGTTCGTGCCGGTCGACCCGAACTACCCGCCGCAGCGGATCAGTCACATGCTCACCGATTCCGATGCGGCACTGGGTCTGACGCTGCTCGAGCACCGCGATCGACTGCCCGCCGACACCCGCTGGCTGGTCCTGGACGACCCGCAGACCAGGGCCACCGTGCTGGGCACCGACGACTCGCCGGTCACCGACGCCGATCGGATTCGCCCACTGCGCCTGCACAATCCGGCGTACGTGATCTACACCTCGGGCTCCACCGGGACCCCGAAGGGCGTCGTGGTCACCCACGGCGGTCTGTCGAACTTCGCCGCCGAGACCGCCGACCGGTTCGATGTGCGTCCCGGCAGCCGGGTGCTGCACTTCGCGACCCCGAGCTTCGACGCCGCCATGCTCGACATCCTGTTCGCGCTCGGTGGTGCGGCGACGCTGGTGATCTCCCCGGCCGGGGTGGTCGGCGGCGAGGACCTGCGGCAGGTGTTCATCCGGGAACGGATCACCCACGCGTTCATCACCACCGCCGCGCTGGGCACCGTCGACCCGACGGGGGTGAACTCGCTGGCCCACGTGCTCACCGGTGGTGAGGCGCTGCCGCCGGAACTGCTCGCCCGCTGGGCGCCGGGGCGCAACTTCTACAACGTGTACGGCCCCACCGAGACGACCATCGTCACGTTGATGCCGCAGCCGATGAGCCCGCGGGGCCCGATCACCATCGGTGGGCCGATCCGCGGCGTCGCGGCCACCGTGCTCGACCGGCGACTGCACCCGACCCCGATCGGTGTCACCGGCGAACTGCAGCTGGCGGGCTCGGCCCTGGCGCGCGGTTACCTCAACCGGCCGGGACTCACGGCCCAGCGGTTCGTGGCCGATCCCTACGGCGCGCCGGGCGAACGGATGTACCGCACGGGCGACCTGGTGCGCTGGCGTGACGGCGCCAAGTCGGCGCTGGACGTGGAGTACGTCGGCCGCACCGACCATCAGGTGAAGGTTCGCGGATTCCGGATCGAACTCGGCGAGATCGACGTCGCGTTCGCCCGGCACGCCGATGTCGAGCTCGCGCTCACCATCGGTCACACCACGCAGGCCGGCGTCACCGCGCTGGTCTCGTATGTGAAGGCGCGCAACGGGAGCGCGCCGAGCGTGCCCGAACTGCTCGAGCACGTCGCGGGTCACGTGCCGAACTACATGGTCCCGCAGGCGATCATGCTGCTCGACGAGGTGCCGCTGAGTCCGGTCGGCAAGCTCGATCGGGCCCGGCTGCCCGAGCCGGTGTTCACCGCGTCCGGTGGTTACCGCGCGCCGGCGACCGTCGCCGAGATGGCGCTGTGCGCGGTGTTCACCGAGGTCCTCGGGGTCGAGCGGGTCGGCGTGGACGACGGGTTCTTCGAACTCGGCGGCAACTCCCTGCTGGCCACCAAAGTTGTCGCGGCACTGCGTGAGCAGGGCTACGACATGCCCGTCCAGATGATGTTCGGCGACGCCACTCCCGCGGGGATCGCGGCCAAGCTCGACGACGCCGACCCGGACGCGGTGATCGAGGCGGCCACCAGCCCGGTGCTGGCCATCCGCCCGTCCACCAGCCCGCACGACACCCCGCTGTTCTGCGTGCACCCGGCGATCGGTCTGGCCTGGTGCTACGCGGGACTGCTCGCTCATCTCGCCCCGCAGCGCCCGGTGTACGGCCTGCAGGCCCCGCACGTGTCCGGCGACGACAGCTTCACCTCGATTCCCGAAGCCGCCGGACACTACGTCGCCCAGATCAAGTCGATCCAGCCGCACGGTCCCTATCACCTACTCGGCTGGTCGCTCGGCGGCCTGATCGCGCAGGAGATCGCCGTGCAGCTGCAGGACGCGGGCGAAGACGTCGCGCTGCTGGCGATGATGGACAGCTACCAGCTCGGCGATCGCTGGCTCGACACCTCGATGCCCAGCGTCGCCGACATCCTCGGCGAGTTCGGCGCCGACCTGGTCGACGGCGAACCGTTGCCCGCCGATCTCGACCTGAACGAAGCGGCGGATCTGCTGCGGGCCCAAGCCGGCCCGTTCGCCGCGCTCTCGGTGGAACACCTGCAACGCCTCTACACCGGGTACGCCGACGGCACCGTCATGGCCAACCGGTTCCGGCCGCGCACCTTCGACGGCGACCTCGTGTTCTTCACCGCCGCGGCGGACGAGATCAACGCCGCCGATCCGAGCCGCTGTGCCGACGCCTGGCAGCCGTTCGTCACCGGCAACATCCACAACCACGACCTGCCCTGCAGGCACGCGGCGATGACCACACCGGAATCGCTGGCGGCGATCGGCCCCGTGCTGCATCGCCACCTCGATGCCGTCCCGGAGATCACTGTGTGCGGCAGCGGCCAGAAGGAGATGCGACCGTGAGTCTCGCGGTAGAAGTGCGCGGCCTGGCCAAGAGTTACGGCAAGGTGCGTGTACTCAAGGAGATCGACCTGGAGATCCCGGCGGGGACCGTACTCGGCCTGCTGGGCCCCAACGGTGCGGGCAAGACCACCACCGTGCGGATCGTCACCACGCTGTTGCGACCCGACGCCGGTTCGGTGCGGGTCGCCGGGATCGACGTGCTGGCCGATCCGGCCACCGCGCGCACCAGGATCGGGTTGTCCGGCCAGTACGCGGCCGTCGACGCGAACCTGACCGGTTACGAGAACCTGCGCATGGTGGCTCGGCTGTACGGCATGGGACGCAAGCAGTCCGTTGTCCGCGTGGAGGAACTGCTCACCGCGTTCGGACTCGACCACGCGGCGGGTCGGCGGGCAGGCACCTATTCCGGTGGTATGGCCCGTCGCCTCGACCTGGCCGGTGCGCTGGTGGCGCGGCCGCCGGTGGTGGTGCTCGACGAGCCGACCACCGGCCTCGACCCGCGCGGGCGCCTGGACATGTGGCAGGTGATCGGTGATCTCGTCGACGACGGCACCACCGTCCTGCTCACCACCCAGTACCTCGAAGAGGCCGACCTGCTCGCCGACCGGATCACCGTCATCGACAAGGGCACGGTCATCGCCCGCGGTTCGGCCGACGAACTCAAGACCTCCATCGGCGGCGACCGGCTCACGGTCACCCTCGCCGCGGGACAGAGCCCGTCGCCCGCGGTGCAGGTCCTGCAGCAGGTGGGGGTCGGCGAGCCCATTCACGAGCCCGGCAGCGACGAGGTGTCGGTGGTGGTCGGCAACGGGTCACGCACGATGGTCGAAGCGCTGCGCCGCCTCGACGACGCAGGTGTCTGCGTGCTCGACGCGAACGTCGTGCGCCCCACTCTCGACGATGTGTTCCTTTCCCTCACCGGCACCCCGGCCGAGCCCATCCCCGAACCCGAAACCGACGACGTGCAAGAGGAGGTCCTGTCGTGAGTGCCCCCGACGTCACGGTGGACGAGTACGAGACCCGCGATCTGCCCATCCAGCCGGCCACCCCGCGGCCGCCCGCGGCCGAGGAGATGGAACCGAAGGCCCGGTTCGTGCGCGACAGCGCGATCGTGGCCTACCGCAACCTGCTGACCATCCTGCGGGTGCCGACGCTGCTGGTCACCGCCACCATCCAGCCGCTGATGTTCGTGTTCCTGTTCGCCTACATCTTCGGTGCCTCGCTCGGCGGCGACCAGTACCGGGAGTTCCTGCTGGCAGGCATCTTCACCCAGACCGTGGCGTTCAATGCCGCGTTCACCACCGTCGGCCTGGCCGGTGACCTGCAGAAGGGCATCATCGACCGGATGCGGACGCTGCCGATGTCGCGGCTGGCGGTCCTGATGGGGCGCACCCTGTCCGACCTGGTGGTCAATATCGTGAGCCTGGGTGTGATGTCGATCTGCGGGTACATCGTCGGCTGGCGTATCCACGGCAGCTTCGGCGACGCCGTGATCGCCTTCGCGATCATCTTGCTGTTCGCGTTCGCGATGTCGTGGGTCGGCGCCCTGACCGGTCTGGTCTCCCCGACGGTGGAGGTGGCGCAGAGTGCGGGTCTGATCTGGCTGTTCCCGCTGACGTTCATCTCCTCGGCGTTCATCTCCGCCGAAACCCTGCCCGGCCCCCTGCGCGCGATCGCCGAATGGAATCCGATCACCGCGGTGTCGGCGGCGGGTCGCAAGCTCTTCGAGAACGACTCGCCCCCGACCTTCGTCCCGGCGACAGGCTGGGCCGCGGAGAACTGCATCCTCTACGCGATCATCTGCTCGCTGGTCATCCTCGCCATCGCGATGCCCGCGGCACTACTGCAGTACCGCAAGGTCGCCAGCCACTGAGCACGGCCACACAACGCCGAAGGCCGCCTTCCCCGAGGGGAGGCGGCCTTCGGCGTTCACACCTTCTGTCGTTACCCGCGGCGACGGGTCTTCAGGAGGTCGAGGCGCTCCTTGAGCAGCTCCTCGAGCTCCTCCTTGCTGCGACGTTCCAGCAGCATGTCCCAGTGGGTGCGCGGCGGCTTGACCTTCTTGGTCTCCACGGAGGTGCCCTCCATGAGCTGACCCTCCTGGCCGTTGCGGCACAGCCAGGTGGGCGGGATCTCCGCGTCGTCGGCGAACGGGACGTCGAATTCCTCACCGTTGTCGGTGCGGTAGCGGGCGATCCGGCGCGGGGCCAGGTCGTGGTCGCGATCGGTCTCGTAGCTCACCGCTCCGAGCCGGCTGCCCCGGAGTACGCGATCTGCCATGTGTGCTCCTGTAATTTCGGCGGCTGGTGCCGCAACTCGTACTACCTCAACGCACGGGAAGTCTGAACTGTTCCATTGTAGTCGCCCGGCCGCATCAGCCGAGCGACCCCCGAATCGGCGCCGACGGTAGGTCGGTATCGGGAGGGTGCCCGCTCAGCGAGACCTGAACCGGCGAATTGTGTCGCGGGCCGATAGGGTTTCCGATCATGTCGCGCAGTCGCCTGCTGTCCTGCCTGTGGTGCGGGCGGGAGATCGTGGATTCGGAGTCGGGTCGGCGTCGCCGCTATTGCCGCCAGTCGTGTCGCCAACGTGCCTATGAGCACCGGAGCAGCCTCAAGGGGACCGGGATTCCCGAGGACGCGGTGGTGCTGACCGCGCAGGAGGCCGCCGATCTCGCCGATCGGTGGTTCGCCGCGCGGTGCGCGGCCGAGGACGTGGTGACGGCCGTGGGAGAGGGAGCCTCTCCGGCGGAGCTGGCAGCGCTGAGCGCGACGTTGCTGCAGCTGGCGCGGGAAGCGGAACGACTCCGCTGAACATGCGAAACCCCGTGTGCCCCACCATAAGCCGATGGGGTACACGGAGTGGCGTCTGAGGGCGACTACCGCGCTAGCTCGACAGTGACTCCCGGGCGCGCAGGTACACGGCGGTGACACCCCCGGCGACGAACAGCGCGAGGGCCGCGGCGGCACCGGCTGTCGCGAGGTCGGGACTGGTGAGCGACTGTCCGCGCAGCGCCTGCCAGACCACCAGTGTGAGCAGTCCGAAGTAGCCGAGGACAGCGACCACGAGCAGCGCCGCACGGGTCGTTTCGGTGCGCAACCAGCGGTAACGAGGCGCGAGTGCCACCAGGGCGAAGGCGATCAGCAGCAGCACCTGGATGCCGTGCAGCCCGACGAAGTGCGGGATGCGCAGGTCGCCGCCGATGGTGCTCCAGTGGGTGATCGGCATGCCTGCGGCAGCGTCACGTGCTGTATCGCCGGGCCGCACCGTGTGCCCGGCCATCAACCCCACGACGGTGCCGTCGGCCTTGCGGACGAGCTGCGGCCCGGTGAACCCCATCAGATACCCGAGCGCCATCCCGGTCACCGCCAGCCACAGCCCGGCCTTCAACGCGATCCTGGTCGGCCGGTCGGCCAGTTTCTGCCAGGAGATGATCACCGCCAGGACGAGATTCGCGAGGAACAACCCGGGCACGCCGGACGCGAACACCTGCTGCCCGATCTCGTTGACCGGGTCGGTGGAGTCGTTGAAATGGCTGAACGTCCCGCGTGCCGCCTGGACCGCGATGAATCCCACATCGGCGACCCCGGTGATCGCGAAGACAGTGCCCAGCCACCAGGTGGCACGCCGTCCGCGATGCGGCAGCCGCAGTATCCAGGCCAGGGTCACGCCGTAGAGGGCGAAGGCGAGGCCGAACTTGGCCGGTTTGAGCCACACCGACTCGCCGAGCAGCAGTCGGTCGTCGACCACCATCCCGACCATCGACACCACCACCAGTGCGGCCATGAGCGCGGAATTCACCAGCAGCGGGCCGTGCCAGGGGCCGCGGTCGGTGCCGTCGCGCGCGGTGGGGGACGTGATGCGGGACAGCGTGTGGGTGAGGTCGATCGTCGCCATGTACCGAAGGTAGAAATCCGGTGCGCCACACCACGTCCCGCTGCGGAACGGTTCGGCTCCGATACCCGGGTACGGGTCGGACTACTCGGGTTCTAGGGGTTGTCTCAGATTCCCATGCGCCAGATCGCGGCGTCGACCGCGCGGGGTGAGACGAGCGCGAGGGCCTGGAGTACGCGCGTGTAGGTCGGGTACAGCTCGACCGGGCGGGTCCGGATCGCGGTGGTGATCCAGTCGGCGGCTTCCTCGGCCGACAGTGCCGCCGCGTCGGCGTACTTGCCGGTGGGCGCGATCATCTCGGTGCGCACCAGCGGATAGCCGATGGTGGTGACGTGCACGCCACGGCGTCGGGTCTCCGCGCCGAGACTGCGTCCGAACGCGCCGAGCGCCGCCTTCGACGCGTGGTAGGCGGTGAACAGCGGCATCGACCCCGCGGCCACACCCCAGGTCGCGACATTGACGACGTGGCCGGTGCCCGCGTCGAGCATCGACGGCAGCAGCCCCATCGTGAGCCGGGTCGCTCCGAAGTAGTTCAGCGCCATGGTGCGTTCGTAGTCGTGGAACCGGTCGGTGGTGTCGGCGGCGCCGCGGCGGATCGAACGGCCCGCGTTGTTCACCAGCACGTCGACGGTCCCGAACTGCTCGAGCAGGGACTTCGCCAGCGCGTCGGTCTGCTCGGCGTCGGCGAGGTCGCAGGTGATCATCTCGGCATCTCCGCCCTCGGCGCGGACCGCGTCGCGCACCTCGGCGAGCGGCTCGGCATTTCTGGCGACCAGCACCACCCGCGCCCCTTCCCGGCCGAGCGCGTGTGCCGCGGCTTTGCCGACGCCCGACGAGGCGCCTGTCAGCACGACAGTCTTCCCGGCGATCTCGTGCTGCTCACCACGGACCAGCCGCGCGAGCACGCGGGGGAGCGCGGGTGGGTTGAGCAGTACCGATTGTGCGACTTCGGCGAACACGGGGACTCCTGTCGAGGCGTACGGCGGGGGCGAACAGGTAATTTACTGAATAGTAAATTACAAAGGGACCAATTGGGTGTCAACCGGCACGGCGGTCGATGGTTGGATGGACCGGTGAGCACAGCCGGTACCAAAGGTGTCCCGCGCCCCGAGCGCGAACAGCAGATCCTCGACGCCGCCGTCGCCGAAATCGGTCGTGTGGGTTACGCGGGGCTGTCCCTCGCCGACGTCGCGCAGCGCGCGGGCGTGTCCAAGCCGCTGGTCTACACCTACTTCCAGTCCAAGGACGGGCTCTACATCACCTGCGTGGACCGGGCGGCCACCGTCCTGTTCGACGCGATCGAATCCGCTATCGCCGGGGCCGGTGGGCTCAGCAAGGCGGAACGGACCCTCGACGCGATCTTCGTCGCGCTGGAACCGCGGCCGCACGACTGGACCGTGCTGTTCGACCGCTCCCACCCCGACGACGGCCCCGCCGCCGACGCCGTCCGCGCCGCCCGCCGCCGGATCGCCGCCCAGGCCGCGCGCGGTGTCGCCGATGCCATCGGCGCAGTCGAGCTCACCGACCCCACCGACCTGTCGGCGCTGACCGATGTCTGGATGGGCGCGGTGACCTCGCTGGTCCTGTGGTGGTTGCGCCACCCCGGCGAAACCGCCGCCCAGATGTCCGCCCGCAGCCACCGCCTGATCGGCGCACTCCTCACCGCCCCGCGGTGAGCGCGATCCGCACCCCGGCTGGGGTGCGGATGCGGTCGTCCGAGGTGTTCTACGAGGTGACTTCGGTGGTCGATCCGGCAGGCGGCAGCAATTCTGCGAGCAGTGGGGCCCACTCGTATCGACGTTCGGGGAAGCAGCGCTCGAGCAGGTCGCTCATGATCGACGGTGCGATGGAGGCGCCGGGGGAGGCGCCGAGAAGGCCGGCGATGGTGCCGTCCGCGCCGGTGACCAGTTCGGTGCCGAATTCGAGGACGCCGCCGCGCTCGCGATCGGGTTTGACCAGTTGGGCGCGTTGCCCGGCGTGGACCAGGGTCCAATCGGCGGCGTCGGCGGTGGGGTAGAAGCGTTGCAGCTGGGCGAACTTGCGCCGGCGTGAGGCCAGTAGCTCGGTGACGAGGTAGCGGACCAGATCGAAATTCCGCAGACCGACCGCGATTAGCGGAACGATATTGTGCGGGCGCAGCGTGGTGAACAGATCGGTGAGCTTGCCGTGGCGCAACAGGCGAGTGCTGAAGGTGGCGTAGGGGCCGAACAGCAGCGCGCCGGCGCCGTCGACCTCGCGACGATCCAGATGCGGTACCGACATCGGCGGTGCGCCCAGCGCGGCCTGGCTGTAGACCTTGGCGTGATGCTCGGCGACGACCTCGGGGTTGTCGGTGCGCAGGAACTGCGCACCGAGCGGGAACACCCCGTATCCCCGCACCTCGGGCAGACCGGCGCGCTGCAACAGCCGCAACGCGTAGCCGCCGGCGCCGACGAACACGAACCGGGCACGAACCCGGAACTGCCGCCCACTGTCGAGATCGCGTCCGCGCACCGTCCACACACCGTCTTTGCCGCGCGTGAGCCCGGTGATCTCGCGATGCATCCGGACCGCGTTGCCCGCCGCGCTCATCGACGACAACAACGACCTGGTCAGCGCCCCGAAGTCGACATCGGTGCCCGCGGAGTGCCGGGTGGCGGCCATCGCCTCGCCGTCGGCCCGGCCGCGCACGAGCAGCGGTGCCCAGTCGGCGATCACCGCACGGTCCTCGGTGTACTCCATCTCCGCGAACGCGGGCAGCTTCCGCAGTGTCGCGTACCGCTGGCGCAGGTAGGCGATGTCGCGCTCGCCGAAGACGGCCGTGACATGCGGTGTCGAGGTGAGGAACGTGTCGGGCGCGAGCTCACCACGGCGGGCGAGGGCCGACCAGAACCGGCGCGAGAGCGCGAACTGATCGGCGATCCCCGCCGCCTTCGCGCCGTCGCCCGCGTCGGGCATGTAATTGAGCTCGCACAATCCGGAGTGTCCGGTGCCCGCGTTGTTCCAGGGATGGCTGCTCTCGGCCGCCGGTTCGCCGAGCCGTTCGAACAGCGCGATCGACCAGTCGGGTGCGAGGGTGCTCAGCAGGGCGCCGAGCGTGGCCGACATGATGCCGCCGCCGATGAGTACCGCGTCGAGAATGTCGTCGCCGCTGCCGGTGCCGGGCTGTGTGGGTGTGGTGTCGTTCATCGTCGAACCTCCCGTGAGCTGTGTACCGCCATCGTCGCGCCCGGAACAGCGATCCGTCCAACACGGAATCGCCGAAGATATGATCCGGATATGGATGATTCATCGGAGACGGGAGCGCAGGCGCTGGCTCCGCTGCTGGCCGCCTTCGACGCGGCGGCCGAAGAAGGCCACTTCACGCGCGCGGCCCAGCGGCTCGGTGTGCCGCAGTCCTCACTCAGCCGCCGCATCAGAACGATGGAGCAGCTCCTCGGCGTAGCGTTGTTCCAGCCGGTCGGGCGCGGGGTCGCCCTCACCCCGCAGGGGCGTGATCTCTACGCACGCACCAGGGGACTGGTGCGCGCTCTCGACGACGCGGTGCGGCAGGTGCGCGCCGACGCCGACCCCGACAGCGGGCTGGTGCGCTTCGGGTTCCCGCTCACGCTCGGCCCGGTCAGCATTCCGTCGTTGCTCGCGCAGTTCCACACCCGCGCGCCGCGGATCCGGCTGCACCTGGTGCAGGCGCACGGCGAGGCGCTGGCCGAGCAGGTGCGCGAGGGCAGGCTCGACCTCGCGGTGATGATCCCGCCCCCGTCCGACCTGCCGACCGTCGATCTCGGCCGTCAGCGCATCGACCTGCACGTGTCGCGCACGCATCCGCTGGCCCGGCGCGCCCGCATCGACCTCGCCGAACTGGCCGACGAGGCGTTCATCGCGAACCCGCCCAGCTACCAGCTGCGCACCCTGCTCGACAGCTGGTGTGCCGCAGCGGGTTTCACACCGCGAGTGGTATTCGAGATCACCGAGTTCGAAACCCTGCGCGCACTGGTCGCACTCGGGCAGGGCGTCGCGCTCCTGCCTGCCGCCGAGGTCGTGAACCCCGACCTGGCGGTGATACCCATCGATGGCGAACGCGACCGCGAGGTCGGCCTGGTCTCGGGAGACCATGACTCGACGCTCGCGGTCGCGCGGCTTCGGGAATTCCTGATCGCGCGCCGGGCGGCGATCAGTGGGTGAGCGGTATCAGTCCTGGGCGACGCCGGCATCGACGCCACGCGCGGCGAGCCACGGGTGCGGGTCGATCGGGGCGCCGTAGAGCGAGCCGTCCGGCACGTGCACCTCGTAGTGCAGGTGGGGGCCGGTGGAGTTGCCACGGTTACCGACGGTGGCGATGGTGTCACCGGCGTTGACGTGCTGACCGACCTGAACCAGGATGTCGTTCACATGGCCGAACACACCGATGGTGCCGTCATCCTGCTGGACGCGGACCCACAGGCCGAAGCCCGAAGCCGGACCGGCCTCGATCACGGTACCGTCGGTGACGGCGAAGATCGGTGCGCCGATCGGGTCACCGAAGTCGATGCCGTTGTGCGCGGTGCCCCAGCGGGCGCCGTAGTAGGAGGTCAGCCTGCCGCTGACCGGGCGAACGGTCTGCGGGCGCGGCGGCGGCGGGGGAGCGATGAACGGCAGCGGCGGCAGTTCCAGGCCGACTGCTTCGCGGTGCTCCTCCCACGGGATCGGGGCGGACGCGGGGGTCTCGCCCTGCGGGCCCTGGGCCTCGGCGGGGGTGTACGCGGTGAAGCGGTACGGCGACTGGCCGGAGTTGATGGCCTCGGTGGCGTCCGCGGCGATCGTGGTAGTGGGAACAGGGCTCTCGGGCTCACTGAAAGTGGCGACGGAGGTACCCACGAGTGCGGACAAAGCCACCGCACCCGCGACCACGCCTCCCCAACGACCTGCGAAGGCGTCGGAGACTCGAGCAGATAACGGGTTGGTCACGAACATGGTTATGAACGTAGCTAAACCGTAACCTTCGCGGCGAATCATGTGGCTGCGATCACGAAGCGCTATAACCGCAGTTGATCTATAACGATACTCTAACGAATAGCCAACATCCTGTTACTCACCGGGTGAAATGTCCCTGGTCAAGATCGTTGCCGAAATTCCGCATCCCGGGGACACTGATTCAGTGGACGCTAACGGAGTTCGTGCGATCACGGCGTTATCCGACCCCACCCGGCGCGCGATCTTCGAATTGCTGCCGCAGGGTCCCCGCTCGGTGTCCGACCTCGCCGCCGCCACCGGAATCACCAGTTCAGCCGCGTCACAGCACCTACGCGTCCTGCGTGAGGCCCACCTGGTCCGCATGCGCCGCGCCGGGAACAGGCACCTCTACTCGCTCGACCCCCGCGGCCTCAACGACGCGCGCGACTACCTCGACAAGTACTGGCCCAGCGCGCTGGCCGCCCATGCCGCCGCCCTGCGGGAGGCGGCTGACGCCGACCCGGCTCAGCCCACCCGGCGGTAACGCGACCTGCCGGATTCGGCCCACGCCTGCTTGTCCAGCTGCATATCGACCGCCGCGATCACCTCGGGCACGCCGATCCGCAGCAGACCGGGGTCGGTGCTCAGGCCGTCCGGATCGCCGACCTGTCCGGCCCAGAGCACCGCATGCCTGCCCAGCAGATGCGCGGGCGGGCCGCCGCGACGCGGCGGCGTGGGGCCGAACAGCAGGACCGTGCGAGTGCCGAACGCTGTCGCCAGGTGTGCGACGCCCGTATCGCCGCTGATCACGAGGGCGGCCTCGGCCACCGTCGCCGCCAGGTCGGTGAGGTTCTGGCGACCGGCGAGGACCCGGTCGTCGGGCAGGCCGGCCTGGGCGGCCACCTGCCGAGCGATATCGTGCTCGAACGGGTCGCCGGTGAGCACCACATCGCGGCCCAATACCAGCAGGTGGCGCACTACCGCGGCGAACCGCTCGGGCGGCCACCGGCGAGCGGGTGCGCCCGCACCGATGTGGACGACGACGCAATCGCGCCGGCTGATCGAGGCCACCGGCGGCACCAATCCGAGGTTGCGCCGATCCGCGTCGATGCCTTCGCCCTCGAGCAGGCGGCACCACCGGTCGACGACATGCGCGTCGGGATCCCAGCGCGGACCCGCGAGCTTGGGCAGCGCGGGCGTGCGATGGCCGATGATCCGCGCGGCCCCGGTATCGGCCAGTGCTCGTGCGCTGGCGCCGTCGGGGCCGTGCAGGTTCACCGCTAATTGGGGCGCGGGTCCATCCCAGATCAGGGCGGCCGGGTCAGCGGTGGCGACGAGTTCATCGACCGAGGAGATCAGGTCGACGATCTGCTCCAACCGATGCGGCGCCGCCAGGACGATCCGGCTCTGTGGTTCGGCCCGGCGCAGGGCACGCAGAGCCGGGACCGCGGAGAGAAGCTCACCGAGGCCCCGAGCTTGCAGCACGAGTACAACCGACACCTTCTTCATCTACCCGAGACTGTCGCCGACCAAACTTTCGCGAGGGCAACGATGTGACGCCTCGCTTGTGCTCCCGCTCACGGCGCCGCGCGCGATCGCGACACGATTACAGCTCCAGCTAATTTCCGGAAAACCAGAGCGAGCGGGCATAACATCTCGTCATGACGACAAATACCGTGATTGGGAGCCCGTTCACGGCTCTTGCCAAGAAAACCTGGCAAACAGTTCTGGTCACCGGCCTCCTCGCGGTGGTCCTCGGCATCATCGTGCTGGTGTGGCCCGGTCCGTCGCTGCTCGTGGCGGGCATTCTGTTCGGTATCTACATGGTTGTCAGCGGCATCTTCCAGCTGATCGCCGCCTTCACCCACCTGCCGAGCACCAGCTTCCGGGTGCTGTCGTTCATCAGTGGTGTGCTGTCGCTGATCATCGGTGTGTTCTGCTTCCGCGACGACCTCACCTCGATTGTGTTGCTCGGCTTGTTCATCGGCATCAGCTGGCTGTTCCGTGGCGTCGCCGTCCTGTTCGCCGCCATCTCGGAGTCGGGCGTGCCCGGCCGGGGCTGGCAGATCTTCTACGGCATCATCAGCGCGCTGGCCGGTGTCGTCCTGATCGTGTGGCCGATCAGCTCGATCGCCACGCTGGTCTGGGTTGTCGGCATCTTCCTGATCGTCATCGGTGTCATGGAAGTCATCACCGCCTTCGGCATCCGCAAGGACGCGCATCTGCTGGACGAGCAGCTGGGCTGACCCCGCCCACGGAGTTAGTTCGTCTGAACCGGCCGGTGCCTTCGGGCACCGGCCGCTTTCGTCTGACCTACGCTGCCGTCTGAACTACGCTTCGCACCCATGGAATTCGTTTATAACCTGGTGGTTGTCACCCACCTGCTCGGCATGGCCGCGGTGGTCGGTGGGTACGTCGCATCGCGTCCGGTGGTGTCCGAGCTGATGGTGTGGGGCGCGCGCGCCCAGCTGATCACCGGGGTGATCCTGGCCGGGCTGGCGTCGGGGATCGACTCCCTCGACAAGGATCCGGATACGACGAAGCTGGCTGTGAAGCTGGTTGTCGCGGTCGCGGTGGCCGCGTTCGCCGAAATGGGCCGCGGTGACGCGAAGCGGGGCAAGCAGATCGACTGGATGACCGACGCCGCCGGCGGCCTCGCGATCGTGAACGTGCTGGTCGCGGTGCTCTGGACCTGAGTCGACGGGAAAGGATCAGGAGGTGCGCGCGAGCAGATCGGCCGCGACGCGGTGTGGGATCTCGAGGTGCGGGCAGTGTCCCGCGTCGGGGTATTCGACGAGGTCGGCGCTGGGGGAGCGCTCCGTGATCGCCGTCGCCATGTGCGCGCCCGACACCGGATCGCGCATGCCCCACAGGAATGACACCGGCGCCTCGGTGCCGAAGATCGCCCGTTCCAGGCGTTCCCGGTGGGCGGCGCGTTCGGGAATGTAGGCGAGCAGCCTGCGATGGACGTCGCCGTCCGGGTCGCCCGACCGCAGTGCTCGATAGTGCGTGGCGGCGAGATCGCGATCGAGCGGATGCTCGGCGGAGAAGACCTCGGCCCAGCTGCGAACGAACACCGACTCGGTGTACGCCCGAGCCAGGAGGCGCCCGAGTCCGGGGACGAGCGCCGCGCGCTGCACGAGCCGCGGTCGATAGTGTTCGGCGATCAGCCCGCCGTTGAGGAAGGTCGCGCCGGTCGGCTCGAACCCCGCTGCGGCGCCGCGGGCGAGGAGTTCGCTCAGCACGATCCCGCCGTAGTCGTAGGCGGCGATGTGGGCGCGGGCGATGCCACGCGCGGCGAGGACCCCGGCGACGAGGTCGGCCTGTTCGAAGATGCTGTAGCGGTGTCCGGGTGGCTTCTCGCTGGCGCCGTAGCCGAGGAAGTCGACACTGAGCACCGTGCGTTCGGCGGCCAGTGCCGGTTCGATCCCGGACCATTCGAGCGAGGAGCTCGGAAAGCCGTGCAGGAGAACGACAACCGGCCCCGATCCGGTGGTGCGCACGAATATCCGCCGCGTCACGCCGCGCACCGCGACATCGATCAGTTCGCCGCCCGATTGCCACCGGTCCCAGAGATCCGTCATCGAGCCTCCTGTGGCTGGTCTCATTATGAGACTAAAATTAGCGCGTCCGTGCGGGTTCCGCCAGCGGGCATCCGCTAGCGTTGCGGCGTGCAATTTCTCGGCATCCACCACATCGCGATCATCGCGACGGACTACGCCCGCTCCAAGAGTTTCTATACCGAGACCCTCGGCGGCGCCGTCCTCGACGAGAACTACCGAGCCGATCGCGATTCGTGGAAGCTCGACATCGAGTTGCCCGGCGGGGTCCGCATCGAACTGTTCTCGTTTCCCGACCCGCCCGCACGCCCGAGCAGGCCGGAAGCGGCGGGGTTGCGGCACCTGGCCCTGGCGGTCGCGAGCGTGCCCGCTGCCCTCGACGAGCTGCGGGCGCGGGGCGTCCGGACCGAGGAACTGCGCACCGATGAGCACACCGGTCAGCAGATGGCCTTCTTCTTCGATCCGGACGACCTGCCGCTCGAGCTGTACGAGGCGTGATCAGGGCGTCGCGCGGGCCCGGCGCGCGAGTTCCACGGTCGCCGCGCGCAATTCGCTGATCTCGGACAGGGGTGTGGCGTAGCCGACGCGGGTGAGTGCCACGCCGCGTGGTGATTCCACCCGCAGGTCGAGGCCGTAGCGGTCGGCCTTCTCGCAGGTGGCGGCGATGGCGTCGGGGAACCCGCCCAGCTGCTGGGCCATCGCCAGCAGCGCTTCGGCATGGTCGGCGTTGAGGTGCGCGACACCGGGCGCGGCGTGCGCGACGATCGGGTCCGGCTGCGCGGCGAGGTATTCCGCGGCCGAGGCCGAATCCATCCGGCCGTAGCCGCCGACCCAGCGCACCCGCTCGATGCGCAGCACCCACAGCGTGAAGTCGCTGTAGTCGATGTAGTACTTGGCTGCCGGGATCGCCGCGAGGTGGGCCGCGCGGGCCGCTTCCGCCTCGGCGCCGGTCGGGCGTTCCACGAAACCGGCGAGGGTGATCCGGGTGCCCGCCAGCGGGTCGGCCGGGATGTCGGGGGTGACGATCGCGATGCTGGCGCGCGGGTCGGCGGCCAGGTTGCGGCCGTGTTCGGCCAGGCGCGACACGCTCAGCACCGGTGCGCCGTCGAGCAATCCGTAGGTGATGAACGACGCCCAGGGCGCGCCGTCGGCGGTGAGGCTGGCCAGCGTGCCGGTATTGGTGCCCGCTGCGATCGTTCTGGCTTCTTCGGCCGGCGAGGGGCGGGCCTCGTTGGCCAGGGGAGCGGTCGGCAGCGGAATGGCAGGTGCGTCGCCCGGGTCGCCGTGGTCGAGAGTCATGGCCACAGCGTATCCACCTGACGCGCGCGGCGGGGTGCGCTCGTCAACCAGCCGTGCAGCGCTTCGTAGACAGCGTCGTGATTGAGCAGGCTGAAATGGTTCGCCGCGGGGATGTGCAGGCTGTTGACCGCGTCGAAATCCAGGCGCCGGGTCCGTCCACGCCCCGACCCGCTGCCCGTGAGAACCATGCCGTCACCGATGATCACGCCGAGCGGATGCTTCGGGCTGTGGGTGATGGTGGTGGTGACGAAGTAGTGATCGACGCCGGGCAGCAGCGGCACTTCCTTCACCGCTCGCGCGCGCAGGGTGTTCACGTCGAGGTCGCGCCAGTCCTCGTCGACCAGCGAGCCCTGCCGCAGGTCGCGGATGCCCGCGCTGCGCCTGCGCAGCAGTGTGCTCAGCGGCCGGGTCTCGGGTAGCAGATCGAGCGCGGCCGACGCGTAGTGCACGAGCTGTTCGAGCGGCGCACCGAGGTGTGGTGAGCCGAGGCACACCACCTGCCGCACCGATCGCACCCACTGCTGGCCCGACTCCTCGGCCTGATGGCAGGCGCTGCGCATGACCAGTCCGCCCATCGAGTGCCCGATCAGGCAGATCTCGTGCACCGGCATCGGCCAGCTGTCGACCAGGCGGGTCAGCAGGGCGCTGAGCTGGGCGGCGTTCTCGGAGATGTGCAGACCGGTATTGAAGCGGACGAAGAGGGGGGTGTAGCCGAGATCGTCTTCGAGGCGCTCGCCGTAGGTGGGGCGATTGCCGAGCCGCCAGGAGTGTTCGGTCTCCACGAGTCCGTGCAGGAGCACGACCAGCCGGGTCGTCGGCACCGGGACGTGGGCGGCGAACTCCTCGGGCGGGACCGGGATGCCGTCGACGCGAAAGGTCATGGGGGAGGAGAGGATCGGGGTCTCGTCCTCGAGCGCGTCACCGATCAGCCCCTGGATCGCGGCGAGAATGCCCGCACCCCACACGGTGCGCGAGGGAGCGGTGACACCGGGCAGCTGGACCGCGCCGGCGACCTCGCCGACGACGAAGCCCGTGCCGCTGACGGCGGCGTACACGCCATCGGTGATGGCGTCGTGCACGACCTTCACCGGCGCCGCCGCGGGACCGACGCCCAGCCGCACCGCCGCGAATACCCGGTCGGAGAGGGCTCGGTGGATGGCCGCGATCCCATCGACCGCCCCGGCGAACTCGTCACCGGCGAGCCGTGTGAGCGCCTGTACTTCGGCCTGGGCTTGGGGGAGCTGCTCCGTCACAGAGTTGAGAGTACAACTGTGCACTGAATGATGCTGGGATTGGGGCGGCTTCGAGACCTGCGACGATGCCCTGAGTGTCGGCGTTGGGAGGACTCACAAGTATCATTCTGATACTGCGATATGCGCATCTAAATATGCAAACCGGTCGGAGTGATCGGCGAAGAACCGGCTACGCGGGTCGGCTCGGGACGGCGGGAGCCCCGCCGTCCCAGCGATCACGGCCGGTGGATGATCGCGTACCAGAGCGCGCCCATCGTGCCGAGCACGAACAGGGGAGAGATGACCCAGGTCTCGACCCGGTTCCCGGTCCGCTCGATCAGCGGCACCCGGGTGCGCAGCGGAAACGGCCACAGCAACCGGCAGCCCCGATCGGTGAGGCAGTCGCCGAGCAGGTGGGCCAGACAGCCGAGACCCACGCAGATCGGCAGCCATGCCGGTCGGTCGACGATCCACTGGTCGACCGCGAACGTTCCGGCCGTCGCCAGCACGATCACCGTTCCGTAGGTCCGGACACTCTTTCCCGGCGGGCACAGGTGCAGCGATCGCACCGCGAGGGCGAGCAGGAAGAACACGAGGCCGAGGGTGAACGGTCTGCCGAGGTAGTGCTCGCCGGCCCAGGTGGCCGCGACCGCGGCGACGACGAACAGCAGTGAATGCGTGCCGTGACGATGTCCGCCCGACGCCCAGGAGATCAACCGGCACAGGTGATGTGACACCGGCCCGAGCACGTGGGAGATGGTGCCGCTGGGATGATCCGCGTCCGGCAGCAGCGCCGCACCCGCGGTGAGCAGCGTGCCCATGATGAGTTCGGCGATGCCGAATCGCGTTGTGTCGCTGTCGAACAGAGGGAAAGCGGCGACCGTGAGCGGTAGCGCGGCGGCCGTACCGGCCCAGGCCAGCGCCCCACTCGTCGCATGAGAATGTCCTAGCACCCCGCAACGCTAGAGTAAGTCACTACTTCGGCGCATATGCCGTGGACAGCGCCGGAATGCGGGGCGCGCCTGGATCGTTGGGGCAGGGGGAGTTACCCGACGAAAGGACCACGATGAATGCTTTCAACGACCAGGTGATCGCCGAGTTCCGTGCCAACGGCGGCCGCGTCGGTGGCATGTTCGAAGGCAACGACGCCATGGTGATCATCACCACCACCGGCGCGAAGTCCGGGCGCGCGATCACCAATCCGCTGGTGTTCCTGCCCGACGGCGACCGGATCGTGCTGATCGCCTCCAACGGTGGCGCCGACAAACACCCGGCCTGGTATCACAACCTCCTCGCCGACCCGGAACTCACCGTGGAGGTCGGGACCGAAACCTACCGGGGCAAGGCAGAACTCGTCGCCGATCCCGAGCGCACCGCCCTCTACGACCGGATGGTCGAGCGGCTGCCGGGTTTCGCCGAGTACCGCGACAAGACCGATCGGGAGATCCCGGTGTTCGCGGTGTACCGGACGAGTTAGTCGCGTGCTCGAGCGGAATAGTTGCCGGGGTGGGTGAGCTGCTGGTTCTATCGCCCGGTGACCGAAACCATCGACGTGCCACGCATCGTCCACGCCTCCCGCGACGTCGCGGCGACCCCCGCCGCGATCTTCGACCTGATCGCCGATCCCGCGCAGCAGCCGCGCTGGGACGGCAACGACAACCTCGCGCAGGCCGTCGAAGGCCAGCGGGTCCGCGCGGTCGGTGACGTGTTCACCACGACGCTGACCAACGGCGCCGACCGCGACAACCACATCGTCGAATTCGAGGAGGGTCGCCGTATCGCGTGGAACCCGTCGGAGCGGGACAAGACCCCGCCGGGACACCTGTGGCGCTGGGAGCTCGAGCCGATCGACGACACCCACACCCGGGTGACCCACACCTACGACTGGACCGAACTGCACGACGAGTTGCGTCAGGTGCGAGCCAAGGCCACCACCGCCGACAAGCTGCAGGCATCGGTGGACCGGCTGGCCGCCCTCGCCGAGTCCTAGCCACCAGCGAAACACCCTGCGACTCATGCTGAGCCGCAGGGTGTTTCGCTGTCCGGATCAGGCGGTGACGTCGAACCGGTCCAGGTTGCTCACCTTGGTCCACGCGGCGACGAAGTCGTGCACGAACTTCTCCTTCGCGTCGTCGGTCGCGTAGGCCTCGGCTACGGCCCGCAGCTGCGAGTTGGAGCCGAACACCAGGTCGACACGGCTACCGGTCCACGTCACCGCGCCGGAGGAGCGGTCACGGCCTTCGTAGACGTTCTCGTCGGCGGCCGAGGGCGCCCACTCGGTACCCATGTCGAGGAGGTTGACGAAGAAGTCGTTCGTCAGCGCACCCGGGGTATCGGTGAACACGCCCAGCGGCGAGGACTGGTAGTTCGCGCCGAGCACGCGCAGACCGCCGATCAGCACGGTCATCTCCGGCGCGCTGAGCGTGAGCAGGTTCGCCTTGTCGATCAGCAGGAACTCCGCGGGAATCTGCGCGTCCTTGGACACGTAGTTACGGAACCCGTCGGCCGGGGTCTCGAGCGCGTCGAACGACTCGACGTCGGTCTGGGCCTGGGTCGCGTCGGTACGGCCCGGCGTGAACGGCACCGTCACCGGGAAACCGGCGGCCTGGGCGGCCTGTTCCACACCGACCGCGCCGCCGAGGACGACCAGGTCGGCGAACGACACCTGCGTACCGCCTGCGGTGTTGAACGTGTCCTGGATGCCCTCGTAGACGCGCACCACCTGGACGAGCTCGTCGGGCTGGTTGACCGCCCAGCCCGCCTGCGGCTGCAGCCGGATCCGGCCACCGTTGGCGCCGCCGCGCTTGTCGCTGCCGCGGAACGACGAGGCCGCCGCCCACGCCGTCGTCACCAGCTGGGCGATGGACAGGCCGGAGGCCTGGATCTGGCCCTTGAGCGCGGCGATCTCGGAATCACCGATCACCGGGCCGTTCTGGGCGGGCACCGGGTCCTGCCACAGCAGTTCCTCGGACGGAACCAGCGGGCCGAGGTAGCGGGCGATCGGTCCCATATCGCGGTGGGTGAGCTTGTACCAGGCGCGGGCGAACGCGTCGGCGAACTCCGCGGGGTTGTCCAGCCAGCGGCGGGTGATCGGGCCGTAGATCGGGTCGAACCGCAGCGACAGGTCGGTGGTCAGCATGACCGGTGCGCGCTTCTTACCGGTGATGAACGGGTCGGGCACAGTGTCGGCGCCCGCGCCGTCCTTCGGGATCCACTGATGCGCGCCCGCCGGACTCTTGGTCAGCTCCCATTCGTACCCGTAGAGGGTTTCGAGGAAGTTGTTGTCCCAGGTGATGGGGGTGCTGTTCCAGATGCCTTCCAGGCCGCTGGTGATCGCGTCCTCGCCGACTCCGGTGCCGAAGCTGCTCTTCCAGCCCAGCCCTTGCTGTTCCAGCGGTGCGGCTTCCGGTTCGACGCCGACCAGATCGGCGTCGCCCGCACCGTGGGTCTTGCCGAAGGTGTGGCCGCCGGCGATCAACGCGGCGGTCTCCTCGTCGTTCATCGCCATCCGCGCGAAGGTCTCGCGGATGTCCACGGCGGCCGCGAGGGGATCCGGATTGCCGTTGGGGCCTTCGGGATTGACGTAGATCAGGCCCATCTGGACCGCGGCGAGCGGACGTTCGAGGTTGCGGTCACCGGTGTAGCGCTCGTCGCCGAGCCAGGTGCGCTCGGGGCCCCAGAACACGTCTTCCTCGGGCTCCCACGCGTCGACGCGGCCGCCACCGAAACCGAACGTCGGCAAGCCCATCGACTCGAGCGCGACGTTGCCGGTGTAGACGATGAGGTCGGCCCACGACAGCTTGCGGCCGTACTTCTTCTTCACCGGCCACAGCAGCCGGCGCGCCTTGTCCAGGCTGGCGTTGTCGGGCCAGCTGTTGAGCGGGGCGAAGCGCTGCAGGCCCGCGCCCGCGCCGCCGCGGCCGTCGCCGACCCGGTAGGTGCCCGCGGAGTGCCAGGCCATCCGGATGAAGAACGGGCCGTAGTGGCCGAAGTCGGCGGGCCACCAGGACTGCGAGGTCGTCATGACCTGTTCGATATCGGCCTTCACCGCGGCCAGGTCGAGGGTGGCGAATTCGGCCGCGTAGTCGAAGTCTTCGCCCATCGGGTTCGCCGAGGGCGGATTCTTCTGCAGCAGTGTCAGATTGAGCTGGTTCGGCCACCACTCGGCGTTCGCTCCGCGCGCGTCGGTGGAGGCGAACGGACGATGCATGACGGGGCAACCACTGTCACCGGCTTCCGTGTTGGCTTCCGCGATAGGTGGGTGTTCCTCGGGCACGGTGAATCCTTTCAGGAGAGTGATGGTGATGTCGTGCAGTCGGGGCACCTGCCCCAGTAGATGACTTCTGCCTCGTCGACGACGAAACCGCGGTCGTCGAGGGGAGTCAGACAGGGTGCGTCGCCGACGGCGCACTCGACATCGACGATCACCCCACAGGATCGGCACACCAGGTGATGATGGTTGTCACCGACGCGGGTCTCATAGCGCGCGACGGTGCCCATCGGCTGGATCCGCCGGAGCAGCCCGGCGCTGGTGAGTGCCCGCAGTACGTCGTAGACGGCCTGCTGGCTGACGGCCCCGAGGGTGGCTCTGACTCGGCTCAGAATGGTGTCCGTATCGGCATGCGGATGCTGGTGCACTGCGGTGAGCACCGCCAGGCGTGGCGCGGTGACGCGCAGTGAGGCTGCGCGCAGCATCCGTTCGAAGTCCGATGTGGTGGACACATTCCAGATCATGACTCATTCCAGATGGTGTGGGGGCGGGTTTCCAGGATGAGTTGTGATGACATACCGGGCAATTCACGCAATACTGGCGAGGAAGACCGGATCGGGGAGTCCGGTCCATGAGCATGGGGTGGGAACGATGTCGAATCGTCAGTGGTATGCCGTGTCCGCGATCGCGGTGGCCCTTCTGGTAGCTGGATGCGAGTCGGGACAGTCCGTCGACGCCGCGCCGGCGAGCAGTTCGCCGACGGCGACCACGTCGGTGCGCGCGACCACTCCCGCGGCGCCGGTGCTGAACCGTCGTGGCGAGAACGGAGCGGTGGTTCAGCAGGACGGGCTGGTCGGTGCGGGCAAGCTCGACATCGTCAACGGCAACAGCGACGACTTCGCGGTCGTGGTGACCAACGGCGATCCCAAGAAGCCACAGGCCACCATCTACGTGCAGGGCAATTCCAACGCCACCCTCACCGGGATCGACGGCACGTACTACGTCTATCTGAAGACCGGCAAGGATTGGGACGAGGCGACGCTGGCCTTCACCCGCGAGCGTGAGTTCCAGAAGTTCGACGACCCGTTCGACGGCGACTCCGATTGGGAGATCACGCTGCAGCCTTCGATCGGTGGCAACGCCAGCACCAGCGACGTACCCTCCTTCTGACCGCGGTGGAAGGGCACAGAACTGTGAACTGTGCCAAGGAATGCCCGGTCCGCCTGCGCGTCGACTAGCCTGCCGGGTGTCCGTTCCCCGAACGAAGGTGATTCATAGTGACTTCCGTAGTCGATGCCCCGCCCGTCGATGGCCCTGACACCGCGTCGAAGGTAGGGCACTACTACCGGGTAGAGGGCGTCTACGAGGTCGGTCGCGAGAAGATCCGCGAATACGCGCGCGCCGTCCAGGATTTCCATCCCGCCCACTGGGAGGACGAGGCCGCCGCCGCGCTCGGCTACCCGGGTCTGGTCGCGCCACTGACGTTCGTTTCCATCCCGGCTATGGCGGCGAACAAATTGCTGTTCGAATCGGTGGTCGTCGGCTACGACATGTTCGTGCAGACCGAGCAGGTCTTCGAACAGCACAAGCCGATCGTGGCCGGTGACCGTCTCGTGGTCGATGTCGAGCTTTCCTCGGTGCGCACGATCGCGGGCAAGGATCTGATCACCGTCACCAACACCTTCGTCGACGAACTCGGCGAGACCGTGCACATCATGCACACCACAGTCGTCGGTATCACCGGGGACGACGGGGTGGATCCCGCGATCACCGCCGCGGTGGAGAACATCATGGTGCACGGCGTGAGCATCTACAGCGCCGACAAGAGCGCCGTGGTGGAGACCACCCTGCGTCCCGAGGGCGAGGTCCCGCTGTCCGTGGAGGGGGCCGCGCGTGTTCCCAACACCACGATGTCGTTCGACGAGCTCACCGTCGGAGACGAACTCCCGCTGCGCGACGCGCGCGTCTCGCGCGGTGATCTCGTCAACTACGCCGGCGTCTCCGGCGACGTCAACCCCATCCACTGGGACGAGAAGATCGCCGAGCTGGCGGGCCTGCCCGACATCATCGCCCACGGCATGCTCACCATGGGTCTCGGCGCGGGCTTCCTTTCCACGTGGTCCGGCGACCCCGGCGCCGTCACCCGCTACGGCGTTCGCCTGTCGACCTACACCATCGTCGGCCGGGAGGGCGGCCAGGTCGAGTACACCGGCCGCGTGAAGTCCCTCGACCCCGAGACCCGCAGCGCGGTGATCGCCATCGTCGCCAAGTCCGGCGGCCGCAAGATCTTCGGTCTCGCCACGGCGAACCTGCGCTTTCGCTGACCCCGGCGCGGTGGACCCGAGTTCGTAGCCGGGTTCACCGCCGCGCGGCGGCGACCTCGGATCGTGGTGTGGCGTCCGGGGTTTCGGCCGCGACCGGGTTCACCCGCACCCACGTGCTGTTGACCGCCGACGTGCCGGAGAGCGGGTCGGTGCGGGCCGGGTCGTGCAGCAGGTTGACATTGGCGCCCGGCCGGCCCGCCGCGACGGACCAGCCGACCCCGGGTTCGCGATGGCCCCATCCGTGGGGGATCGCCACCACCCCGGCGCGAATATCGGCACTGATCTCCACCGGAACCACGATCGAACCGACGGGGGATTCGATCGTGGCCGGATCGCCGTCGGCGAGACCGCGGGTGGCGGCGTCGTCGGGGTGGATGAGCACGGTGCAGCGGTCGCGGCCCTTCACCATCGACGGGATGTTGTGCAGCCAGGAGTTGTTGCTGCGCAGGTGACGCCGTCCGATGAGCTGGAGGTCGTAGCCGGGTTCGGCCGCCGTGGTCGCGTCGTCGAGGACTGTGCGCACCGCCGCCAGGAAATCCGTGGGCGCCAAGTGTGTCTTGCGGTCGCTGGTGCCGATCAGTTCGGGCAGCCGTGGCTGCAACGGACCGAGGTCGACACCGCCCGCCGCGTCCCGAATCTTTGTGAGCGTCAGCCCGTTTCGTCCACGACGCAGGACTCCGTAGGGGCCTGTCGCGACGGCGGCCGCGGTCAGTCGCAGGGGGCTGAACTGTTCGAACGCGGCGTTGAGCGCGCGTCCGGTGAACCGTCGTACCGGCAGCGGGACCATTTCGGTCACCAATCGCGCCAGGATCTGCCAGTCCTCCAAACCGTCGGACGGCGGTTCGAACACCTTGGCGTCGTAGCGGGCGTTGTTGCGAACGCTGAAGATCGGGAACAGCAGGCTCAGTTCCTCGCGTTCCAGCGCCGAGACCGGCGGCAGGATGAAGTCGGCGTGCCGCGTCGTCTCGGTGACGTACATATCGACGGCCACGTAGAAATCCAGGGAATCCAGCGCGGCGTCGAGCTTGTCGGCCTGGGGTGTCGAGAGCACCGGATTGCCCGCGTAGGTGATCATCGCTTTGATCTGGCCCGGTCCTTCGGTGCGGATCTCCTCGGCGAGGACCGCGACCGGCAGTTCGCTGCGGAACGACTTGTGCGCGCCGGAGCGGTCGGTCCACGCGCCGTGTCCCATGGGCAGGTACTTCGCGTAGCGGGCGGCGTCGACGACGGGGGTGGCGAACATCTGACCGCCCGCGCGATCGAGATTGCCGGTGACCGCGTTGATCGTGTTGACCAGCCAGTGGGTGAGGGTGCCCGTCACCTGCTGGCACACCCCGATTCGCGCGTACAACACCGCCGAGGGTGCCGCCGCGTGGTCACGGGCCAGCCGTCTGATGGTGTCCGCGTCGACGCCCGCCAGTGGCGCCATGCGTTCCACGGTGGTGTCGGCGACGAGTGCGGCCAGCTCGTCCCAGCCGGTGCACAGCGCGCGGACCGCCCGTTCGTCACACAGCTGCTCGGTGATCAGCACATGCAGCATCGCGAGCAGCAGGTACACATCGCCGCCGGGCCGGACCGCCACGTGTTCGTCTGCCAGCCGGGCGGTTTCGGTGCGGCGCGGGTCGATCACGACGACGGTGCCACCCCGGGCGCGGACCGCTTTGATGCGCGATTTGGCGCCGGGCATGGTGGTGATCGATCCGTTGGACACCGCGGGATTGGCGCCGAGCACCACCAGCCGGTCGGTGCGGTCGATATCGGTGATCGGCATGAGAACGTTCGAGCCGAACATCCGCCACGCGACGAACTCCTGCGGGAACTGATCGATCGAGGACGCGGAGAAGAAGTTGCGGGTCAGCAGGACGGCCCGCAGCAGCGCTCCGTACATCACCGAGGAGCTGTGCGCGGCCGGGTTGCCGATGTACATCCCGATGGCGCTGGGACCGTGCGCGGACCGTACCGCGCGCAAACGCCGGCCGATCTCGCGGAATGCCTCGTCCCAGCCGACCGGTTCGAAGCTGTCGCCGACCCGGCGTATCGGTGTCCGCAGCCGGTCGGGGTCGTGGTGCAGACCGCCCATGGCTGTCGCCTTCGGGCAGATGTAGCCCTTCGACAGCACGTCGTCCGGGTTGCCCTCGACGCGGGTGACCCGCGAATCCTCGACCGTGACCAGAATCCCGCAGTGCGCTTCACACAGTGTGCACTGCCGTGCGATTGTCGTGCTGTCCACAGCTTTTCCTACCCTCCGCCGACCCGCTCCTGCCACGGTAGCGCGACCGAACGGCTCGGCAGATCCGTCTGTGGTCGGATTTCCGTGCCGACCGGCGATCGGGCGTAATATCGTTCGCGATACGAAGAGCCTTCATTTCCGCTCAGGTCAGGAGCAGATTCGATGCGTTCCACCGTTCGTCTCGGCCTCGCGGTCGCCGCTGTCACCGTCGCCGGGATCGCCGGGCAGGCCACCGCCGCCGCCCAGCCCAGCTATTACGACCCGGTCATCACGCCGTGCAGTCACCTGTTCCGCACCCCGCTCGAGACGTCACGTCCTGGCACTCAGGTGTATTGGAGTCCGTTCGGGACCTCGAACATCGTCTGCTACGACGACGGCACCGGGATGGAGAACTACTACCAGCGCGACCCCTGGGGCCGCTGGCACGATATGAACGAGCTGACTCCCGGTCACTTCTTCTACGTGATCTTCGATTCCTCGGTCCCCGATCAGGCGACCTGGGGCTGAGCGGACCGGAGGACGCGGCCGGCGACATCGTGGTCGCCGACCGCTCGGGGTCACGCGGACACTGCCGCGCCCCCGGATCTTTCGGTCGCCTCCGGAGTGTGGCCGGGCGATTCGATCGGTGGTCCGGCCTCCGATCGGGTCCGCACGGCGAAGCCGATGAGTCCGGCGATGACCGCGATCGCGGCGGTCACGTACCAGGCGCGCTGGAAGGCGTCGAGCGTGGCAGCGGGGGTGTCGGGCGTACCGAGCAGCGCAACGAGAAGTGCGACGCCGAGGGCGAGGCCGAGTTGGCGGGCCATGCTCAGGACGCCCGATCCGGTCGCGAAGCGTTGCGGGGGCAGGGTTCCCGCGCCGACGGCGAACGCGGTCGGCAGGGTGAGCCCGACACCGAGACCGGTCAGCAGCATGCCGCCGAGCAGGCCACCCACGTAGTCCGGTGACAGTTCGGCTGCGCGCGCCCACCACAGGAGTCCGCCACCGAAGGCGAGCCCGCCTGCCGCGATCACCGGTCCCGCACCGATTCGGGCGATGAGTTTGCCCGCGGCGATGGCGACGAACGGCACGACCAGTGGGCCGGGCGCGATCGCGAGTCCGGTCTGCAAGGCCGACCATCCCCACACGTTCTGCGCCCAGAGCGTGACCGAGAGCAGCATGCCCGCGAACGCGATCTGGAACACCAGCGAATTCGCCCCCGCGAGCACGAAATTCGGGACCCGGAGCAGGGCGGGGTCGACGATCGGGCTGTGATGACGAGCCGAGCTCACGGCGAAGACAACCCCGAGCACGATCGCAATACCGAACGCGGCGAGGACCCCGGTGGAGGTCCAGCCCCAGTCGGGACCCTGGACGACGGCCCCGATCAGCGACCCGACCGCCCCGATCAGCGCGCCCGCACCCAGCAGATCCGGCAGCGGGCCGCCCGCGGCGGGCGGGCACGGCAGCTTACGGACACCGATCGCGAGCGCCGCCAACCCGATCGGCACGTTCACGAGAAACACCCAGCGCCAATCGATTTCGACCAGCAAGCCGCCGAGCACCGGGCCCAGCGCGGCGCCGAGACCACCGAACGCGACCCACAGCCGCACCGCACCCGCGCGTTGCTGCGGCGGTGTCGCGGCGAGTACCAGTGCGAGTGAGGACGGGGTGAGCAGGGCGCATCCCAGCGCCTGCAGAACACGGAAAGCGATGAGCGACTCCACGTTCCAGGCCGCCGAGCACAGTGCCGACCCGATCACGAAGATCGCCAGGCCGGTGAGAAAGGTGGCGCGGTTGCCGCCGCGGTCGCCGAGCCGACCGGCCGGAACGAGCAGGGCGGCGAAGACGATGGCATAGAGGTTGAGCACCCAGGACAGTTCGGTCAGGCCGGCGCCGAAGTCGTCTGCCATGGCGGGCATGGCGACATTGACGATGAACAGGTCCAGGCTCGACAACAGCACGCCGATGGAGACGATGGCCAGCACCAACCGGGGATTCGTCTGCCGGAGCGGGGTAGTGGATCGCATGTTCCAGCTCTCGTTCAGCCGAGGACGCGGCGGGTTTGACGGGCGGTGGCGAGCAGCACGCCGTCGCCGTCCCAGATATCGGTGTCGTCGACCGACCAGCCGTCACCGGAACTGACGTTCGCGGCGCGGACCAGCACGGGTGTGTCGCCGAGGTGGGTGAGATCGGCGTGCAGTTGCAGCGACAGGGTGACGGTGGGGACCGCGACCGGAGCGGTGAGCAGCGGGAACAGTCCCGGTGGGAGCGCGTCGGCGAGGACGGCCAGGCTCGGCGCGTCGAGGGGCAACGCGGGGTCGAGTGCGATCCAGGCGCACATCATCGCCTCGTCCGCGCCGCTGAGGGGCAAGGGGCCCGCGGCGGGACGGATGACGAAATGCGCGCCGACGGGCACGATCTCCGGGGGCAGCCGGAACAGCGCGCAGTCCGGTGCGGCCGCGACGACGGGTGCGGGTCTGGCGCTGTGGGCGGGGATCGCGGTCGCGCCGGGTGCGCCCAGGGTGACGGTGGCCGCGGCCACCGCCGCACCGTTCTGTTCGGCGACCACGTCCAGCATCGTCGTGCTGCGCCCGACGGTGTATTCGGTGGCGTGCAGGGTGAACGCGCCGGTCGCCGGTCGGCCGAGGAACCGGACATCCGCGGCGCGCACGGGGTGCTCGCGCGAGCTCGCCCGCTGGGCGACATCGATCAGGAGCCCGGCGATCGTGCCGCCGTGTGGGCCGGTCCAGCCGCGCCACGAGTCGTCGACCACGGCCTGCCACCGCCCGGAGTCCGTGGCGGTGAGGGCGAATCGCGCGCCGAACCGCCCGGTGAGTTTCATCATGCAACTCAACGTAGATGGGCGAGTTCTTTCATGCAACCGACTAGGCTCGGGGGATGCGGCGCACCAGCTTCGAAGACATGAACTGTTCCCTGGCCCAGTGCCTGGAAGTGGTCGGGGAGTGGTGGACCTTGCTGATCGTGCGTGACGCCCTCTTCGGCGTCACCCGCTTCGACGAGTTCCGCGACCGCCTCGGCATCGCCCGCAACGTCCTCACCCAACGTCTCGAAGGCCTGGTCGAACACGAGATCATGACGAGAGAGCCCTACCAGGACAACCCCGTCCGCTACGACTACCGCCTGACAGCCAAGGGTCGCTCTCTGTGGCAGGTGATCACCGCGATGCGCCAGTGGGGCGACGAATGGGCCGCCCCGAACGGTCCCCCGGTGGAGGTCCTGCACCGCACCTGCGCCCACCTCGCCACCATCGAGCCCACCTGCTCGCACTGCGGCGAGCGAGTCCACGGCCGCGACCTGAAACTGATGGACGGACCCGGCGCAGGTGATCGTTCTCCACTGCCCGAGTCGCTACGTGGGTGAAGCCGCCCCGGTGTCGTCGTCGCGCGCGCCGGTCGTGGGGCCGCGGTACGGCAATCGCGCGATGCAGGCCGAATGTCGTTGACGGGACGTGGTTTCGGTCAGGTCAGCCGCGGAGTCCGCGCAGCGCGGTCTCCACGACGCGATCGGCGAATTCGGTGGTGAGGGTGCCGGTGCGCAGGAGCCAGCGGTCCATCAGTGGGCCCCAGATCATCGCGATGGCCACGTCGAGGTCGATATCGGGGGCGATCTGGCCCGCGGTTTGCGCGGCGGCGAGTCTGCGACGTTTCAGGTCGTCCACGGGGCCCTGTAGGCGTTCGACGTAGGTGGCGGCCAGGGCGGTGTCGTGCATGATGGCGCTGGTCAGGCCGCGCAGGGGGAGGTCGAAGCGGGGGTCGGCGAGTTCGGCGACGGTCGCGCGCAGGACCAGTTTCAGGTCGGCTTCCAGGTCGCCGGTGTCGGGCAGGCCCGGTGTCGCGTCGTCGCCGGTCTCGCTGAGCATCAGGAAGGCGTCGAGCAGCACCGCGCCCTTGGACGGCCACCACCGGTAGATCGTCTGCTTGCCGACGCCTGCCCTGGCGGCGATCGCCTCGATCGTCAGCTTGTCGTAGCCGATCTCGCCCGCCAGTTCGAAGGCGGCGGACAGGATGGCGCGCCGGGATCCTTCGTTGCGCCGGGTCGCGTCGGCCGACGGCCGGGGGTTCACCTGCTGACTCATGCCGCCATTCTAGCAACCAAGGAGACGAGACGTTGCGTCTTGACAGGGTGGTGAACCGCTGGCATCCTCGAATCAACAGACGAGACGCAACGTCTTGTCTAGGCAAGGAGGAACGTCATGACCACCGCCGCATCCCGCGTCTGGTTCATCACCGGAGCGAGCCGCGGTCTCGGCCGAGCCTTCGCCGAAGCGGCGCTGGCGGCGGGGGACCGGGTCGCTGCCGCCGCGCGCACCGGATCCGCCCTCGACGAACTCGCCGCGGCCCATCCCGGCCGGGTGCTGCCGTTGACCGTCGATGTCACCGATCGTGCTGCGGTGCACGCGGCAGTCGATGCCGCCGTCGCCCACTTCGGCCGCCTCGACGTCGTGATCAACAACGCGGGCACCCTCTCGATGGGCATGATCGAGGAGTTCACCGAAGCCGAGGCTCGCGCGCAGATGGAGGTGAACTTCTTCGGCGCGCTCTGGGTGAGCCAGGCGGTGCTCCCGCAGTTGCGCGCGCAGCGCGGCGGGCACATCGTGCAGGTATCGAGCATCGGCGGGCTCGCCGGGTTCCCGCTGTCGGGAATGTATGCCGCGAGCAAGTTCGCGCTCGAGGGCATGAGCGAGGCCCTGGCGATGGAAGCCGCGGAATTCGGTGTGCGCGTGAGTATTCTGCAGCCGGGCGGGTACTGGACCGACCTGTATTCGGCGATGGTGAACACGACCCCGATCGAGGACTACGCCCCGCTGCGCGCCCAGCTCGAGGCCCAGTGGGCCGAGGGCTCGGTCGACAGCGAGCCCGCCCTCGCCGCCGAGGCGCTGCTCACGCTCGTCGGCGCCGAGGAACCGCCGCTGCGCCTGCTGCTCGGAAACATGGTGTACGACTTGGCCTTCGACCTCGCGCGCGCCAAGATGGCCACCTGGTCGGCCTGGGAGCAGACCAGCCGAGCCGCGGAACGGGCAGTCCCCGCGCCGGGCTCGGCAGAGTCGGTCAGGTGGTGACGGGAGTTCGTGCGGCGCGGTCGATCAGGTACTCGACCAGGTGGGTCAGCACCGCCTTGGCCGAGGGCCGATCGCGCGCGTCGCACAGGATCACCGGCGTGTTCGGATCCAGGTCCAGCGCGTCACGCACCTCGTCGACCGTGTAGCGCGGCGCGCCGTCGAAGCAGTTCACCGCGATCAGGAACGGCAAGCCGCGCCGTTCGAAGAAGTCCACCGCCGCGAACGAATTGCTCAACCGCCGGGTGTCGGCCAGCACGATCGCGCCGAGGGCGCCACGGCACAGCTCGTCCCACAGGAACCAGAAGCGGTCCTGTCCGGGCGTGCCGAACAGGTACAGCACCAGATCCCGGTCGATGGTGATGCGCCCGAAGTCCAGCGCGACGGTGGTCGTGTGCTTCTGCTCCACCCCCGACAGATCGTCGACGCCGGTGCTGACCTCGGTGATCAGTTCTTCGGTCCGCAGTGGCGCGATCTCGCTGATCGCACCCACCATGGTGGTCTTGCCGACGCCGAAGCCGCCGGCGATGAGGATTTTGACCGAGGCGGCCATGTGCTGGTCGCCTGCGGACATCGGGTCAAAGTTTTCGGATGCCATCCAGAACCGCTCGCAATATGTTGAGGTCACCGGCACCGGCCTCGGCCGCTACCGGAGCCCGGAAGATGAGGTGGCCCTCGGCGATGAGATCACCGACGAGGATCTTGGTCACCGCCAGAGGCAGTTTCAGCACGGCCGAGACCTCGGCCACCGACTGCGGACGTTTGCACAAGCGTGCGATCGTCGCGTACTCGGGTTCTGGTTTGCGCAGGGTGGGGGCGGGATGTACCGCTACCACCACCGTGAGCATGTCCAGGTCGTGCGCCGCGCCCATGGTGCGGCCGCGGGTCACCGCGTACGGCCGGACCAGGGGTCCGGCCGCGTCGTCGAACCACGGATCGCCGAGTCGAGTCATTGTCGAAGCTTTCTATAGCTGTGCATGCCCGTGCCGCGGCTCCGTCGACAGATAACTGCCGACCCGCTGCACGGTGAGATTCATTTCGTAGGCGACCATGCCGAGATTGGCCGACTCGTTGGCTTGCAGTGCCAGGCAAGCGTTGTCACCGGCCGAGGTCACGAAGAGCACGGCCCGATCGAGCTCGATCACCGCCTGGCGCACGCCGCCACCGTCGAACCGGCTGCCCGCGCTGCGCGCGAGACCGTAGAGGGTCGAGGACATGGCGGCGAAGTGTTCGGCGTCTTCACGCTTCATCTGCGAGGAGCGTCCGAGCAGCAGTCCGTCGGTGGACAGCACGACCGCGTAGCGGACCCCTGCCAGCCGGTCGACGAGATCGTCGAGTAGCCAGTTGAGATCACCGGGGGAAGAGTTCACCTCAGCCTTCCTGTTCGTCCTGATTCGATGTGGTCTGTTGTTTGCGACCCTGGCGGGTGCCGTTCTCGATCGCGGACATGATGTCGCGCGCCTGTTCTGCGGAGCGGGGGCGCTCGGGTGCGCGCGGCGCCTCGGCGGCGGGCTCGGCGAGCTCGGGCGCCAGATTGGTCTGCCTGCTGCGGCGCGGCAGCGCGGGTCGTTCGTCGGAGCCGGTGTCGTAGCGCGGGGTCTGCGCGGCGGGTGCCTCGGGGGCCGGTGCCATCGGGCGCGGGGTCGGTGGGTCGGCGACCAGGGTCGCGACCGGCGCGGGCGCGGATTCGAGGGCGGCGATCGGTCCCGATTCCTGCGGTGTGGGCAGCCCACGGCGCAGCGGGCCGGTCATCGTGGGTGGCGTACCCGCGAGGTCGGCCTCGCCGGCCAGCAACTGCTGGGGGATCAGCACGATGGCGCGGATGCCGCCGTAGTCGGATTCGCTCAGCCGCACCGACACACCGTGCGCGAGGGCCAGCCGGGCGACCACGAACAGGCCGAGGCGCGAGTCCGAGGACAGCGTGCCGACACCGAAGTCCGGTGGATCGGCCAGCATGGTGTTGTAGCGGACCAGGTCGTCGGCGCTCATACCCATGCCCTGATCGGTGATCTCCACGACCACGCCCTTGCCGACCACATTGCCGCTCGCCTCGACCCGCGACTGCGGCGGGGAGAACGCGGTGGCGTTGTCGACGAGCTCGGCGAGCAGGTGCACGAGGTCGGCCACGACGGTGCCGACGACGCTGACCTCGGGCAGCTTGGTGACCCGCACGCGCGCGTAGTCGAGCGTTTCGCCGATGGCGCTGCGCACCACGTCCATCACCGGCACGGGCTGACGCCATTGCCGCCCCGGGCGGCCGCCGCCGAGGATGATCAGGTTCTCGGCGTTGCGACGTTCACGGGTAGCGAGGTGATCGAGCCGGAACAGCGTCTCGAGCAGGGCTGGATCCTCTTGGCGGCGTTCGGCTTCGTCGAGGATCTCGAGCTGGCGGTGCACCACGATCTGGCTGCGGTGGGCGATGTTGAGGAACACCGCGCGCACACCCTCGCGGGTACGGGCCTCGTCGACCGCGGCACCGATCGCCGCGGCGGCGGCGTGTTCGAAGGCCTTGGCGACCTGACCGATCTCGTCGTGCCCGAAGTCCAGGGTGGGCGCGGTGTCGGCCGGGTCGACCTCGCCACCGTCGCGCAGGGTGCGCATGGTGGCGGGCAGCTGCTCGTCGGCGAGTTGCAGTGTCGCGGTGCGCAACCGGCGCAGCCGGCGGATGATCCGGTTCGCCAGGACCACCGCGATGAGGAAGACGAGCACACTGAGCGCGAGCACGCCGCCGCCCGCCAGCGCGGCGTTGGTCTCGGCCTTGCGCGAGGAGTCCTCGGCAAGCTTCTGCACGTGGTCGTTGTAGCTGGTGTAGGAGTCGAGCAGGCTCCTGTTGACCTCGGCCGCGGCGTTCTGCCATTCGGGAATCGG
Organism: Nocardia sp. NPDC057272; assembly: GCF_042668615.1. NCBI lineage: Bacteria > Bacillati > Actinomycetota > Actinomycetes > Mycobacteriales > Nocardiaceae > Nocardia > Nocardia sp. NPDC057272. Next base: position 286,507 of record NZ_JBHUYK010000004.1, on the reverse strand, counting down.
CATCGGCAGTGCGGCGGGGGTGGGAGCCTTGCTGGTCGAGGTGCTCGCCTGGGCGGCCGCCGACACCGCGAAACGCTGCACGAGAGCGGATTCCATCGCGCTCAGCTGCTGCCAGTGCCCGGTGGCCGTCAACGCGACGACGGCGCCGCGCTCGGGTTCGTCGAGCCCGGCGGCCAGGTTGGCGATTTCGCCGTGGTAGAGGCCGCTCTGGTTGGTGAACTCGTCGAGCGGGATGGTCGAGGCGCCGTCTGAGGCCACCATCGCGGCGGCGACCGCGTTGCTGCGCGACATCGCCTCAGCGGCACCGAGCAAGCGCAGTCCCTCCGACACACCGGTCGCGACGACCGCGTCGGGCGCCGCGCGCTCGGCGACCTTGGTGCCCTGGATGATCACGTTGAGCAGCGAGTTGTAGAACAGGTAAGCGTCCGCGATCGGCAGCATCCGGGCGTCGGCGCCCTTGCGCACGCCCTCCAGATGGGTGCCGAGAGTGGCGAAGCCGGCCTTGTCGCTGCCGATGTTGGAGTCATCGATCGCGCGCAGGTTCTCACCGGCGGCGATCAGGCCGCGAAAGGCGCTGTCCATGCGCGTGCGCGCGGCGGCGAGCCCGAGTGCGGCAGTCTCGTCGCCCGCGATGTGGGCCAGGGTGAGGTGGCGCTCGGATTGGACCGCCTCGATCAGCTCACGGGCCGGTACGGCGGCATCCTGCAACTGCACGGCCCACGACTTGGCCTTGTTGCTCTGCTCGACCAGGTAGCCCGCCGTACCGACGCCGACCACCACCAGAGTCAAACTCGGGATGAGAGCAATCGCCAGAATCCGGGTGCGCACACCGAGTCTCGCTAAGAACATCGCCATAACGTAACGGAATCGTTGCACTGTTGTCGCGTGTGTCTCGCTGAGCGAGACGCGATTTGGTTTGCGCGGGAACACATTTGCTATATGGGGTGAAAACGAAAAAACGGCGAGCTCACCCCGCCGGCTGAGCCGCGATGGCCCAGTCGGCGGGGGCTCGCCGCGACCTGGCAGCGCCGGGAAAGATGCTGCCAGGTCAGGTTTTCGGCGGCGCCGCTACAGTGTGCGGTCGGCGCCCGTTCGTGGTGGCGGCCCGGCCGCCAGCGCCGCGTGCTCCGCCTCGGTCAGCAGCCTGGCGCGCAACACGAAGCGCATGCCCTGGCCTGCCTCGAGCGAATCCTCGGCAGCCTCACCGCGCGTCACATCGACGGTCAGGTGGGTATCTTTCCAGCATTCGAATTGTGCCGCGCTGATCCAGAATTCGGTGTGCCAGCTGAGCCGGCCGAGCATGATGTCGGCCTTCTCGATCGGGAACTGTTTGGCCGACAGGCATACCGGTGCGGCGTCGTCGTCGCAGCCGTCGCCCGCCTGGCGGAACAGCACCGGGCCGTTGTCCTCGATGAGGCGGCGGAGCAGGGTCTGGGCGCGCTCGGTGATCTCCACACGGTGGATTCGATTCTGCATCAGAACATCCCGAGTTTCGTCGTCGAATAACTGACCAGCAGGTTCTTGGTCTGCTGGTAGTGCCCGAGCATCATCGCGTGGTTCTCCCTGCCGAACCCCGACTTCTTGTAGCCGCCGAACGCGGCATGGGCGGGGTAGGCGTGGTAGCAGTTGGTCCAGACCCGGCCTGCCTTGATGCCACGGCCGAGTCGGTGGGCGGTGTTCATGTCGCGGGTCCACACGCCCGCACCGAGACCGTAGAGGGTGTCGTTGGCGATGCGGATCGCTTCGTCGACGGTATCGAAGCGGGTGACCGCGACGACCGGGCCGAAGATCTCCTCCTGGAAGATCCGCATCGTATTGTCACCGGAGAAGACCGTGGGTTCGATGTAGTACCCACCCGGTAGACCGTCGACCTTGCGTGCTTCCCCTCCAGTGAGCACGCGGGCGCCTTCGGCTCTGCCGATGTCGAAATAGGACAGAATCTTCTCGTACTGGTCGTTGCCGGCCTGTGCGCCGATCATCGTCTCGGTGTCGAGTGGATGACCGGACACGATGGCCTCGGTGCGGGCGATGGCGCGGGCGAGGAATTCGTCGTAGATCGACGAGTGGATCAGCGCCCGCGACGGGCACGTGCACACCTCACCCTGGTTCAGGGCGAACATGACGAACCCCTCGACGGCCTTGTCGAGGTAATCGTCGTCGGCGGCCAGCACATCGGGCAGGAAGATGTTGGGGCTCTTGCCGCCGAGTTCGAGAGTGACCGGAATGATGTTCTCGCTGGCGTACTGCATGATCAACCGGCCGGTGGTGGTCTCGCCGGTGAAGGCGATCTTGGCCACCCGCGGGCTCTGTGCCAGCGGTTTGCCCGCCTCGACACCGAAACCGTTGACCACGTTGAGCACTCCGTCGGGCAACAGATCCGCGATGAGTTCGACGACGAGCAGCAGTGACGCCGGTGTCTGTTCGGCCGGTTTGATGACCACGCAGTTGCCCGCCGCCAGCGCGGGCGCGAGTTTCCAGGCGGCCATCAGGATCGGGAAGTTCCACGGAATGATCTGCCCGACCACACCGAGCGGTTCGTGGAAGTGATAGGCGACCGTGTCGGCGTCGATCTGGGACAGCGATCCCTCTTGGGCGCGCAGCACACCCGCGAAATACCGGAAGTGATCGATGGCCAGCGGGAGGTCCGCCGCCAGGGTTTCGCGCACCGGTTTGCCGTTGTCCCAGGTCTCGGCCACGGCCAGCGGTTCGAGACTGTTCTCGATCCGGTCGGCGATCTTGAGCAGGATGTCGGCCCGCTCGGTGACCGAGGTCGCGGCCCAGCGCTCGGTGGCGCGGTGAGCCGCCTCGAGCGCCATGTCGATGTCGGCGGCGGTGGAACGGGCCACCGCGCAGAAGGTCTCACCGTCGACCGGTGAGGTGTTGTCGAAATAACGGCCTTCGACAGGGGGCGACCAGTCACCTCCGATGAAGTTGTCGTATCGGGCGGCATAGCTGACTATGCCGGTATCCGATCCGGGTTTGCCGTAGATCATTCGCCTCGCTCCTCGCGACCTCTGCGTGGTGCCCCACACTATGGTCGGCGAAGGTTGGTACGAGGTTGGTGACGGCGTCTGCGCAGGTCAGCCCTGGCGTGCGGTGAAAAGTCGGGCCGTCACGACGGCGCGGCGGACATCGTCGCGAGGCAGTAGCCGCAGGGCGTGCTCGTGCACGGCGACATCGCCGGGGCAGCGCTGCCCGAACGCGACCGCGTGCTCGGGCCGGTCGCTACCGAGCACGGCGTTGCGGATGCCGACATCGAGGTGGGCGCGCCACTGTTCGACGCCGGGCAGATCCGAACCGGGCAGCAGCGGTCCGCGATACAGCCACAGCGCCGAGGTGAGGTCGCCGCCCTCGATGGCGGCCAGCAGGTCCACCGCGTCGCAGGACACCTCGCCGGTGAGCATGTAGCGCCGGTTGGTGATCTCGCCGCGGGTGGCGCGGCGCAGGTGCGACACATCGGCTTTGAGCGTGTTCAGCGACACCGACCGCTCTCCGTAGACCGCGGCGTGCAGCTGTTCGGGGGTGTACCCGTCGGGCTCGAGCGCCAGCAGCGCCAGGATCTCGAGTTGGCGCGGCGGCAACGGCACCGGTCTGCCGTCGCGCAAAAGGCGTGCGGCGCCGAGACATTCGAGCCGAACACCCGGTGCCGGGGTGGGTGCCTCGGCGCGCAGCATCGTCTCCACGGCGGTGACCAGCGCGCGGACCGAGGTCATCACCATCGGATGCGAACGTTCCCAGGTCGAGGACAGATCGAGCACACCCACCGTGCGGCCGTCGGGGCCGTGAATGGGCGCGGAGTAGCAGACCCAGCCGTGCAGCGCGGCGACGAGATGCTCGGCGGAGAACACGGTGACGGCCCTGTCGTCGTGCAGGGCCAGCGATAACCCGTTGGTACCCATATGGCTTTCGTCCCAGACCCCGCCCGGCGCGAAGTTCACCGCTTCTCCTTGACGGCGCAGCGTGCGATCGCCCGCGGTCCACAGGATGGTGCCCGATTCGTCACTGACGACTGCCAGATAGCCCGATTCCTCGGCCATTCCGCGCAGCTGACCGGCGAGTTCGGTGACCGGCCTGCGCAGCGGGGATTCCGACCAGCGGTCGCTGATGTCGTTGAATCCGGGAGCGACCTCGGTGGCGGGGTCGACGGTGTGCAGGGAACGTTGCCAGGACTTGGCGACATCGTTGCGCACCGCGCCGGTGTCGCGGGGCAGCGTCAGCGGGCGTGAGGGTGCGGCGAGGCGATTCCACTGCTTCTCGAGTTCGACCCGGTAGTCCGAGAGCCGTTCGGGCCGGTGCGGTCCGGCGATCGGGTCGTTGTGGGCGCCTGGTGCCCTTCCCAGTTCCTCGCCCACGTTCACTCCCTGCTCGTCGGTGACGCACCGTTCCAGCGACGAGAACGGGTGTGGCGCTTACTGTCTATCAGCTGTGCCACCGCCGCGGGAACATTTGTGCCGAGGACGACCGATCACCGGTCGCCGGGCTGTCGCGTCGCCTTGACGTCGCTGACTACTTGTTCAGGAAGATCCCGGCGATATCGGCGTTCTTGATCGGGGTGTCGACATTGCGCTGAGTCGCGCACAGCAGATCGACCTGCACGATCATCGAGTCGACGACGGTGCCCGCCGGTTCGTTGTCGTTGCCGGTCTGCTGCTTGATCGCCTTGGTGATGGTGATCCGCTTGGTGTTCGCGTCCTGGTTGACGTAGTCGCGACAGCTCGTGTCACCGCCCTGGTTGAGCACTCGCTCGACCTCGGCGCATCCGGTGGCCAGTGCCGCCAGCACCGCGACGCCCACCGCGATGGCGCCGGTTCGGGTGTTGGCGTGCATGATTCCTCCTGGAATGGTTCGGTGCGCGCGGTTGCGCGTCGACGCCAGCTTATGCGGTGGTGCTCAGGCGCGATGGATTCGCAGGGGAACCCGCAGCTCGGCGGCGGTGAGCGAGCCGTGGTGGCCGAGCATCATCGATTGCAGCGGTTCGGCACCCGACCGCACGACACCGCCGTCGCCGCTCGCGATCACGACGAGATCGCCGATGCGCGCGGCGGCGTCGCGGGTGACGACCGGGCCGAACCAACCTGCCTCGATCGCCTCGTCTCGGGTGCGTACCAGGAATCCGCTCCCGAGGACGCCGCGCCAGGTGTCGGCGACCGCGGCGGGGTCGTCGGTGTAGACGTGGCGGGCGCGTGGTTCACCGCCGAGTGCCGCGACATTGTCCGACAGGTGCGGGTGGGTGTCGAAGTCGACGCGCTCGCGCAGTTCGATCATGCCGTGATCGGCGGTGACGATCAGCGCCGAGCGAGCGGGCAGGCGCGCGGCGATCTCGGCGGCGATCCGGTCGACATTGGCGAGTTCGAACCGCCATGCCCGGCTGGCGGGCCCGCGGGCGTGGCCGGTGGTGTCGAGTTCCGAATGATAGGTGTAGACCAGGGTTTTCGGTGCCGAGGTGAGGGCGTTGAGAACTCCGTCGACGAGATCGCCGACCGAGTAGGCCGTGCGGAATTCGCCGCCGCGCCAGCCGGCCAAGGTGAGGCCGGAACCGTCCTGGTAGCTCGGTGCGACCTGCACGGCGGCGATACCCGCCTCGGTGGCGCGCTCGAAGACGGTGCGATGCGGCTGGATCCGGTCCGGTGGGAGCGTGGCGCGTGCGTCGACCTTCGGTCCGTCGCCCATGAGTTGCCACCTGAGCGAATTGAACAGGCGTTCCTCGCCGGGCAGACGCATGCAGTAGCCGACGATGCCGTGCTCGCCGGCGGGCAGGCCGGTGCCGAGGGTGGTCAGGCTCGTCGCGGTGGTGCTCGGGAACCCGGCGTCGATGCTCGCCTCGGGCAGGCTCGTCAGGAACGGGGCCGCTGCGGATTCGGCCGCCAGCGCTTGTGCGCCGAGCCCGTCGACGAGCAGTACGCAGACCCGGTCGACATCGAGATCGAGGCCGAGCCGGTCGGTCTCGCCGGGGACGCCGAGGCAGCTGAGTATCGACGGGAGGAGATCGGAGAGTGCGGCTGTGCCGTAACGCGGGGTCAGCAGAAGATCGTCGCTCACGCCTGTCCTGTTTCGAATCGGCTGATCAGCCCGTCGCGCAGGACGAACTGCCAGGTGGTACGCATCGAACCCCACCGGCTGTTGGTGTAGTCGGCGGTGAGGGCGAGGCCGTCGTCGGAGTCGACCGTGTCCACGACCAGATGTCCGTTGCTGCTGAAGATCTCGGCCTCGGTCCACTGGGCGAGATTGCGTTCGACACCGTCATCGGACATCGTCGCGTCCTCGGTGAGCACACCGTAGAACTGATCGGTGTCCTGCGCGTTGAGCGCGTCGACGAACGCTTCGACCACGGGATCGAGTTTCGCGGTGCCGGACATCGGGCCTCCTGCTCGAAACGGGTACGCGAGGACAAAGACGGTCCTACCCACTCTAGGTGAGCGCACGCACCGGGACGCCGGAATATCGGCGGCGCGTCAGTCGGTGGCCGGGCCCGGCGCGATCAGCGCGGTGAAGGTGCGCATGATCGTGTCGACGAGGTCGGGCGCGTGCGTGCCCATCTGTTCACTGCGCTTTTCGAGATGTCCGTCGAGCCACAGCGATGCCAGCCCGTGTCCCAGTCCCCACCAGGCGACGGCGAGGGTTTCGGCGCGATCGGCGGGCAGCGCCCCGACGGCGACACAGTCGGCGACCGTCCGGACCAGCACGTCGAAGGCGGCGTCGCCGGCGGCGTGGGCGTCGGGGTGTTTTTCCGGCTGGGACAGTTCGGGCCGGAACATGAGCCGGAACTGGGCCGGGTGTTCGCGGGAGAACCGCACGTAGGCCTCGCCGAGTTCGGTGAGGGCCGCCAGCGGGTCGGTGGTCGTGGCCCTGGCGGCGGTCAGATAGGCCGCCAACTGCTGGAAGCCGTCGATCGACAGGGCGGAGAGCAGCGCGGCGCGGTCGGCGAAATGGTGATAGGGCGCGCCGCTGCTGACTCCGGCCTCCCTGGCGACCCGGCGCAGACTCACCGCGGCCAGGCCCTCGCTCTCGATCAGGCGCAGGCAGGCGTCCATCAGCGTGGCGCGCAGATCGCCGTGGTGGTAACTGGTGCGCTTCACCCTCCGAGCGTATGCGAGACCGCCGCCGGAATTGGCACTGGACAGGAAATCTATGCAGTGTTTAGATTAATTGAGCATCGCTTAGATGTGTGCTCCACCGAATCGACGGAATGGATGATCACCATGACCACCCGGGTACTCGTCACCGGCGCGACAGGTTTCGTCGCCGGCCACTGCATCGCCGAACTCCTCGACCACGGCTACGCCGTCCGCGCCACTGTGCGCGACCTCGCCGCCCACACCACCCGCGCCCACCTGACCGAACTCGCCCGCCGCACCGGGGGTGAGCTGGAATTCGTCGCTGCCTCCCTCGACGACGACGCGGGCTGGGCCGCGGCGGTCACCGGCTGCGACACCGTGCTGCACGTCGCCTCGCCGTTCCCCGCGACACCGCCCGAGAACGAGCAGGACCTGATCGAGCCCGCGGTGCAGGGCACCCTGCGAGTGCTGCGCGCCGCAGCGGCCGCCGGTGTACGCCGCGTCGTGCTGACTTCCTCGGTCGCCGCCGTCGCCTACGGCCACGACACCGACGAAGTGCGCACCGAGGACGACTGGTCGGTGGTCGAGCGCATTCCCGCGTATCAGAAGAGCAAGACCCTCGCCGAGCGCGCGGCCTGGGACTTCGTCGAATCCCTGCCCGCCGCATCGGATCTGGAACTGGTGGTGGTCAATCCCGGCATGATCCTGGGCCCGCTGCTCGAGGCCAGGACCAGTACCTCCCACGAGCCGGTCCGCAGGCTGCTGGCCCGCGACGTCCCCGGTTCGGTGAAAACCGGCTGGACCCCCGTCGACGTGCGCGACCTCGCCGTGGCGCACCGGCTGGCGATGGAAGTCCCCGAGGCCGCGGGCAATCGATACATCTGCGCGGCCGACCCGCTCTGGATGGGGGAGCTGGCCGGCCTGCTGGCCCGCGACTACGCCGCCGAGGGCTTCCGTGTCCCCACCCGGGTCCTGCCGAACTGGGTGATCCGCCTGGTCGCCGTCTTCGACAAAGGTGTGCGCCTGACCGTGCCGGTCCTGGGCCGCACCGAACACGTCAGCGCCGACAAGGCCCGCCGCGAACTGGGCTGGACCATGCGCCCGATCGAGGACACCGTGCGCGACACCGCCGACAGCCTGATCGCGTTCGGCATCGTCACCGCACCCGGACGGCCCGCGAAGTCGTCGCGTGCTGCTGTCGGAACTCGTTGAGCGGGCAGGCAAGACGATGTTGATCACCGCACTCGTCCTCGCTCTGCTCGGCGTCGTCCGCCGGAAGCTGCGCGGCCGCGCGGACAACGAGACCACGGGGCGTCCAGCCCTCGGAACCAGGCTCGGACGGGCCGGTGTCGCAGTGCGGCGCGGCGCGACCCGGTTGGTGCGAGAACCGGCCCCGGCGTTGTCGGCGGCGGTCGCCCTCCTCGGGTTAGTCGTCGTCGGTACGCACCTGGCTTGTTCGGGGCAGGTCTGAGCTCAACGCCATTCTTGGCGTTGCAGATCCAGGATCACCGGCCGCATCAGCGTCGAGACCTCGGGGTCGACCGCTCGGCGGTCCGGTGGGAAGACGGTGGCCGCGGTGAGGGTGGTCTCGTCCAGGGAACGCAGGGGACCGGGGCTGCGCAGGGACGGAGCCGGCGCCGCGCCGGCCGAGGCCAGTACGAAGCCCCAGTCGCCGAAGCTCGGGACGTCCACGTGATACGGGGTGGTGTGCAGGCCCGCGGAGCGCACGGTGGCGTCGATGGTCCAGAAGGAGCGCGGGGCGAAGAAGGGCGAGCCCGATTGGACGACCATGCGGGCGCCGGGGGCCAGCACGTTGGCGGTCATCGCGTAGAACTCCTGCGAGTACAGCTTGGCCACCGAGGTCTGGTCGGGATCGGGCAGGTCGACGATCACCGCGTCGAAAAGCCCTGGGGCACTGCGTAACCAGGTGAAGGCATCGGCGTTGACCACGGTGACCCGTCGGTCGTCGAACGCGCGGCGGTTGAGATCGGTGAGCCGGTCGTCGGTGCGGGCCAGCTCGATCATCGCCGGATCGAGTTCGACCAGGGTCACCTCGGCGATGTCGCGATAGCGCAGGATCTCACGCAGCGCGAGGCCGTCGCCGCCGCCCAGCACCAGCACCGAACGGTGCGGGCCCGCCAGCACCGGATGCACCAGCGCCTCGTGATAGCGGTATTCGTCGACCGAGGAGAACTGGAGTCCGCCGTTGAGATAGAGGCGGGTGTCGGTGGTGGCGAACGGGGAGAACGATTCGGTGAGCACGATCTGCTGATAGGGCGTGCGCGTCTGCCACACGATCGGGTGGGCGAACAGCGCCTGCTGCGCGGTCGCCTCGAAACGGTCGGCGTAGAGGTAACTTCCGGTCAGTCCGCAAGCCACCACGACGGTCGCGGCGATCAGGGTGTGGCGGGCGCCGCGCGTCATCGTGTCGCGAAAGAAGAAGAACGCCAACGCGAGTCCGGCGATCGCGTTCACCACCCCGACCACCAGGCTGCCGCGGATCTGCCCGAACACCGGCAGCAGCAGGAACGGAAACGCCAGGCCACCCAGCAGCGCACCCACGTAGTCGGCCGCGAACAGGTCGGCGACCGCACTGCCGGCCTCCTGCTCGCGGATGTCCTGGAGCAACTCCATCAGCAACGGAATCTCCGCACCGACGAGCATCCCGATCACAGCCGACGCCAGCACCAGCGTGCCGGTATAGATATTGAGCCACGCGTAACTGGCGTACAGGGCAGCCACCGACAGGCCGCCGACGACGGCCAATGCCAGTTCCACGGCCACGAAAGCCGCGGCGGCACGCGACCGGAGCGGTTTCGCCAGCAGCGCGCCGACACCCATCGAACAGACCATCACGCTCAACGTGATCGACGCCTGCGCGGCGGTGTCACCGATCAGATAGCTGCCCAGGGTGACCAGCGACAGCTCGTACACCAAACCGCATGCCGCGCAGACGAACACGGTCGCCAGTAGCGCCGCCCTGGCCAGGCGGTGCCGGGGCATCAGGTCAGGCCCGCGGCCACCACCAGCGCGACCGCGACATGCGCCGACGCCGTGACCCACACCGCCGGATGCGGTTCGGCGTCGGCGACGACGGCCCGGAAGTCACCGGGGGTGAGCGCGTCGAGCAGCACGAACGCCACCGTCATCGCGGCCAGCCCGATCACCCCGTAGATCGCGCTGGACAGCAGCGCCTCGGCGATCTTGCCTTCCGAGGTCCAGATGGCCACGGCCACGATGATCCCGACCCCGAACAGGTTCGAGGCGAGCAGGATCGCGGCGTTGCGGTTGCGTTCGATCCAGATCTGGGCGCGCAGGTCGCCCGGGGTGAGCAGGTCGACGACGCCGAATCCGACGGCCATCAACACGATTCCCACCGCGGAATAGGCGAGCGCGGCGCCCGCGTCCGCCGCCAGGTCGGCGAGCATGAGTGTCCTCCTGTGCTGTGCGGGCGAGATGCCCCGAATGAACTACTTGCCGCCGTTGTCGCTGCCGCCGCCGCGGTAGTCGCCCGCCGCGGAGCCGCTGGTCCAGCCGTAACCGCTGGTGTGGGCGTGATGGCGGCGCGTGCCGTTGGCGTAGCTGTCGACGAGGATCAGGGAGCCACTGGCATGCGGTGACACCGCGACGAGATCGTGGTCGAAGCGCAGATAGTGGTTGTCGCCGGTATTGCGCCGGCCGCGTGGGTCGGTGGCTTTCGCGATCGTGGCGGCCACCGCGGCCGGTGCGGCGGTGGCGAGGAAGGCCAGGCCGTTGTTCGCCTGATCGAGTTGTTGCGCTCGCCGGTACTTCTCCGCGACGAATTCACGTGGATCCTCGTCGCGGGTGACCACCACGACGACGACCACCGCCACGACGACCGCGACCACCGCCACCAGGCTCGCGATGATCCACCTGGTGCGATTCATCGAGCCGACCCCCCCGAACCCGGTGCGCCACCCAACTGTCCGTGTTGCGTTGATGACTGACCCTCCCCATCGAAAAATCCTGCCGGACTGTATCACCGGGTGGGCGGACCTCCCGCATCGATTCGGACAATACGGACCGACGGAGGGGGTCGGGTCAGCCAGCGGTGTCGCGGTGACAGCTCAGCGTGGGCGCTGCCAGCGCAGCGTGTAGCGCCACATCAGGCGGCGGTGGATCTCGGCACCGGGCAGGTGTTCGGCGGCGGCGGAACGGATTTCGGCGAGGGTCTCGCGTGGATCGGCCAGCGCGACATCGGGGCCGCCGCGCGACCGGCGCCGCCACCGATCCAGGCCCCAGATCGCGGGCAGGAGGGGGAGATAGTGGAAGTCGCTGACCGGGTGCATCTTCCAGAGGCCGACCACCGCGAGGGTGCCGCCGGGGGCGACGAGATGGCGCAGGGCGGTGACGCCCTCCCGTACCGGGACATGGTGCAAAGTGGCGACGGCGGTGACCACGTCGAAGGTTTGGTCGAGGTCGCGGAAGTCGGCGTGTTCGAGGTGGACGTTGGGGGCGGCGGGTGCGTTGGCGATGACCCGGTCGTCGATGTCGACGCCGAGCACCGCGTCGCAGCGGGTCGCTAATTTGCGGGCGAGTAACCCGTCACCGCAGCCGATGTCCAATGCCGTGCGGGCAGTGTCGGGCACCTGATCGAGTACCCAGGGGTGGTAGTGCGTGTTGTGGTTCCAGTAGGGGTCGGTCGGCATGACCGGTGAACGCGCCGGGCCGCGGATGGGTTCCGGAACTGGTGTGCGTCACAAGCTGTTTCGAGGACTATCGCCCGGAGGCGTGATCGGACAGCCATTCGCCGAACCGGGTGAGATCGTCCAGGACCACATCGGCGCCCGCGGTCCACAATCCGTCGGCGTCGTAGGGTCCGGTCGTGACGCCGACGGCCACCACGCCCGCCGCCTTGGCGCCGCGCATGTCGCCCGCGTGGTCTCCGACGAAGATGTGGGCCGACTCCTCGCGCAACACATCGGCCTTTCCGGTCGCCCACAGGTCACCGGCGAGGCGATCGACCTGCCAGCCGAGATGATCGACGTGCAGGCGCGCGTGCGGCTCGAATTTCCCGGTGACGACCAGCGTCCGACCGCCGCCCGCCCGCACGGCGGCCAGGGCGTCGTCGGCGCCGGGGAGGGCGCCGATGTGGCCGATGACATCCGGGTACAGCTCGCGGTACCGGGTGACCAGGTGGGGGATCAGATCGTCGGGCGCGCCCGCGTCGCCGAGCAGCGTCGCCAGTGGCGGGCCGAGGTGCTCGGCGAAGTGTGAGCCGACCATCGGGAGATCGAACTCGCGCGCGAGGGTGTCGATCGCCAGGGCGACGCCCGGACGTGAATCGATGAGAGTCATGTCCAGGTCGAAGCCGACGGTGAGAGTCACGCTGTCGAGCCTATCGCCGCGGGCCACCGGCCCTGTCGGTCACTGCCCGACCCGCCCCGAACTGCACTGATTCACGTGGAACCCCGGCTGCACTCGATGCCGAAAACGGTTGGGGGAGTGCGGTGCAGCCAAGCACGGTGTGCGTCATGGCATTTGAGTCCTACCGCCTGGTCACCGGAAAATCCGCAGGTCACACCCTCATCGAAAGATGTTGGGCCAGCGCGCCACCCGGCGAACGGCAGCAAGGGCAAGGGTGCAGAGACTGCCATTCCAAGGGCTCGGCTCGAACCTCGAGGCGCGCCCCTGAACCGGGGTGCGCCCTGAGGCGTCAGCTACTGGCGGCCGCGGTGAACGGCGCGACGGTGGGCACCGACACCGGCCGCGAGGGGTGAGTCCACACACCCTTGCGCTCCAGGATCGGCAGCACGCCCTCACCGAACCAGTACGCCTCCTCCAGATGCGGATACCCGGACAGGATGAAGTGGTCGATCCCGATGGCGGCGTACTCGAGCAGTCGATCGGCCACCTCGGCGTGCGACCCGACCAGCGCCGTGCCCGCGCCCCCGCGCACCAGGCCGACGCCCGCCCACAGATTCGGGGCGATCTCGAGCCCATCGGTGCGCCCGTTGTGCAGACGCGCCATCCGGCGCTGCCCCTCGGAGTCGCTCTTGGCCAGGTTCGCCTGCACCCGTTCGATCTCACCGGGGGAGATGCCGTCGAGGAGCCGGTCGGCCTCGGTCCACGCCTCGGCGGCGGTATCGCGGCTGATCACGTGGATGCGCAGGCCGAAGTCGACGCTGCGGCCCTCGATCGCGGCCAGCCCGCGAATCCAGTCCAGCTTCTTCGCGACCGCGTCCACCGGTTCGCCCCAGGTGAGGTAGGTGTCGGCGTAGCGGGCGGCGATCGGCCCGGCAGGCCCTGACGAACCGCCGAAGAACACCGGCGGAACCGGATCGGGGCGGGCGCTGAGGATCGCGTCCTTGACCCGCAGATGTTCGCCGGTGAAGCTGAACGGCTCGGTCGACGACCACAGTTCGCGCACGATGTGCAAGAACTCGCCGGTGCGCGCGTAGCGCTCGGTCTTGTCCAGGAAGTCGCCGTAGGCCTCCTGCTCGCGCTGCTCGCCACCGGTGACGACATTGAGCAGCAGACGCCCGGCGGAATGCCGCTGGAACGTCGCCGCCATCTGGGCGGCCAGGGTGGGGCTGGTCAGGCCGGGACGCAGCGCGACCAGGAACTTCAGCGTCTCGCTGGTCTGCACGAGCATGGCGGTGGTGAGCCACGCGTCCTCGCACCAGGCGCCGGTCGGGGTCAGTACACCTTCGAAGCCGTTGTCCTCGGCCGCGGCGGTGAGCTGGTTGAGATAGCGCAGCGTCGCGGGGCGGTCACCGGACATGAAGCTGCCGTGTCCGCCCGCCATCAGGCCGCGTGAGTCGCCGTAGGTGGGCAGGAACCAGTGAAACGACAGTCGGTGATCGGTCATCCCTCGATGCTGACCGGTGCGCCCGCCCTCGTCACGGATTCCGATCACCGTGCGCGCAACCCCCGACACGCCGCGGCGCAGCCACACCGAACTAGACGTAACTATGCGAAACACGTAACCTCGTGGAAAGCTCGGGCGACGGTGCTCGGGCCGGCGACCCTACGAAACGAGTTTCCTCAATGACGCGGCATGTCGACGTACTGATCATCGGCGCTGGCCTCTCCGGAATCGGTACGGCCTGTCACCTGACTCGCGAGCAGACCGGACGCACCTACGCGATCCTCGAGCGCCGCGAGAACATCGGTGGTACCTGGGACCTGTTCAAGTACCCCGGCATCCGCTCGGACTCGGACATGCTCACCTTCGGCTTCGGTTTCCGCCCCTGGATCGGCACCAAGGTGCTCGCCGACGGCGCCAGCATCCGGCAGTACGTCGAGGACACCGCCAAGGAATACGGCGTCACCGACCACATCACGTTCGGCCGCAAGGTCGTCACCGCCGATTTCGATCGTGGCACCGCGCTGTGGACCGTGCAGGCCGTGATCGAGGCGACCGGCGAGACCGAGACCTGGACCGCGAACTTCGTCGTCGGCGCCAGCGGCTACTACAACTACGACAAGGGCTACCAGCCCGAATTCCCCGGTCAGGACGACTTCAAGGGTCAGATCGTGCACCCCCAGCACTGGCCCGAGGATCTGGATTACGCGGGTAAGAAGGTCGTCGTCATCGGTTCCGGCGCCACCGCGATCACGCTGATCCCGTCGATGGCCGACACCGCCGCGCACGTCACCATGCTGCAGCGTTCGCCCACCTGGATCCAGGCACTGCCCTCGGACGACCCGGTCGCGATCGGATTCAAGAAGTCGCGCGTGCCCGACGCGATCGCTTACAAGATCGGTCGCGCCCGCAACATCGCCCTGCAGCGCGCCAGCTTCCAGCTCTCGCGCACCAACCCCGAGCTGGCCAAGAAGCTGATGCTGGCTCAGGTGCGCCTGCAGCTCGGCAAGAAGGTGGACCTGCGCCACTTCACCCCCAGCTACAACCCGTGGGATCAGCGCCTGTGCGTGGTGCCCAACGGCGACCTGTTCAAGGTGCTCAAGAGCGGCAAGGCCGACATCGTCACCGACCGCATCGCGAAGTTCACCGAGAAGGGCATCCTGACCGAGTCGGGCCAGGAGCTCGAGGCCGACATCATCGTCACCGCCACCGGCCTGAACGTGCAGATGCTCGGCGGCATCACGCTCACCATCGACGGCACCCCGGTGAAGTTCAACGAGACGGTCGCCTACAAGAGCGTCCTGTACTCCGACATCCCGAACTTCCTGATGATCATCGGCTACACCAACGCCTCCTGGACCCTGAAGGCCGACCTCGCCGCCGCGTACCTGTGCCGCGTGCTCAACATCATGCGCGACCGCGGCTACACCACCTTCGAGGTGCACGCCAACCCTGACGACATCGCCGACGAGTCGCTCATGGGTGGCGCCCTCACCTCGGGCTACATCCAGCGCGGCAACGACGCCATGCCCCGCCAGGGCGCGCGCGGTGCCTGGAAATTGGTCAACAACTACTACCGGGACCGCACCCTGATGCACAAGGCCCCGATCGAGGACGGTGTGCTGCGGTTCAGCAAGACCGGCACCACCGTGCAGCCGGGCGAGGAGCGCATCGGCGCCTAGGTGCGCTACTGACGATGGCGCTCGTCCTTCTCGGCTTGGCGCCGTGCCCCCGCGGCGATACTGGAGGCCTCGAACTTCTTTCGACCGGAGGACTCGCGGGTGGCATCGGTGCGCGCTTTCCCCGCGGAGCGCACCTTGCCGTCACCGGTGCCGATCTCGCTGAACGATGGCGCGTCCTTGCGGGCGCGGGCGAGCCTCTCGGCTTTCAACTTGCGGGCATTGCGCTTCGAGGCCGTGGCCAACTGGCGGCTCACCCTGCTGAGCGCGCTTTCGAAGACTTCCGCTTTGCCCGCGTTGTGGGTGTTCGCCGATTTTCCGGCGCCGCGCGCCCCTTTGGCTTCCACCTTGGCCGCGCCGGCGCGGCGATACAACTTGACGAATTTGTTGCGTGCCCGCCGCACCCGGGTGTGCAGCCGGATCAGGGCCTCTTCGTCGAGGTCGGCCAACTGCGCTTTCTTTGTGCCGCGAATCAGGACGTACTCGTCTTCGGACAAGGAGTTCAGCAATTTCGACATGTCAACTCCGATCTACCCGAGGGTCACCGTAGGAAAAGAGTCTAGTCCTACCCGTTAGCGGTCACTGTCGACGATTTTGTTCCACGAATTCGGGGGATGTCGCGGTCAGGAATCGGCCGCATCGGATACTTGCGTGTCCACACCGTGGCCGTTGGGTCGCGAGGTGGCCCTTCTCGCTGTCTCGTTTCAGCCGATTTCCTTCACCCGGGCGAACTTTCAGCGGCTCCCGTACTATCGCGGTCGAAGACACCGCCCGGGGAGATGAAGGAGGACGGTGTGGGATCTCGCCTACCGGCGACCATCCGTGACGCGGGGACGTGGCTGCGGCGATTCGCCGCGACGACACCAGGTGCGATCGGGGTGGTCCTCGTCGTGACCACGGTGGCCTGTCTGGTTGCCGGATCGACGGCGGGCCAACAGCTCGACGCCAAGATCGTACGCACCGAACAGGTGCTGGAGCGGACCGAGCCGCTGGCTTTCGCCGCGCAGAGCCTGTACGTGTCGCTCTCGGCCGCCGACGCGGGCGCCGCGACGGCGTTCCTGTCCGGCGGCATCGAATCACCGCAGGTACGCGACACCTACGAGCAGGCGCTCGCCGAGGCCGCCGCCGCGCTGGCCGAGGCGACCGCCGGCGCCACCGACGCGCAGACCAGGGCGATCGTCGCCCGCATCGCCGCCGACCTGCCGACCTACACGGGCTTGGTGGAGACCGCGCGCGCCAACAACCGTCAGGGCTTCCCGGTGGGGTCGGCATACCTGCGTCAGGCTTCGGATCTGATGCAGACATCACTTCTGCCCAATGCCGAACAACTCAGCAAGGCACGCTTCGCCGCGGTGCGCGAGGATCAGCAGCGCATCGGCGCGTTGCCGTGGACGAGCATCGTGCTCCTGTTGCTGGTCCTCGTGGTGTGCCTGGCCGGGTCGATCGTGTTGCTGCGCCGGACGAACCGCCTGGTCAACACCGGCATGGCGATGGCGGCGCTGGCCGCCCTGGTGGCGCTGCTGTGGACCGCGGGCGCCACCCTGACCGCCGCGCAATTGCTCGAGGACGGCAGTTCCGGCGCCGGAGCGCGCGTGGAGAACCTGGCGGGGGCCCGCATCCTGGCCCAGCAAGCTCGCACCGACGAAACCCTGGCCCTGATCACCCGTGGCGACATCACCGCCACGGAGAAGGCCTTCCAAACCCACAGCGGCGACCTGCGTGGGCGTCTCACCGCGGCCGGTGGCGGCGACTCCGATGCCGAACGCGCGCTGACGAATTGGAACGCGGGGCACAATGCCCAGCGCACCGCCTACGAGAAGGCCGACTATCCCGGCGCGGTGACCCAGGCGATCGGCACCGGCCCCGACAGCTCGGCCACCAGCTTCGCCCGCCTCGACCAGGAACTGCGCGACGACCTCGCCCAGGCCCGCGACGACCTGCGCGACGGTGTCGCCGCCGCCGGAACATCGTTGACCCTCAGCCCCTTCGGCACCCTGCTCCTGCTGCTGGCCGCGGCCGGCGCGGTGATCTCCGGACTCTGGCCACGACTCAAGGAGTTCTTGTGAGGCGTCCACTGCTGGTCGTGCTCGCCGCGGCCGTCACGCTGGTCGCGGGCTGTGCCGGCGCCCCCGAACCGTCGACCATCGCCGCCACCGCCGTCGCCCCGCCGTTGCCCGGCGCCGAAGCGATCACCTCGGCACCGACGGCCGAGGGCACCGGAACCTGCGATACCGAAGCGACATTGGCACCGACCACCCAGCCGCGACCGGGTGCGATGCCCGCGGGGTCGGCGATGGCCGCCATCATCGCCAACGGCAGGCTGCGGGTCGGGGTCGATCAGAACACTTACATGTTCGGGTTCCGCAACCCGTCGACCGGCAAGCTCGAGGGTTTCGACATCGACCTGGCCAGGGAGATCGCGCGCGATCTGTTCGGTGACCCGGACAAGATCGAACTGCGCTCGGTCACCGCGGCCGACCGGATCCCGCTGTTGCAGGAGAAGAAGGTCGACATGATCGTGCGCACCTTCTCGGCGACCTGCGAACGCCGCCGTGAGGTCGACTTCTCGAGCGTGTACTACCGTGCGGCGCAGCGCATCGCGGCCCCGCACGGCGCGGGCATCACCAACGGCGCCGGGCTCGCGGGCAAGCGGGTCTGCGTCGCGAAGGGCACCACCGCCGCCGCGCCGCTGTTCACGCTGCCGACCCCACCCACCGTGCTCGGCGTGACTAATTGGACCGACTGCCTGGTGGCGCTGCAGCAGGGCACCGTCGACGCGATCAGCGGGGACGAGCCGATCCTGGCGGGGCTGGTCGCCCAGGACCACAACCTCGAGGTCGTCGGCGACCCGATCGGCGCGGGCGCCTACGCGGTGGGGGTGCCGCGCGGCAGCGACGAGCTGGTGCGGTTCGTCAACGGCGTGCTCGACCGCGCCCGTACCGACGGCACCTGGCAGCGGATCTACGCCCAGCACCTGTCGACTCTGGGCCCCTCGCAAGGCCCGCCGGTGCCCCGGTACGTCGGATGAGCTGGCCGATGCTCGGCGTGCTCGAGATCGATCGTGAACTGGCGGGGCGCACAGCGGAATTGGCGACGGTGACCGCGACCCTGCTGGAACTGGACCGCCACCCCGGCCTGGCCCTGGTCCGCCGCTATCCGCCGACAGGGGAGACCGCGCGTCGGTGGGCGCCGGTGGAGAAGGCACTGGGCGAACTCTGGGAGGACCTGGGGCGGGTGCGCGCCATCCTCGGCGAGGCGCAGACGGTGCGTGCCGGTCGCGGCAGGGTCGACGACCGGTCGCGGGGGCGGCTCACCGAACTGCTGCGCGGTCGCCCGCACGAGGTGGCGAGGATCCCGATCCCCTTGGCGCAGCGCGGTCTGACCGGTCCCAGTGAGACCGTCGTGACAGTCGGCATCGCCGATTGCCTGGACCGGATGCGCGCCGCGTTCGCCTTCGTCGCCCCGTTCGCCGACGAGGTCGCGGCCGTCGATGAACAGGTGCTCGGTGCACTCGCCCCGCTGCAACAGCGCGTCGAGCAAGCTCGTGGCGCGCTGGACGCGGCCACCGAACCACTGTCGACGCTCTTGCGTCGCGCGGGCACCGATCCGCTCGGTTTCGGGCCGGGCGAGATCGACACCGCCCTCGCGTCGCTCACGGCGCTGATCGACACCGAATCCGCCCGCCACAGCGGCTATCTCGCCGTTGCCGCCGATCTGCCCGGCGCTGTCGCCGCCCTGCGCGCACAGCTGGCCGACCTCGGCGAACGGCAAGATCGCGCCGACGACACTGTCACCCAGGCTCAGCACAAGGTCGCGACCGGCGAGCTACCCGACGGCGGCGAACCGGCCACGAGACTGCGCACCGAACTCGACACTCTCGGCGGTACACCCGATCGGCCGACAGTGGAACATCTGCTCGCGCTGCGCGTGCGGGCAGGCGACGCTGCCGAAAAGGCCACACGGCGTGAGGAATTGGCGCGTGGTCTGCTCGATCGGCGCGCCGAACTGCGCGGCAGACTCACCGCTTACCGCGCCAAGGCCTCGCGGCTCGGGGTGAGCGAGGACCGGGATGTGCTCGCCGCCGACCGGATCGCGGCCGGTCTGCTCACCCGCACACCGTGCGATCTGGCCGCGGTCACCCGGGCCGTCGCGGACTATCGTTCGATCATCGGGGAGAAAGCGGGGCGGACAGCATGAGGTGTAGTGAACCGGGGTGCGACGGCGCGATCGAGGACGGCTACTGCGCACTGTGCGGTACCGCGCCCGTCGCGAGCGCTCCACCGGTACCGCAGGCAGGCCACGCGGGCAACGGCCGATCGGGACGCACGACAGCGCAGCCGCGCAGTGCGAAACCGCAGCCGCCACCGATACCCGTGCCGGTTCCCGGCGGCTGTGGCGAACCCGAGTGCGACGGCACGATCGCCGACGGCTACTGCGACACCTGCGGTACCGCGCCGGCCACGGTGAGGGGGCCGATGCACAGCCCGTCCGCGTCGACGGTCAGCGCGAGCGGGCGCACCTCGAGTCGCTCGGTCCGAACCCGGTCGGGCTCGGCGCGTTCGGCCGCGCGCGGCAGGCTCGGCGCCGGGCTCGTCGAAGTGCCGCCGGTCCCCCGCGTGGACCCGGCCACGGCAGTGCTCACCGACCCCCAGGTGCCCGAATCCGACCGCTTCTGCGGCAAGTGTGACAAGCCTGTCGGTCGCGGCCAGGCCGGTGTTCCCGGCCGTACCTCCGGGTTCTGCCCGCACTGCGGCACCCGCTACTCGTTCGTGCCCCGGCTGCGGGCAGGCGATCTCGTCGGCGGCCAGTACGAAGTGGCGGGGGCGCTGGCCCACGGTGGTCTCGGCTGGATCTATCTGGCCACCGACCGCGCCGTCAACAAACGCTGGGTGGTCCTCAAAGGCCTCATCGACACCGGCGACGCCGACGCCCTGGCCGCCGCCCTGGCCGAACGGCGTTTCCTCGCCGAGGTCGACCACCCCAACATCGTCAAGATCCACAACTTCACCGAACACGCCGACGCCGACGGCGAACCCGTCGGCTACATCGTCATGGCCTATGTCGGCGGTACCTCGCTCAAGCAGATTTTGCGCGCCCACCGCGCCGAAACCCAGCGCTACCTGCCGCCCGCGCAGGCGATCGCCTACGTGCTGGAAATGCTGCCCGCGCTCGGTTATCTGCACGCTCGCGGCTGGGCCTACTGCGATTTCAAACCCGACAACGTGATGCAGACCGAGGAACGCCTCGAACTGATCGACCTCGGTGCGGTCATCGCGATGGACGACCGCACCAGCCCCATCTACGGCACCCTCGGCTACCAGGCGCCCGAGATCGCCGAAACCGGGCCGACCGTGGCCACCGAGATCTACACCGCGGGCCGCACACTGGCTGTGCTGATGATGCGAGTGCCCTCCGTCGACGGCAAGCTCGGCCCGATCCCCGGTCCCGAGAGCGAACCGCTACTGGTCGAGCACGATTCGCTGTACCGATTCCTGCGGCGGTCCACCGACCCCGACCCACTGGCGCGTTTCGCTTCGACGAGCGAAATGGCCGACCAGCTCACCGGTGTGCTGCGGGAGGTGCTGGCGACCGGCGACGGCATTCCACGTCCCGGCATGTCGAGCCAGTTCGGTCCCGCCCGTGCCGTCTTCGGCATCGACAGCGTCACACCCGAACCGGGCGCCCTCATCGCCGGCCTGCCCGCCCCGCTGGTCGACCCCGGCGACAGTGGTGCCGCCCTGCTGGCGACCACCGATGCCGCGACCCCGGCCGAACTCGAGCGGGCACTCACCGCCGGATTGCGCGCGGTGGTGACCGGATCGGGCGAGTCGGTCGAGATCCCGCTGCGACTGGTGCGCGCCGAGCTCGAAGCGGGTGACGCGGCTGCGGCGCTGACCCGCCTGGCCGCCTTGGACGCCGAGCTCGAATTCGACTGGCGGCCCGTCTGGTATCGAGCCCAGGCCGCCCTGCTCACCGGCGACTATGCCGATGCGGCCGCGGATTTCGAGTCGGTCTACGCGGCACTGCCCGGTGAACCCGCTCCCAAACTCGCGCTGGCGGCCGCACTGGAGCTCGGTGCCGCCGCCCGCGGCGAGCAGCCCGACACCGCAACCTTCGAGCTCGGCCGCGCGCTGGCGCTCTACGAAATGGTCTGGCGCACCGACCACACCTACCTGTCCGCCGCCTTCGGCGCCGCGCGACTGCGCCGCGCCGGCGGTGACCGCACGGGCGCGGTGGCGGTCCTCGATCAGGTCGACCGCACCTCCTCGATGTTCACCGAGGCTCGGGTCTCCGCCGTCGAAACGCTGCTGACGCACCGGGATCCGGCCGACCTCGACGAGGATCTGCTCCGCCGGACCGGCGAGCGGGTCGACCACTTGCGCCTCGACTCGCGCAAACGCACCGCACAGGTGCGGATGTTCGTCCTCGAGGCGGCACTGAACTGGATCCGGTCGGGACAGCTGCCGAGTACACCAGGCAAGCTGTTGGACGTGGAATTCACCGAGCAGGGCGTGCGGACGGGATTGGAACGATGCTTGCGGACACTGGCGCGCGAGGCCGACGACATGTGGACCCGATTCGTCCTGGTGGACCAGGCGAACTCGGTGCGCCCCAGGACCACCCTGTGACGGCGCCGGGCTGTGCCGACTGCGTGGGCTCGGCGCGGGCGGGGTACCGCTTCTGCGAAGGCTGCGGTCGCGAACTCGGCGTGCGCAAAGTCGCACTGCCCGTGCATGATCCGGTCGCGGTGCCGCAGTGCTCGACCTGCGGTGAACGCCGCTACGAGGGCGGCTACTGCGTCAAGTGCGGCAGCCCCAAGCCGGTCCCCGACCGTTTCGAGGAAGACCTCGGCGCGGTGTATGTCCTCACCGACCGCGGAATCAGCCACTCCCGCAACGAAGACGCGGTCGCGGCCGCGGTACGCGAGGGCGACGGCATCCGGGTGATCGTGGTCAGCGACGGCGTCTCCACTTCCCAGGATCCGCAAGCGGCCTCCGGCAATGCCGCCCGCACCGGTGTCGATGCCGCTCTGGCCGCCCTGGCCGAGGGCAGGGCCGACTCCGATGCCGCGATGGCGGGCCTGGCGGCGGCGACCGCCGCGGTGCGCGGCATGTCACGCACTCCCGAGTACGCGCCGTCGTGCACCTACGTGTCCGCGATCGTGCGCGAGACGAGCCTGGGCACCGACATCACCGTCGCCAATGTCGGTGACAGCAGGGCATTCTGGCTGGCGGCGGGCGATCCGACCGCGTCGCGCCGGCTCAGCGTCGACGATTCCTGGGCCCAGGCTCTCGTCGACGCGGGCGCCCTCGACGAGACCGCGGCGATGAACGACCCGCGCGCCCACACCCTGCTGCGCTGGCTCGGCGCCGACGGTGGCGAAGCGCCGTGGTCGGCGAACTGCCTGCAACGCATGCTCGCCACCGAACCCGGCACGCTGCTGCTGTGCAGCGACGGCCTGTGGAACTACCTGCCCGAGGCGGTCGCGCTCGCCGGCTTCACCGTCGAGACCTCGCCGCAGGCCGCCGCTCGCGCGCTCGCCGACTTCGCCCTCAACAGCGGGGGCAGTGACAACATCACGGTCGCCCTGGCTCCGGTGCCCGTTGCCGTATCGCCCGAACCAGGAGTGTCATGAGTTCCCCTGAGACAGCCGGTATCTCGATCGCCGTCGACCAGAACGAATTCCTCGCCGAAGGCGCGAGCGTGGTGGACGCGGTGCTGACGGTGACCACCGGTCCCGAACTCGCCGCCGTCGCGACACCGCCGCCGCGGCTCGAGATCCTGATCATCGACTGCTCCGGGTCGATGGGCAACAAGCGCAAATTCGAGAACGCGCGCAACGCCACCCGCACCGCGCTCGACGAGATCCCCGACGGCACCGCGTTCGCCATCATCGAGGGCACCGAGTCGGCGCGGATGATCTACCCGAGCGACAACACCCTGTCCGCCCCCGCCGACCGCGCACACCGCGCCTCGGCCCGGCGGGCCCTGGATCGGTTGCGGCCCGACGGCGGCACTGCGATGGGTTCGTGGCTGGCGCTGGCCCGCGAGGTCGCCGCCGCGCACCCCGGCGCGCAGGCGCACGCGATTCTGCTCACCGACGGCAAGAACGAACACGAGACCCCCCAGGAGCTCGCGACCGAACTCGACCGCGCCGAAGGGCTTTTCGTCTGCGACTGCCGTGGTGTCGGCGACGACTGGGTCGCCGAGGAGCTGCGCAAGATCGCCTCGAAACTGTCCGGTGACGCGAACATCGTCGCCGATCCGAAGGATCTGGCCCGTGATTTCGCCGCGATGATGCGATCCTCGGCCGCGCGCGTGATCCCGGAACTGACGCTGAAGGTATGGACTCCGGCTGGTGCGCGGGTGCGGATGGTCAAACAGGTCTCGCCGGTGCTCGAGGATCTGACCGGGCGCCGGACCGACGTGGGCGCGCAGGTGGGGGACTACCCACTGTCGTCGTGGGCCGCCGAGGAACGCGAATATCACGTGCAGATCGAACTGGAACCGGCCGCGCCGGGCCGGGAGAAGCTGGCCGCGCGGCTGAGTGTGCTGGCCGGTGACGAGGTTCTGGGCCAGGGCCTGGTGCGCGCGGTCTGGACCACCGATTCGACCCTGTCGACCCGCATCAGTACCCGCGTGGCCCACTACACCGGCCAGGTCGAACTGGCCCAGGCCGTTCAGGAAGGTCTGGCGGCGCGCCGCAACGGCGATGTCACCACCGCGACCGCGAAGCTGCGGCGCGCGGTGGAACTGGCCGCCGCCTCCGGCCACGAGTCCACCGCCAAACTGCTGCGCGGTGTGGTCGAGGTCGAGCACGACGGCACCGTGAAGCTGCGCGGCCAGGTCGCCGCGGCCGACGAACTCGCCCTCGACATCCGCTCCACCAAGACCGCCCGGGTGCGGCCGGAGGGCGGCTGACATGCCGATGTGCGCGGACGGACACCAGTCGCGGTCGACGGACTACTGCGATGTGTGCGGATCGGCTCTGGGCGCGGCACCCGCGCCCGACCCGGCGGCTCTGCGCCTGTGCCCGAACTGCCACGCGCCGACCAGCGGACGCTTCTGTGAAGGATGCGGCCACGACAGCGCCCTGCCGCCGCCGGCCGTGAGGTCGCCGCGTCCCGGTGACCTGCCGGACTCGGCCGACCGCGCCCGGGCCGACTTCGGCGATCCCTCGGCCGGGGGGCGGCTCGAATCGTCACGTGCGGGTGCGCATCCCGATCATCGGAGCGGGTTCGACCCCACCATGATCGCTACCGGCGCGCCGCCCGAGTCCGGCCGATCCAGGGTGTGGGTCGCGCGGATCTTCGCCGACCGCGAGTTCTACGCGCGCGTCCAAGCCCGCAAGGGACCCGATGCCGAACGTGTCGAATTCCCGGATTTCTACCCCGAACGTCGAATCATCCTGCGTGGCAGCCAGTTCCTGATCGGAAAACGATCGGCCTCGCAAGGGATCGTGCCCGAGATCGACCTCGGCATCGCCCCGGCGGATATCGGCGTCTCCCGCGCGCATGCGATGATCCAGGTCGATCAGAGCGGCGCGCTCACCATCACCGACCTCGGTTCCACCAACGGAACCAGCTTGGACGGCGCCGAATCACCGATCACACCGCAGCAGGCGGTCGCACTGCGCGAAGGCAGCCGGATCCATGTCGGCGGCTGGACCACCATCGCGATCACCGCGGAACCGTAGACGCATCTGTTCACCAAACGTAGGGTCGGGGTCATGACGAAGTTCGACGGGAAGACCTGCCTGATCACCGGTGCCGCCAGCGGCCTCGGCCGCGCCACGGCGTTCGCGGCCGCCGCGAAGGGGGCCTCGCTCGTCCTCACCGACATCACGGCCGACGCGCTCACCACCACCGCCGAGGAACTGCGCGCGGCCGGGGCGACGGTGCATCTCGCGCACGCGGCCGACGTGAGCGACCATTCCGCGGTCGTCGGTCTCGCCGCCCATACCTTCGAGGCCGTGAGCCATGTCGACATCGTCATGAACGTCGCGGGCATCGCCACCTGGGGCACGGTCGACAAGCTCACGCCCCAGCAGTGGCGCCGCACCGTCGACATCAACCTGATGGGCCCCATCCACATCATCGAGGAGTTCGTGCGCCCGATGATCACCGCCGGTCGCGGCGGTCACCTGGTGAACGTGTCCTCGGCGGCGGGCATCTTCGGTCTACCGTGGCACGCGCCCTACAGCGCCACCAAGTTCGGCCTGCGCGGTGTCTCGGAGGTGCTGCGGTTCGACCTGCGCCGCCACAAGATCGGCGTCAGCCTGGTCTGCCCCGGCGCGATGGCCACCCCAATGGTCGACAGCGTCGACATCGCGGGCGTCGACCGCGACAACGCGGCGCTGAACAAGGCGATCAGGCTGTTCATGCGCCACGCCGTCACCCCGGAGCAGGCGGCCACGTCGGTGATCAAGGGTGTCGAGCGCAACCGCTACTGGGTCTACACCTCCCGCGACATCCAGTTGGCCCACTGGGGTCAGCGGTACTTCCCTTACGGCTACACCTTGGCCATGCGCGGCCTGAACTCCGCGATGACCAACTACGTCGACAAGAACGCCCTGGTCCGCTAGACGAGGTCGCTGGGGTCGGTATTGGCCCCACACAGGATCACGCACACCCGTTCGCCGGGTTCGGGCCGATAGACCGGGCCCGAACCGGTGTCGAGCAGCGCCGCCATCGCGGTGGCCGCGCCGTTCTCCACGACGATGCGATGGGAATCCCACAGCTGCTGCCTGGCCGCGCGGATCGCCTCGTCGGGCACCAACACCGACCGCACACTCGGATGCTGGGCGGCGGCCAGGGCCATCGCCGACACATTCGGGGCGCCGAGGGAATCCGCGGCGATCGAGTCGACGGTGACATCCACCGGGTGACCGGCTTCGAGCGCGGCATTCAGCGATCGACAGCCCTGTGGTTCGACGGCCACCGTGCGAATCCCGAAATGCTGTGCTGCGACCGCTGTTCCGGTGAACAACCCGCCACCACCGACAGCGACGAGCACCGTATCCAGGTCAGGGATCCGCGCCTGGATCTCGCGCATCAGTGTGCCCGCACCCGCCGCGACGAGCGGATGGTCGTAGGCGTGGGCGGCCAGCGCACCGCTGGTCTCGGCGAACTCCCGGCACGCAGCCAGCGCCTGCTTGTACTCCGGACCGATCAGTCGAACCTCGGCGCCGTAGTCACGAAGTCGACCAATTTTGACCGGGGGAGCGGTCTCGGGCAGAAACACCGTCGCGGGCACCCCTGCCTCGCGCGCCGCCCACGCACACGCCAGCCCGGCATTGCCACCTGAGGCGATCGTCACACCCGCGTCCGGCAACGTTCCCGCGGCGGCATGCGCACGGACGAAGTTCTGCGCCCCGCGCGCCTTGAAAGTGCCGGTGAACTGCAAGAACTCCAGCGCGAACCACAGCGGGTCGGGCCCTGGTCCGGCAGGTGCGACGGTGAGTGGGCGAACCAGCCCGTCGATCCGCGCCGCGGCGGCTTCGATGTCAGCAAAAGTCGGGGTCACGCCCACGACTATGCCATCGGAGCGGCACCGCTGAACCGCCGATCGACCGGGCGAATTGTTACGACGGGTTTACGCCGGGGGCAGTCTGGGTACATAACAGATCGGTAACAAGCTCGAAGGCGGGTAGTCGTGTCGGTCTGGGGACGCGAAACCCCCCAGTGCACCGGCGCACGCCCGGCGTGTCAGCAAAGGATGTGCACACACATGAGCGCGAACCTGATGATCGTGGACGACGATGTCCAGATGCGCGGCGACCTGCGTCGCGCGATGGAAGACGAAGGGTATGCCGTAGCCGAGGCAGGCGTCCCTTCCGACGCCCTCGATCGGCTGCGGAACGACGGGCCACCCGATCTGATGATCGTCGACCTGATGCGCGGCGAAGCCGACGGCTTCGACTGCATCCGGGAGATCCGTCGTGACCACGACGTGCCGATCATCGTGATCAGCACCCGGTACGACACCCACGACGTGGTCGCGGCCCTGGAGGCGGGGGCCGACGACTTCGTGAGCAAGCCGTTCGAAATCAAGGAGATCACCGCCAGGATGCGCGCGCTCCGCCGCCGCGCCCGCATCACCGCCGATCGCGACACGACCCCCGAGGCCGTGCTCGACGCCGATCCGCACGCGCCACTGGTGCTGGCGGCCGACGCGGGCGCGGTGCGCCGCGGCGCCGAGGAGATCCACCTCACGGTCACCGAATTCCGGTTGCTGTGTGAACTGGCGGAGACCCCCGGTCGCGTGCTGAGTCGATCCGTACTGCTCGAAAGAGTGTGGGATCAGGGCTTTTTCGGTGACGAGCGCATCGTCGACGTCCACGTGCGGCGCCTGCGTACCAAGATCGAACGCGACCCGTCCGACCCGCGCATCGTGGTTACCGTGCGCGGTCTCGGGTATCGCCTCGACGTGCAGTCGTAGTAAACGATTCGTCATACAACCGCAAAGAGCTCGACACAAAGACCGCAAAGTCGGCTGGGCACGTTAGATATATGACAACGTCCACCATGTCCATCGAGCCGGCCGCCAGCGCGGCGGCCCCTGGTTCGGAACCGAGATTGCGTCATCCACGGCTGGGCGACGGTGCCCAGCTGTGGCGGATCGCCCGCGATTCGCAGGTACTCGACGTCAATTCCAGCTACGCGTACCTGCTGTGGTGTCGCGATTTCGCCGCAACCTCGTTGGTTGCCGAAAGTGACGGTCAGCCCGTCGGATTCGTCATCGGATATGTGCGTCCGGAAGCTCCGGACACGCTGTTCGTCTGGCAGATCGCCGTCGACGCGCAAGCTCGTGGCCGCGGCCTGGCCGCCGCCATGCTGCACGCGCTGCTCGATTCGGTTGCCGGCGCGGGCATCACCACCTTGGAAACCACGATCTCACCCGGAAACACCGCCTCGCATGCGCTGTTCTCCGCGGTGGCCCGGGAACGCGGTGCCGATTTGCGCACCGAGGACCTGTTCGAAGAAAACGATTTCCCCGATTCACACGAGGCAGAGCTGCTGTATGTGATTTCACCGGCTCAGCGCCAGGAGGAACGACGATGATCACGACCACCGACACCAGCATTTTCGAGGCCATGGAATCGAACGTGCGCGGATACTGCCGTGACTGGCCGGCCATCTTCAGCACCGCCGAAGGCGCCTGGTTGCGCGACGAGCAGGGCCGCGAATACCTCGACTTCTTCGCAGGCGCCGGCGCGTTGAACTACGGACACAACAACCCGATTCTGAAAAAGGCGCTGCTGGAATACATCGGCAGCAACGGCATCACCCACGGCCTGGACATGTCGACGGTGGCCAAGCGTGAACTGCTCGAGACCATCCGCGACAACCTGCTCTCGCCGCGTGGCCTCGACTACAAGGTCCAGTTCCCTGGCCCGACCGGCGCGAATGCCGTCGAAGCGGCGCTCAAGCTGGCCCGCAAGGTCACCGGCCGCAAGACCATCCTGAGCTTCACCAATGCCTTCCACGGCATGACCCTCGGTGCGCTGTCGGTGACCGGCAACGCCGCCAAGCGGGCCGGTGCCGGGGTGCCGCTCGAGCACTCCACCCCGATGCCCTACGACGGCTACTTCGACAACACCATCGAGGACTTCGGCTGGATGCAGCGCGTCCTCGACGACAGCTCCTCGGGCTTCGATCGCCCCGCCGCGGTGATCGTGGAGACCGTGCAGGGTGAGGGCGGCGTCAACCTGGCCCGCGCCGAATGGCTGCGTCACCTGGCCGGACTGTGCGCCGCGCGCGACATCCTGCTCATCGTCGACGACGTGCAGATGGGCTGCGGGCGCACCGGCCCGTTCTTCTCCTTCGAGATCGCCGGCATCACCCCCGACATCGTGACGCTGTCCAAGTCGATCGGCGGCTACGGGCTGCCGATGGCGCTGGTACTGCTCAAGCCCGAGCACGACCAGTGGGCGCCCGGTGAGCACAACGGCACCTTCCGTGGCAACAACCCCGCCTTCGTCACCGCGACCGCCGCCTTGCGCGAGTACTGGTCCGACGACAAACTCGCCCAGCGCACCGCCGAGAACGGCGCCTACGTGGGCCGCACGCTCGACGCGGTCGCGCAGCGGCATGCCGGAGTGTCCACTCGTGGACGCGGCATGGTGCACGGCATCGTCTTCGACGACCCGTCGCAGGCGGGCAAGGTGTGCCGCACCGCGTTCGAACAGGGTCTGCTGGTGGAGACCTCGGGGTCGATGGACGAGGTCGTGAAACTGTTGCCGCCGTTGACGCTGGGCAGCGACGAACTCGATCAGGGCCTGTCGGTGCTGGTCTCCTCGATCGACACCGTTTGTGGCGGTGCCGCATGATCGTGCGCACCACCGAAGAGATCACCGGCACCGAACGCGATGTGGCAGGTCCGGGCTGGCGCAGCAAGCGCATCGTGCTCGGCGGCGACAAGGTCGGTTTCTCCTTCCACGAGACTACAATCGAGGCAGGCACCGTCCACCGGTTCCATTACCAGAATCACGTCGAGGCGGTGTGGCTGGTCGAGGGCGAGGGCAGCCTGCTCGATCTCGACAACCAGACAACGTACGAGCTTGGCCCGGGCTCGATGTACCTGCTCGACGGCCACGAACGTCACCAGGTCACCGCCCGCACCCAGCTGCGCATGTTGTGTGTTTTCAATCCGCCGGTCACCGGCCGCGAGGTACACGATGAGAACGGGGTGTATCCGCTGATTATCGAGGAGGATGGCGCCAGTGTCTGATCAGCTCGACCGCTACCCGACCCGGTTGTCCGAGCCGGCCCCGCATATCGAACGCACCGATCCCACGGTGTGGGGCCAGGTCACCTCGCCGGAGCTGATCGGGTTCGACGCGAACGGTTTCGCGACGATCCCCGACCTGCTCACCCCCGACGAGGTGGCCGCCTTCGGCGCCGAGGTCGGCCACCTCGCGGCCGACCCCGTGCTCTACGGCGACGAACGGGTGATCGTGGAACCCGTTGCGGGGCAGGTCCGTTCGGTGTTCCAGGTGCATCAGCTCAGCAAACCGATCGCGGAGCTGGTCGCCGAGTCGCGGATCGCCGGCCTGGCCGAGCAGATCCTCGGTTCGCCGGTGTACCTGCATCAGACCCGGGTGAACTACATGCCCGGTTTCGGTGGTAGCGGTTTCGGCTGGCATTCCGATTTCGAGACCTGGCACGCCGAGGACGGCATGCCCACCCCTCGTGCGGTGAGTCTGTCGATCGCGTTGACCGACAACTACCCGTTCAACGGCAGCCTGATGCTGATGCCCGGTTCACACCGCACCTTCGTGCCGTGCCTGGGCGAAACGCCGAGCGGTCACTATCGGGAGTCGTTGCGCGAGCAGCGAATCGGGGTCCCGACGACGGACGACGTCACGTTCCTGGCCGCCCGCTACGGCATCACCCAGTTCACCGGGCGGGCCGGTTCGGCGCTGTTGTTCGACTCCAACATGATGCACGGTTCGTCGAACAACATCACCCCGTTCCCGCGCTCGAACATCTTCCTGGTGTTCAACAGCGTGGAAAACGCCCTGGTGGAGCCTTTCGCGGCTCCCCAGCGCCGCCCGCACCACATCGCCGCCCGCGATTTCACGCCCTTGCGTGAGGTCTCGGCCGAAGCCGGTGCGGTGCTGGCGGACCAGGCGCCCTAGACAGGCCGGCCACGAAGCCGCCGCCCGCGGATCACCGCGGGTGGCGGTTTTCTCGTCCTAAGGCTGTTCGGACAGGGCGGAGAGGGAGGCCGCGGCGCGTGGGTCGTCGTGGGCGGCGGCCTTCCACCATCGTTCGGCGGCGGCGCGTTCGCCTTGCTGGAGGAGCAGGGCGCCCAGGTCGTAGGCGGCGCCGCTGTGGCCTGCCTGTGCGGCTTGGGTCCAGAGGGCGCGGGCCGAGTCGTGTTCGCCGCGTTCGTGCATGGCGGTTCCCAGTTCGTGGAGGGCGCCGCCGACGCCCTGGCTGGTTCGTGGGGGCTGCGGCGGGTCGGCCGGCGCGATCGAGATTTTCGGTAGGGGAGCCGATGGTGTCGGTTCGGTGGAAGCGGCTGGGGGACTCGGTTCGACGGGGGGAGTCGAAGGGGCCGGGCTGAGCGGTGTCGTCGCCGGGTCGACCATGTCGAGGGGTGGTTCGAGGCGTGCCGGTTCGGCCGGGCCGGTGCTGAGTTCGACGACCAGTTCGTTGAAATCGGGTGTGCCGGGACCGGTGCTGCACCACAGGGTCGAGGCCCCGTCGGGGAGCAGGTCGACGACCATGCCGTAGTTGCCGGTCCAGGATTGGTGTGTGCCCGATTCGGCCACCCAGACCGGTGTGAGGGTGAACAGCGCGTCGGGTGCGTCCGCGGTCACCGAGATGTCGATGCCGTCGGCGAGGGCTTCGTACCAGATGTCGACGCCCGCCAGCGATTTCCCGTTCAGATTCACGTGCCCGTCGTGGACGGAGAGGCCGAGGCCGAGACCCGACACGTCCTCGGGTGCCATCACCGACAGCGCGCGCAGATGCACCGCCGTCGTTCCGGCGGGCAGCGCCTCGGTGTACATGGGATAGACCGCCGCACCGCACCATTCGATCGGATCGGCGCCGTCGTAGCGCTGATCGAGGGGGAGTGGGTCGCCAGGGCGTTGCGCGTCGGGATCGTTCATCGGTGGCACCCGCCCTTTCCGCTGTTACACCCCCTCGCGGCGCCAGACTGTCCGCGGTTGCGCGCTACACCGTACTCGTGTCTACGTGGAGTCGTGGTCGATTCACGACAAGACTGCCACTGAAAACGACAGTGCCCCGGCGACCCCGGTCGATGAGGTCCGCAACAGTGTGTCCGGATGTCGGGCAACGGGATTCGCCGGGGCCTGACCTGACTGATCAGGCGTGGTAGCGACGGCTCAGACGGCGACCGATTCGCCGATCTCTTCCTCGACCGCGGCAGGTGCGACCGGCTGGGGAGCGTGGCGGGCCTCGTACCGACCGGCCACCACGACCAGCGCCACACCCACGACCAGCCAGGCGAACAACCCGAACAGGCGGGAGCCGAACCCGGCGCCACCGTCGAAGTAGAGCAGACTGCGCAGGCCTTCGACGAAGTCGGCGCCGTTCCAGAACGAGTGCAGCGCACCGAAGAACCCGTTCTGGAGTTCGGGCCCGTAGACGCCGCCGGAGGTGGTGAAGTTCAGCATCACGAACAGGGTGATCAGGGCGAGGGTGGTCCAGCGCTTCAAGAACGTGTGCAGGCCGATGCCGATCAGGATGATGCCCGAGGCGTAGACCCAGGCGATGGCGAACACGCTCGCGAGATCGGTGTCGATCACGCCGAACACCGGACCTGCCACCACAACGCCGATGAGGCTGACGATCAGCGCGGTCACCACGCCGATCGCGGCGCGCACCCGCATCCGCAGCAGCGCGCCCGCCGCGCCGATCACCGCGACGCTGCCGTACGCGCCCACGCTCAACGCGACCAGCAGGAAGAAGATGCCCTGCCCGGTCGGGTCACCGCCCGCCTTGGTCGTCACATCGGTGACCACCAGCGGTACGCCCTGATGATCCGACACCGACCGGAACGCCACCTCCGCGGCCATCGCGCCGGTATCGGAGCTCGCGGTGGCGACCAGCAGCTCCGGCCTGGTGCCGTCGGGCACATAGGCGCCGACGAGCTCGCGATTGCGCAGCGCGTCGATGGCCGCGTCGCGATCGGGCACGGTGACCATGTCGAGCCCGGCGCCGCCCTTGTCCTTCATCGTCTGTGCCAGCACCATCGTCTGCGGGGAGTCGCCGACCACGGCGAGCGCGAGATTGTTCGGCTCGGGCTGATGGAACGCGCCGAGGTAGGCCAAAGCCATGCCGAGACACATCAGCAGCGGCGTCAGCAGATGTCCGGCGACGTGCCGGAACTGGGTGCGAGTCATCGGGACAGATCTCCAAACAGTTGGTAAATGCAACTATGTATGGTTGTATGATACAACTATGAACGCGCGGAGCACAAGAACCCAGGCTGTCGACACCATCCAGCGGGAACTCACCGCCTTCGCCCGCCGTGCCCGCGGCCGCGCCGCCGAACTACATCCCGAGCTGAGCCTGGTCGCCTACAGCATTCTCGACCTGATCCTCGAACGCGACGGTTGCCTGGCCACTGACCTGGCCGAGCAGTTCCTGCTCGACAAATCGACAGTCAGCAGGCAGGTCGGCGCACTCGAGAAGCTCGGCTACCTCGAACGCGCGGTCGATCCCGGTAATCGGCGCAATCACGTCCTGCGCGCCACCCTCGAGGGCCGAGCCGTCGCCGGCGAGGCAGAACGTCGGCGCCGGGAGGCCTTCCAAGCGCGTTTCGCCGACTGGACAGACGAGGATGTCGCGGCCATGGCCGGTTACCTGACCCGCTACAACCGCGGTGACTGACCAGCCCTGCATTCAGCGCGTTCGGTTCGTGGGCGGGCATCCGCCTGGCTATTGCGCACGTCACCGCCGCCGATGGGCGGTGCCCCGGTAGCGCGCGCGAGTCGGTATAGTCGCCGCGGATGAGTAGTGACACCACCCACCCCGAGCAAGAGCGTTCCCCGCGCCCGATCAATCGAGCATGGTGGCTGGTGCCGGTGTTGCTCACCATTGTGTCGGTGGTCTGTGTCAGGACGCCGATCTGGCCCTTCGAACGCTATTCCGACGGATTCATCGATCTCCAGGTCTACCGCCTCGGCATCGAGGCGATGCGCGACGGCGCCGATATGTACGGTCAGCTGCCCAAGACCACGATCGGCATCGGTCTGCCCTTCATCTACCCGCCGTTCGCGGCCATCGCGCTCGCGCCGTTCGCGCTGCTGCCGTGGGGCACGGCGAAGATCCTCTACGTCGTGGTGTCGATCGCCGCGGTCGCCTGGACGCTGTATCTGGTCGCCCGCCGCTACCACCCGGACCGCAAGCAGGTCGCCCTGCTCGTCACCGCCTGCGCGGTTCCGCTGGCGATGCTGCTGGAACCGGTTCGCTCGACCATCGACTTCGGTCAGGTCAATCTGTTGCTGATGGTGCTGGTCGCCACCGACTGCCTGCTGCCGAAGACCCGCTACCCGCGCGGCATGCTGATCGGCCTGGCTGCCGCCATCAAACTCACGCCCGCCGCGTTCGTTCTCTACTTCCTGGTCCGCAAGGACTACAAGGCCGCCGCGACCGCCGCGGGCACCGGTGCGATCGCCACCATCGCGTCCTTCGCGTTCCTGCCCACCGAATCCACCCGCTACTGGTTCGGCGGCCTCGGCAACGTCTCGGGCCTGAGCGGCTCGGCCTTCCACACCAATCAGTCGATCCAGGCGGTCATGGCCCGCCTGCACATCACCGGCCTGCCGTTCGACGCGCTGTGGCTCGTGCTGGGCGCCCTGCTGCTGGTCCTGGTCGTCGCCGCGATGCGCAAGGCCGCCGACGCCCCCGCGATCGCGCTGTCGCTCAACGCGGTCTTCACGCTGCTGCTGTCGCCGATCTCGTGGTCGCACCACTGGGTCTGGATCGCGCCCGCGTTGCTGGCGATGGTCTGCCACGCCCGCACCCTGCCGCTCAGCAGCGCTCGCGGCTGGTACGCCACGACCGTCGTCGTCGCCGCGGTCTTCGTGATCGCGCCGCACAGTTTCCTGCCCGACGGCGAACACCGTGAGACCTCATGGACGTGGGATCAGCACATCATCGGCGACACGTATGTGTGGCTGGCGGTCGGGCTGGTTGTCTTGTTCCTCGTCACCGGACGTCGGCCGGCGCAGCCGGTGCAGGAGCCCGCGGCGGTCGAGGAACACGCGCGCGTCGCTTGAAATGCCGGTGAACCCGGCGCCTCATCCCGGGTGGTGCACGACGGCGACCGGGGGCCGGACAGTGATTCCGTCGGCGTCGGCGATGTCGGCCAGGTTCCGGAGGTTCGCGTCGAGCCCGCGTTGGAGGGCGTCGCGAAGCACGACCGCGTCGGCGTCTCGTAGCACCCGGCCGTGCAGGCCGGTGCGAAGAGTGGCGCGCGAGAGGTCGCGCGAGTGATCGAGTTCGACCGCGAAGGTGACCGCGATGCCGGTTACCCCGCCGCACGTCATCGTCCAACTGCGGGTCGGGCTGTATTCGGTGACGACCAGCCGCACGTCGTGGCGCATGTCGAACATCTGGACCTGTGCGGCGAGTTCGAGATCGGCACCGACTCGATCCGGTCCCGGGCCGCTCCAGGCGTGGAGTTCGGACATCCACGCGGCGATACTGTCCGGTTCCGACAGCAGGTCCCACAGCGCATCCGGGGGGACGGGCAGGGAGATCGCACCGCTGACGTGCACCTGGTCCACGCCGTCGCCGGGCGCGCCGTCAGGCGTGATCAGCTGACCGGTCTGCTTGCGATGACTCCGCTGGGCCATGATCCCCCACTTCATCGGGACCCGGCGTGCGGTGGTCGCACGTCGACCGGTCCCGAACGGCGTGCGACAGACGATAGCCGACCCACTCGAAATGTCCATTCGGACAGTGGATTTCGCCGACGAGACCATATCCGCACCGTGTTCTTCGTGGAAAGTCACCATCGCCCCACGTGCGATCCACGCGGGGCGATGGTGACCGACTCGGGTGCTTCAGACCGTGACGGCGGCTTCGCGCTGGAGTTCCAGGGCGATGTCGATGAGTTGGTCTTCCTGGCCGCCGACGAGTTTGCGTTTGCCCGCGCGGACGAGCATTTCGGCGGCGGAGACGCCGTAGCGTTCGGCTTGGCGTTCGGCGTGCTTGAGGAAGCTGGAGTAGACGCCCGCGTAGCCCATCATCAGTGACTGCCGGTCGAGCAGGCATTCTTGGGGCATGGCGGGGCGGACGACGTCTTCGGCGGCATCGGCGATGGCGAAGAAGTCGACACCGGTTGTGATGCCGAGTTTGTCGGAGACGCCGACGAAGGCTTCGACGGGGGTGTTGCCCGCGCCGGCGCCGAAGCGGCGCGTGGAGCCGTCGATCTGGGTGGCTCCGGCGCGCACCGCGTAGACGGAGTTGGCCACGGCGAGGCCGAGGTTTTCGTGGCCGTGGAACCCGACCTGGGCGTCGGTGCCGAGTTCGGCGACGACGGCGGCGACGCGGTCGGAGACTTGTTCGAGGACCAGCGCGCCGGCGGAGTCGACGATGTAGACGCACTGGCAGCCGGCGTCGGCCATGATCCGAGCCTGTTCGGCGAGGGCTTCGGGGGGTTGGGTGTGCGACATCATGAGGAAGCCGACGGTTTCCAGGCCGAGGTCGCGGGCGTAGCCGAAGTGCTGGATGGAGACGTCGGCTTCGGTGCAGTGGGTGGCGATGCGGCAGATCGAGGCGCCGTTGTCCTGGGAGATCTTGATGTCTTCTTTGACGCCGACGCCGGGCAGCATCAGGAACGCGATCTTGGCGTTGTTGGCTGTTTCGGCGGCGATGGTGATGAGTTGTTGTTCGGGGGTTTTGGAGAATCCGTAGTTGAACGAGGAACCACCCAGGCCGTCGCCGTGGGTGACTTCGATGACGGGGACGCCGGCGCCGTCGAGGGCGGCGACGATGTCGCGGACTTCGGTGGCGGTGAATTGGTGGCGTTTGTGGTGGGAGCCGTCACGCAGGGAGGTGTCGGTGATCCGGATGTCGAGTTCTGCTGAATAGACCATGGTTTCACAAGCTCCTTACACCCGGGCCGAGAGGATCTGACCGGCGATGACCTCGCCGACCTCGGTCGCGGCGGCGGTCATGATGTCGAGGTTGCCCGCGTACGGGGGCAGGAAATCGCCGGCGCCTTCGACCTCGACGAATACCGAAACCTTCGCCAGTCCACCGGAAACGACGGAGGGTTCGTCGAACTGGGGTTCGTTGAGCAGGCGGTAGCCGGGCACGTATTGCTGGATGTCGGCGACCATCTGGTGGATGGAGGCGGTGATCGCGTCGTGGTCGGCGTCGTCGGGGATGGCGCAGAAGATGGTGTCGCGCATGATCATCGGCGGTTCGGCGGGGTTCAAGATGATGATCGCCTTGCCGCGCTGGGCGCCGCCGATCGTTTCGACGCCACGGCTGGTGGTCTTGGTGAACTCGTCGATGTTGGCGCGGGTGCCGGGTCCGGCGGAGACCGACGACACGGAGGCGACGATCTCGGCGTAGGGCACCGGCACGACGCGAGAGACGGCCGCGACGATCGGGATCGTCGCCTGGCCACCGCAGGTGATCATGTTGACGTTCGGTGCTTCCAGCAGCGAGGCCAGGTTCACCGGTGGCACCACGGCCGGACCCACCGCGGCGGGGGTGAGGTCGACGGCGCGAATGCCGAGTTCGGCGTAGCGGGGCGCGGCGGCGCGGTGGACGTAGGCCGAGGTCGCCTCGAAGACCATGTCCGGCTTCTCGTCCTGGGCCAGCAACCAGTCCACGCCCTCGGCGGAGGTTTCCAGGCCGAGCCCGCGAGCGCGTTTGAGCCCCTCGCTGTCGGGGTCGATGCCGATCATCCAGCGGGGCTCGATGGACTCCGAGCGCAGCAGTTTGTAGAGCAGGTCGGTGCTGATGTTGCCGGATCCTACGATCGCGGCGGTGACGGAACCGTGGGACACGGTTGGCCTCCTCGAGGAATGGCGGCCCGGACAGGCCGCGGGTGGGATCGGCTCAGGTGAACGACAAGCGGACGGAGCCGAGTCCGGTGAAGTCGGCGCGGAAATCGTCGCCGGGTCGGGCGTCGATGGCGCGGGTACAGGAACCGGGCAGCACGATGTCGCCCGCTTTCAGCCGGACCCCGAAGGTCGCGACCTTGCGGGCCAGCCAGGCGACCGCGATCGCCGGATCCCCGAGGACCGCGTCGCTGCGCCCTTCGGCGACGATCTCACCGTTGCGGGTGAGCACGGCGTCGATCGCGGTGATATCGATATCGCCCGGGGCGACGCGTTCCTTGCCGAGGACGAACCCGGCCGACGAAGCATTGTCGGAGATGGTGTCGGCGAGTCCGATCTTCCAGTCGGTGATCCGCGAGTCGATCAGCTCGATCGACGGCGCGTAGGCGACGGTCGCGGCCAGCACGTCTGCTTCGGTGCAGTCCTCGCCGGGCAGATCGGCGCCGAGAACGAACCCGACCTCGACCTCCACCCGGGGCAGCAGGAACTTGGTGCTGTCGACGGGGACGTCCTCGAAGACCTCCATGTCGGCGAGCAGGTGACCGTAATCGGGCTCGTCGACGCCCATCATCTGCTGCATCGCC
Organism: Nocardia sp. NPDC057272; assembly: GCF_042668615.1. Lineage (NCBI taxonomy): Bacteria > Bacillati > Actinomycetota > Actinomycetes > Mycobacteriales > Nocardiaceae > Nocardia > Nocardia sp. NPDC057272. The sequence goes on along the minus strand of NZ_JBHUYK010000004.1, from coordinate 247,796 downwards.
TTCGACGACAGCCCCACCTTGTGCCCGACGACCTTCCCGCCGTCGTCCAGCCTGCGCCGGATATTGAGCAGCTGGACCTCGTACGCGTCCACCACATCGATGCCCGGATACCGGTCGACGACGGGGGACACGGCCACCCGATCCAGCTCCGCCCGCGCCAGTTCGGCGGCGAGCTCGGTGCGCATGCCGGTTGTCAGCATCCTGGCTCCCTCTTCTCGTCTGGTGATGCCACCCCATGCTCGTGGTCCAGACGGCTCACCGGGCCGGGCTCTCCCGCTGGATGGACAGGAAATTCCCCGGCCCGGCGCGGGATCGCCGCGCACGCGGCCACCAGCACAACGGTCATGACAGCGATGGACACGAACACGAGATGTATTGCGGCGGAGAGTGATTGCGGGGTCGGTGCACCGACCCCGGCGAGGCGTGCGTTGACGATCGCACCGAAGACCGCGACTCCCACCGCGCTGCCCAGCGATCGCGCGAACATGGTGGCGGAGGTGACGACCCCGCGTTCGGCCCAGCGCGCGCTCGTCTGCGCCGCGATGAGCGTGGGTGTGGCCACCAAGCCCATGCCCGCGCCCACCACGAAACACGACACGGCGACCTGCCACAGCGCCGAATCCTCGTCGAGCAGCAGGGTCGTCACCGCGCCGATTGCCGCGACGGTACTGCCCAGCACCGCGCACGTGCGAAACCCGAAGCGCAGATACACCTTTCCAGCTCTGGCCGCGGCCAACGGCCAGCCGAGGGTGAGCGCTCCGGTGACGAGGCCCGCGACCAAGGCGCTCGACCCGAGCACGCCCTGATTGAACATCGGCACATACGTCGTGAACCCGAACAGCAGCGCCCCGCCCAGCATTGCCGCGACACTGCCGGCGATCACCACCCGCCGGGTGAACACCCACAGCGGCAGAATCGGTTGCGTGGCAAGCGCTTCGACGACGACGAACAGCGTGAGCGACAGTCCGGCACACCCGAAGACCGCGATACCGACCGGCGATCCCCACGTCCACGCGTGACCGCCCTCGAGCAGTCCGAGCACCAGTGACCCCGCACCGAGCGTCAACAGCACCGCCCCGGCGTAGTCGATGCTGCGCCGGCGCCGCGGTACGGACTCGTGGAAGTTGCGGATCAGCATCCAGGCGGCGAGCGCGGCCAGCGGCAGGTTGACCAGGAAGATCCACCGCCACCCGAGATAGTCGGCGCAGATACCACCGAGCAGCGGGCCCGTCACCGATGCCACCGCCCACACCCCGGCCAGATAGCCCTGGACCGTGGCACGTTCGGCCAACGTGTACAGATCACCCGCGATGACCATGGTGGTGGGCTGGATGGCGCCGGCGCCGATGCCCTGGACGGCGCGGAACACGATCAGGGCGAGCATGCTGCTCGCCAGCCCGCACAGCAGCGAGCCCAGCGCGAACACCACGATGCCGAACAGCATCACCGGCTTGCGCCCGAAGGTGTCGGCGAGCGCGCCGTAGATCGGCACGGTGACGGCCTGGGCGAGCAGATAGCTCGTGAACAGCCACGGGAACAGCGTGAAGTCGCCGAGACTGTCGGTGATCGACAGCACCGCGGTCGCCAGGATCGTCGAATCGAGCGCGACGAGTCCGGTGGCGAGCATCAGCGACGCGAGCACCGGCCCACGGTCCGAGCCGAAGCCGACATCGGGCCGCGCGGTATCGGTTGCCACAGAACACCTCTCGCTCAGAAGCGGATACGGACCCGGTCGGTGCGCGGGCGGGCCTGGCAGGCCAGGGTGTACCCGGCGTCGATGTCGTCCTGATCGAGGATCGCCGAGTCGGCCATGGTGACCTCGCCGTCGACGACGGTGCACGCGCACGATCCGCACTCGCCCTCGCGGCAGGAGTAGGGGACATCGAGCCCGTCGGCGAGCATGACGTCGACGAGGGTGCGCGAGCGCGGCCAGCTCAGCGCGTGCACCGTCCCGTCGAGCTCCACCTCCACGCGTGCGGCATCCGTGTCGTCGACGGGGTCGAGCGGCTCGGGTTCGGCGAACGGATCACCGGACAGCGAGACGAACACCTCGGTGGTGACGCGTTCGCGCGGCCACCCGGCGCCCGAGAGCGCCTCGGTCACCGCCGACATGAACGGGCCGGGCCCGCACACGAACGCCGCGAAGGAAGAATACGGCGCGGCGAAGTCGGCCAGCTGGGCCGCGGTCGGCAGGCCCTGCAGCGATTCGAGCCAGTGCGCCACAGTGATCCGGCCCGGGTACCGCGCGACGAGATCGCGCAGGGCGTCGGCGAAGATCACCGATTCCTGCTCGCGATTGGCGTAGAACAACACCACCTTGCCCGTGCCGCGGGCCAGGGCCGAACGCAGGATCGACATCACCGGTGTGATGCCGCTGCCCGCTGCCCACAACAGCAGATCGGTGTCGAGCGAGGCCGGGGTGAAGGCGCCCTGCGGCGGCAGCACATCGAGGGTGTCGCCGACAGCGATGTTGTCGCACAACCAGTTCGAGCCGTAGCCCCCGGGTGTGCGCTTGACCGTGACCTGCGGCGGATCGCCCGTGAACGGCGAACTCGCCAGCGAATAGCAGCGTGCCACCGGTTCGGGCCGCTCACTCGGGATCCGCAGTGTGAGGAACTGGCCCGGACGGAAGGCAAAGCGGTCGGCGACCGCCTCGGGCACCTCGAACACCAGCGTTCGCGCGTCCGCGGTCTCCTCGATCACCGCGGATACGCGCAGCGTCACCACCCGCGAGCTCCGCGGAACGTCGACAGTCGCCCTCGTCACTGGTGTTCTCCTCGATCTCGGAACCGGTCTTGCCGAGCAACCGTCGCAGGCTCGCCTACGTGGCGGAGCCCGTGGCTCCCGGTGGCCGGGAGATCGCGGCGCACTGCCCGCTGACCGGGAAGACCAGGGCGGATACGGTGGGCGGCGACCCTAGCGTCGGGCTCGTGGACACCAGATTCTCCGGGGGCACCCGATGAACCGCATGCAGCACACCGTCGCGCTGGTGACCGGCGCGGCCGGGGGAATGGGCCGCGCCCATTGCCGTCGGCTGGCCGAGGAAGGCGCCGAGATCATCGCCCTCGACATCGAGGCCGCCGCGCCCGAGCTGGCCGAGACCGCACGCGAAGTCGAGGCAACGGGTCGCCAGTGCGTCACCGGCATCGCCGACGTACGCGATCAGGCAGCCCTGGACGTGGCGGTCGCCGACGGCGTCGCCGCACTGGGCCGCCTCGACGTGATCGTGGCCAACGCCGGCATCTACACCGACCTCGGTCTGTCCTGGGAACTGTCGGATCAGGCCTGGCAGCGCACCATCGACATCAACCTCACCGGCATGTGGCACACGGTGCGCGCGGCCGTTCCCGCCCTGTCCGACGGCGGCTCGGTCGTGATCGTGAGCTCCACCAACGGCATCGTCGGCGCGGCCGCCGCCGCGCACTACTCGGCGAGCAAGCACGCCGTGGTGGGCCTCGCCCGCACCTTGGCCAACGAACTCGGCCCGCGCGGGATCCGGGTGAACACGGTGCATCCCGGCTCGGTCGCCACGCCGATGATCCTCAACGACGCGGTGTACGCGAAACTGCGCCCCGACCTGACGAATCCGACGCAGCAGGACGCGGCGGAGGCGCTGGCCCGGCGCACGATTCTGCCCGTTCCGTGGGTGGACCCGGTCGACATCAGCAATGCCGTGCTCTTCCTCGCATCCGACGAGTCCCGTTACGTGACGGGAATCCAGCTCGTGGTGGATGCCGGACTTACTCAGAAGGTGTGACATGGGACGGGTTTCGGGCAAGATCGCGCTGATCACCGGCGCGGCGCGCGGTATCGGCCGCGCACAGGCGATCCGGCTGGCCGAGGAAGGCGCCGACATCGTCGCCGTCGACATCTGCGGGCCGGTCGAGACCGTGGTGTCGCCGGGAGCGACCCACGACGACCTCGCCGAGACCGTGCGCTCGGTCGAGGCGACCGGCGCGCGGATCGTCGCCGCGGCCGTCGACGTCCGCGACGGCGCGGCGCTGCGGGCCGCGGTCGATGCCGCCGTCGAGCAGCTGGGCGGCCTCGACATCGTGTGCGCCACCGCCGGAATCAGTTCCAGCGGCGGCGCACTGGAACTGACCGAACAGCAGTGGCAGACGATGATCGACGTCAATCTGACCGGGGTGTGGCAGACGTGCAAGGCCGCCACCCCGCACCTGATCGCGCGCGGCGGCGGCGCGATGATCCTGACCAGCTCGATCGCCGGACTACGCGGCTTGGTGGGCGTGGCGCACTACACCGCCGCCAAACACGGGGTGGTGGGGCTGATGCGCTCGCTCGCGAAAGAGCTGGCCCCGCACCATGTCCGGGTGAACTCGGTGCATCCGACCAATGTCGACACCCCGATGATCCAGAACGACATGGTGCGCAAGGTGTTCCGGCCCGACCGGGAGAACCCCACCCGCGAGGAATTCGCGGAGGCGGCCGTGACGATGAACATGCTGCCCATCCCGTGGGTCGACCCGGTCGACATCGCCAATGCCGCCCTGTTCCTCGCCTCGGACGAGGGCCGCTACATCACCGCGGTGACGTTGCCCATCGACGCGGGCAGCACCCAGCGCTAGTGCGCTAGCAACGTTCGTACTGACGCGCGAAGTGCTCCCACTCCGGTGCGACCTCGCGCTCGGATACGGGGCAGCCGCCGACAAGGACAGCGACCCTGGGGCCGTCGCGCGTCACGATCGTGTAGTCGGCGACAGCACCAGGCCGGGCCAGGTAACGAAGGTGCCGGTCGGCGAGTTGCGTCGCTTGCGCGGTGCTCAATTTCTCTCCGACGGGCGGGAATACCGTGATGTCCAGGGTGCGGCCCGCGGCGTCGGGCGGGTCGAGCACCGACACCTCGGCGAGGAACGGAGTGGGTTGATCGGTCAGGAACCACTCCCACAATTCGAGTTCGCCGTCGGAGGGGAAACGGGGGCGGCGGTCCGAGTGGGTCAGACTGGGTGCCAGTCGCGAGTACTGCTCGGACATGCCTTCCCCATGAACGGGGGACACTGTCCAGTTGTTGGGTGCCAGTTCGGGGAAGTCCTGGATGATTCGGCGCATCGCCGCGGTGGCACGCTGGGGTTCGGCCTCGGAGCCCGCTCGGACACTGATGGATTCGGTCAATTTGGGGGCGTCTTCGGTGGCGGTGAAGCCGGGAGTGGCCCAGTGAATCTCCGCACCGGTATCGGCCGCTGACACCCGAGTCCAGGTGTATGCCGCGTTCGCTTCCACTTCCATGTCCTGCCCGAACCGCCAGTCCCCGGAAAAGGAGTCCGTCATCCGGTGGATCTTGAACATGGTCGAGTCGTCTTGATAGTGCGGCGGCAGTTGCTGAGCACCCATGGCGCGCACGACAGACGCGGTCTCGGCGGGTGTGGCGCTGTCCTCGAGCCGCACGACGAGTCGGGATGTGTAGTAGGAGTTGGGGCCGTATGGGTGGTACTGGAACGCATGTGACGCGTCGGCCACTCCGGGAAGGGCCTCGATGGCCGTCTCGATCACCCGCGACCAGCGGTTACGCTCGGCCTGATCGGGCCCTTGCGGAAAGAGCGAACATCCGGTGAGCAGGACTGCCGCCATCATCGACACGATGGTCGGCACGGTGAAGCGCATAGCAGTTCATCCTGCCAGCATGGGTCAGCTGCGAAAACTGCAATGCGCGGGCTGCCTCATGGCGGCCCGCGCATTGTGCTGGTTCAGTGTGCGGTGTCCTTGCGGGTGAGGAAAGCCAGTACGGCCGACTCGAATTCGTCCTTGCGTTCGATCATCGCCCAGTGCCCACAGTGGGGGAACACGTGCAGTTCGGCGCGCGGGATGGTACGCATCGGGATCAGTGCCATATCGAGGGGGCTCACCCGGTCGTCGCGGCCCCAGGTGATCAGCGTGGGTGCGGCCACCTTGTGCAGCATGGCCCACGGCGGCGGTGTGTCGGAGGCCTCCATCGCCCGCACCATCATCGCGAACGCGGCCTTGCTGTACATCCGGCGAGCGCTGTCCAGCGTCGCGGGATCGGTGGCCTGGGCCCAGCGCTCCTCGATCAGCTCCTCGGTGACCATCGCCGGGTCGTACACCATCGAATGCAGCCACTGGATCAACCGCTCGCGGGTGGGTTCCTCGGTGAACTCCTGCAGCAGCTTGATGCCCTCGCCGGGGCCGGGGCTGAACAGGTTGCGGCCGATGCCGCCGATCGTCACCAGCTTGCCGACCCGCTCCGGGTGGGCGATGGCGTAGTTGAGGGCCACGCCGCCACCCATCGAGTTGCCGATGATGTCGACGCTGTCCAGGCCGAGCGCGTCGACGAAACGGACCACCGCGTCGAGCGCGGTGACCATCGGGTGCCCGCCGAAATCGTCGCTCACCCCGAAACCGGGGAATTCCAGGACGAGGCAACGGAATCGTTGTGCGAAGACCGCGAGATTGCCGCGGAAGTTGCGCCACCCGGTCACGCCGGGACCTGATCCGTGCAGCAGTAGCAGCGGCGGTCCCTCGCCGGCCTCGTGGTAGCGCAACACACCCGCGTCGGTGGTGATCTCGCGCAGCGTGCCCTCGTAGCTCAGGTCGGTCATGCGTGGGTACCGCCGTCGATGCGGATCTCGGTGCCGGTGATGAAGGCGCCGTCCTCGGAGACGAGCATCGCGATCACACCCGCCACCGCGGTGGGGTCACCCATGCCCGCGCCGCCGGATTCACGGTCGGTCGGCAGGACGGGCGACAGCTTGCCGAACAGGGCCCAGTCGGCGTCGGCGGGCACGTATCCCGGTGTGGCGTCGGTGATTCCGGACTTGATGCTGCCGGGCGCGACACAGACCGCGCGCAGGCCCTTGCCGCCGTACTCGAGGGCGATGGCGTGGGTGAAGGACTGGATGCCGCCCTTGCTCGCCGCGTAGGCCGCCATGTACGGGTGCGCGAAGGCCGCCGACGTCGAGCTGAAGTTCACCACGGTGGCGCGTGGGTTGGCCAGCAGCGCGGGCAGCGCCTCGCGCACCACCAGGAACGTGCCGGTGAGGTTCACCCGGATGATGAGGTCCCACAGGTCGAGGGAGGTCTGCTCGGTGTGCGAGGCCCGCAGGATGCCCGCCGCGTTCACCAGCGAGTCCAGGCCGCCGAGGGTGTCGATCGAGGACCGGACGCCCGCGATCACCGACTGTTCGTCGCCGATGTCGAGGGTGAGGGTGGTGAGCCGGTCGGCGGTGCCGCGTTCGGCGGCCTGTGCGCTGGTCGCGGCGAGGCCGTCGGCCGACACGTCGGCGGCGACCACCGTGGCGCCCTCGTCGAGCAGCCGGAGCGCGGTGGCCGCGCCGATGCCCGAGGCGGCGCCGGTGACCAGCGTCCGGTGGTTGTCGAGTCTGTTCATGGGGTTCTCTCCTGGTCTTGGGTGTCAGCCGAGTCGGCCGGGAACCGGTTCGTGGCGGAGCTGATCGGTCGCCAGCGCGCCGACGCGGACGGCGTCCTCGATGGAGTCGCGCAGGGCGGGGCAGGTGGGGATCCAGCTGCTGTGCTCACCGAGGGCCGCGCGCCGAGCGAACTCGGGGCACGCGGACTCGGCGTCGTCGAGCCACTGGATACTGGTGTGGCTCGGACTGAACTTCTCTGCCAGCACCTTGTTTCCGCAGGAAGCGCATTCGACGGGTTGCATGGCCGCCCCCCTCATCGCTCGCCGGCGGCATGGCGGGCGCCGATGTAGCCGAACACCATGGCCGGGCCGATCGTCGCGCCCGCACCGGCGTAGTCGTTGCCCATCACCGCGGCGGAGGTGTTGCCCACGGCGTAGAGGCCGGGGATGGGGGACCCGTCGGCGCGCAGCACCTGGGCGTCGGCGTTGTAGACCAGGCCGCCCTTGGTACCGAGGTCGCCGATCCGCACCCGCAGCGCGTAGAACGGGCCCTTGTCCAGCACATCGAGTGCGGGCGTGGCCAGCGTCGGATCACCGTAGTAGTTGTCGTAGGCGCTGACACCGCGGCCGAAGTCCGCGTCGTGCCCGTCGCGGGCGAAACCGTTGAAACGTCCGACGGTGTCGCGCAACGCATCGGCGGGCACGCCGATCGCGGCGGCGAGTCCCTCGATATCGGGCGCGGACTGGATCAGGCCTGCCCCCGACCACGAGGCCGGGAACTTCTGGCCGGGCACGATGCCGCCGATCGGGTAGCGGCTCTTGGCTTTCGCGTCGAAGACCAGCCAGGCCGGATCGTGGCCGCCCTTCAGCTGGGCGTGCACGAACGTCACATACGGCGATGCCTCGTTGGTGAACCGCTTGCCCGTGCTGTCGACGATGATCGAGCGCGGGATCGAGCGCTCCGACACCAGCACCTGGTTGATGCCGTCCGGTCGCTGAAACGACGGCATCCACCACGCGTCGTCCATGAGATCGACTGCCGCGCCGACCTTTTCGCCCGCGATGATGCCGTCGCCGGTGTTGTCCGCCGACGCCGCGCTGAAGTTGTCGCGCCCGCCCTCGGGCAGGTGGTCCTTGCGCATGGCCTGGTTGTACTCGAACCCGCCGGTGGCCAGCAGCACACCGTCACGCGCCCTGATCCGGATCTCGCGGCCCTCGCGCTCGGCGAGCACGCCGAGCACCGCGCCCGTGTCGTCGGTGATCAGCGAGCGCAACGGGGTGTCGAGCCACAGCGGCACTCCCGCATCGCGCACGGCCAGGCGCAGCCGGGCGATCAGGGCCCGGCCGAGCGTGTCCATGTGTCTGCGCAACACGATCGCCTTGATCGCCCGCAGGCCGGTCAGCAGCGCGGTCCAGCGTGCCTTCCAGGTGCGCGTCACCATATTGAGCTGGACGAAGTCCTTGGAGGTGATGAACAGCCCCGGCGGTGTCGCGAGCGCGGCCGGACGCAGCAGGTCCTCATCGGCGCCGAGCTGTTTGAGATCGACCGGCAGCGGCTCGATGGAGCGGCCCGCGGGCCGTCCGCCCGGTGCTTCGGGGTGATAGTCGGAATAGCCGGCGCACCACTGGAAACGCAGGTGCGGGCTGGTCTCGAGGAAGGCCAGCATGCGCGGGCCCTCGTCGATGAACGCGTCGAGGTTGGCCGACGGCACCCGATCGCCGACCACGGCGTCGAGGTAGGCGCGCACGTCGGCGCGGGAGTCGCCGAGGCCCTCGCGCAGCAGCGCCGGGTTGTTGGGCACCCAGATGCCGCCGCCAGAGAGCGCGGTGCTGCCGCCGTAGACGGCGGCCTTCTCGATGACCAGGGTGTCCAGGCCGCGATCGGCGGCGGCCAGCGCGGCGGTGAGCCCGCCCGCGCCGCTGCCGACGACGAGGAAGCCGACCTCGTGATCCCAGTGTTGTTCTGTCTCAGTCATCTTCGCCTCGCTCAGCCGACGACCATGTCGTCCTGGGACCAGAACGCGCGCATGCTCACGATGCGGGCGTCCTCGTCGAAGGTCATGACATCGATCGGATCGAGGGTGAAGGTCTGCTCACCGAACTTGGTGACCACCCGGAAGCTGAACGCGGCGCTGTGACCGGCGACGCGGACGGAGAACAGTTCGGTCGAACGCTCCAGCGGCTCGATGTTCTCGTAGAACTTCGTGATCGCCGCGTGCCCGACATGCGGTTCGGTGCCGACCGGGTCCTCGACCGTCGCGTCCTCGCGGTAGAGGGCGACGACGTCGGCGGCCGTACCGCTGCCGACGGCCTCCACATATTTGCGCACCGTTGCGCGAATGTCGTCCGCTGAAGCCATCGTGTCGCTCCTGAAATGTCGAAAGGGATGTGTCTGTGAACCGAACCACATCCGGTGGCTCGGATGCCCCGGTCTCTCCCGTCCAGCGGGAAAGACCGGGGGTGGATCATTCGCCGAGGATGTGGCGGACGGCGAGGTGGCTGAACAGCATGGACGCGCCGATCGGATTACCGCCGCCGGGGTAGACCTCGCCGCTCACGGCAGCCATGGTGTTGCCCGCGGCGTAGAGGCCGGGGATCGGCTCGCCGTCGCGGCCGAGGACCCGTGCCGCGCTGTCGGTGCGCAGCCCGCCCTTGGTGCCCAGATCGGAGATGCCGAACGCCGCCGCGTGGTACGGCCCTTTGTCGATGGTCACCAGCGGCGGTTCGCCGTTGGAGAAGGCCCGATCATAGGCCTCGTCGCCGCGCCCGAAATCGGGGTCGACACCGGTGGCGACGCTCGCGTTGAACCGCTCCACGGTGGCCTCCAGGTTGGCCGCGGGCACGCCGATCTTCGCGGCCAGCTCGGCGAGGGTGTCGGCGGTGTGCCACAGATCGGCCTCGACGTACTTCTCGGTCTCGACCATGGAGACATTGGTGGCCTTGATCGGCGGCACCTCGCCCTCCTTGTCGTCGTAGATCATCCAGAACGGCAGGGTGAGCCCGCGGTCGTTCATCTGGCGGATCACCTCGCGGCCGAGCCGGTCGTAGGGGGCCGATTCGTTGACGAACCGCTTGCCGTCCTGATCGACGAAGATGCCGCCGGTGAACCACAGGGCGAACGCCGAGCGGCCGTCCGGATGGGTCAGTCCGGGCGACCACCACGCCTGATCCATCAGATCGGTGTCGGCGCCCGCCGCGATGCCCGCCTGATGCGCCCTGCCCTGATTTCCCCAGGGCCCCATGGTGTCTCGCGCCTCGCCGGGCACACCGTAGTGCTTGCGCAGCTCGGCGTTCTGCTCGAAACCGCCTGCCGCCAGGATCACGCCGCGTCGCGCGCGGATCGCGACGCGGCCGCCGTCGCGTTCGACGATCGCGCCGGTCACCACACCCTCCTCGACCACCAGTTCCACCAGCGGCGAATCCAGGTGCAGCTGTGCGTGCGGGTAGCTCGAGATCGCGCGCAGCATCCGCCCGATCAGCGCCTGACCGCCGATCAGCAGGTCCTGCGGGGGAGCGCCGAGCCGTTCGGTGTCCAGCGTTCCGCGCAACGATTCGCGCAGCGGGCCCATCTCCGCGGCAGGCAGCGGTGTCGGCATGATGTGGCGCTGGCCGTCGAGCCGGGCCTTGGGCGCCTTCCCGAAGTAGTCCGGCCACGGCAGCACCATGAACGCGAAATGGTCGTCGGCTTCGAGGTATTCGATGAGATCGCGACCTCGCCGCACGTAGGTCTGCTGTAGTTCGTCGGGGGTGCGGTCACCGACCACCGCGCGGTAATAGGTCACTGCGTCGTCGAGGGTGTCGTCGGTGCCCGCGCGCTCCAGCACGGGGTTGCAGGGGAACCACACCCCGCCACCGCCCGAATACGCCGTCGTCCCGCCGAACTTGTCGGTCGCCTCGACCACCGCGACGCTGAGTCCCTCGCGGGCGGCGGTGTACGCGCCGGCCAGGCCACCACCCGACCCCGCGACCAGCACATCCACCTCGTCGTTCCAGTCCACCACTGTTTCCTCCTGGTACCACCTCGAATTGCGCTCGACGGTAGGCCCGGCGCCGGTGGTCGTGGGGCGGCTCTCCCGATCACCGGGAGAGCATCGATGCGCGAATGTGCCGGTCAGCGGGAAGGGGACCTGCTCGAACGCGGTGCGCGTCCTTAGCGTCGCCCGCAGAGAAACCGGTCTCCATCGAAAGGTAGGCACTGTGAACCCCGAGACCCCATCGGCACCAGCGAAAGGCCCGGCCGACGTCGACGTGGTCGTCGTCGGTGCGGGCATCGCCGGCCTCTACGCGCTGCACCGCTTCCGCGGCAGCGGCCTCACCGTGCGGGTGTTCGAAGCCGGCGACGGCGTGGGCGGCGTCTGGTACTGGAACCGCTACCCGGGCGCACGCTGCGATGTCGAGAGCGTCGACTACTCGTACTCCTTCGACGACGCGCTACAGCAGGAGTGGAACTGGAGCGAGAAGTACGCCACCCAGCCCGAGATCCTGTCCTACCTCGAGCACGTCGCCGACCGCTACGACCTGCGCCGCGACATCGAGTTCGGCACGCGCGTCACCGATGTCGTGCTCGACGAGGCGACCCTGCGCTGGCAGGTCGACACCGACACCGGCCGGGCGGTCTCGGCGCGGTTCGTCGTGCTGGCCACCGGCCCGCTGTCCAACGCCAACACCCCGGCCATCGACGGACTCGACACCTTCGCCGGACAGATCCTGCACACCTCGCACTGGCCGCACGAAGGGGTCGATCTCACCGGCCGACGGGTTGGCGTGATCGGCACCGGTTCCTCCGGTATCCAGACGATCCCGTGCGTGGCCGAGCAGGCCGAGCGGTTGCACGTGTTCCAGCGCACCGCCAATTACAGTGTGCCCGCGGGTAATACGCCGCTGACCGAACAGGACCGGGCCGCGCAGAAGGCGAACTATCCCGAGCGCAGGCGGCTGTCGATGGCCAGCGGCGGCGGTTCACCGCACCAGGCGCATCCGGAATCCGCGTGCGCGGTGAGCGAGCGGGAACGGCGCGAGGCCTACGAGAAGCGCTGGGCGCTGGGCGGTGTGCTGTTCAGCAAGACCTTCCCCGACCAGCTCACCACCCTCGCCGCCAACGACACCGCCCGCGAGTTCTGGGAGGAGAAGGTGCGGGCCGTGATCGAGGACCCCCGGGTCGCCGATCTGCTCGTCCCGCACGATCACCCCATCGGCACCAAGCGGATCTGCACCGACACGAACTACTACCAGACCTTCAACCGCGACAATGTCGAGCTGGTCGACCTGAAGGCCACGCCGATCACCCGGATCGACGCCGCGGGCGTGCACACCACCGACGCGCACTACCCGCTCGACACCCTGGTGCTCGCGACCGGATTCGACGCGATGACCGGCTCGGTGTCGCGGATGAACATCGTCGGCCGGGGTGGCGAGACACTCAACCAGGCGTGGCGGGAAGGGCCGAAAACCTATCTGGGATTGGGGATAACGGGCTTTCCGAACCTGTTCAACCTCACCGGTCCCGGCAGTCCGTCGGTGCTGGCCAACATGGTGCTGCACTCGGAACTACACGTCGACTGGGTGGCCGAGGCGATCGGCTTCCTCGACGGCAGGGGAGCGGTGGCCCTGGAGGCACGCCGGGACGCGGTAGCGGAGTGGGTGCTCGAATGCGTGAACCGGGCCGCGGGAACGCTGATGACACAGGCGAATTCGTGGTATCTGGGTGCGAACATCGAAGGCAGGCCACGGGTGTTCATGCCCTTCGTCGGCGGCTTCGGCGTCTACGGCGAGATCATCGCCGAGGTCGCGGCCGCCGGGTACAAGGGTTTCGACATCATCGAGGCGTGAGCGGCGACGACGGGGTGGTCCGCACCGGACCACCCCGTCGTCGTGTCAGGCCGTGAAGCCGCCGAACCCGCCCTTGTAGAACAGCAGCGGCTCGGCGCCCTCGGTGGCCCGCAGGGCACCGATACGGGCGAGCACCACGGTGTGGTCGCCCGCGTCGTGCTCGAGCTCCACCGTCACCTCGATCTGGGCCAGCGCCCCGGCCAGCGCGGGCGCGCCGTTGCCCGCCCTGCCCCACGCGACGCCGGCGAACTTGTCGGCCCCGCTCACCGCGAACTGGCGGCACAGCGCGCTCTGCTCCTGCGCCAGGATGTTGATGCACAACGCGCCCGCCGCACGCAGCAGCGGCCAGCTCGTGGAACTCTTGGCCGGGCAGAACGACACATACGGCGGGTCCAGCGACACCGACACCACCGACTGACAGGTGAAGCCGAGCGGTCGCGTCCCGTCGTGGGCGGCGATCACCGCGACGCCCGTCGCGAAGTGCCCGAGCACTCTGCGCAGGTCCGCGGGGGCCGGGATACCTGCGTCGACGACGACGTTGTCCGCATTCATAGAGGTCCTTCCGAACGGAATTCGATGCCTCCCAGAATCCGGGAAGATCGGGCGGCGCCTCAAGACGGCCTCCCGGTCAGCGGTTGCTGATGGGTGAATTCCGGCAAGACCGGTTGCTAGCATTCAGCCATGGCTACCCCCGACCCCGACTCCGGCGTGCCCAATCTGCCGCCGACCAGCTGGGCGGTGCTCGCCATGCTCTCGTACGAGGAGGAGATCTCCGGCTACGACCTGAAGAAATGGGCGGACTGGAGTCTGCGCTACGTCTACTGGACTCCGTCCTACAGCCAGATCTACGCCGAGCTGAAGAAGCTCGAACAGCACGGCTTCGCGAGTTCGCGGCTCGATCCCGACAACACCATGCGCGCCAGACGGCTGTACCAGATCACCGCGGCGGGCCGGGCCGCGGTGACCACGTGGTGGAACAAGGCGCCGGTCGATCCGTCGGTGCTCAAACACCATGTGCTGCTGCGCGTGATGTTCGGCCATCTCGGGTCCCCGGATCGGCTCAAGCAGATCCTGCACGACCACATCGCCGACGTCGACAAACTCGCCCAACGCGCCGCGATCGATGCCGAAGCCGCGAAATCCGAACCGGGCTGGGCCTATTCGCAGCTCGTGCTGCAATGGGCGCAGCGCCACTACGCGACCGAACGCGACCTCGCGCAGCAGTTGATCGATGACATCGACAACGCGGCCACCGTATTGGCAGGCGCCGAACACGACGACCGCGCCGACTACCCCCATCCGACGCCGGGCCGCTGGCGCGAGATCGAGCAGAGGGTGCGCGCGGAGGAGCTCGAGGAACACGACCCGGCAACAGACTAGGCCGTGTTCTTCCACTGTGGGTGAACGCCGGTACTGTCGCACGGAAAAGGAGAGAAATCATGATCGCAGTCATCGCCGAAGTGACCGTCAAAGCCGGTGCGGGTGCGGAGTTCGAATCCGTCGTCGCCGATCTCGTCGAACAGATCAAGGCCAATGAGCCGGGCAATCTGACCTACCAGCTGGTGCGTTCGAAGACCGACGCCGACCACTACCGGTTCTTCGAACTGTATTCCGACGACGCTGCCGTCGAAGCCCACGGCCGGTCGGAGCACTTCCGCGCGGCGGGCAAGCTGATGGCTCCCTTGCTGGCGGCCGCGCCGAAGATCGAGTACTTCACCGCGGTCTGAACCTGAACCGCCTACTCGGAACGCGGGCCGGAAAGATCTCGGCAGGTGCGCTACCGGTGCCGATCACCGCGGGTCCCGAGGGAGGTCGAGCATCTCGCGCACCATAGCCCAGATCTCGGTGCGCGCGGCGACGGTGGCGGCGAGGGACGGGATGCTGAGGAATCCGTGGAACAGCCCGGCGTAGCGGCGATAGCGGATCGCGACACCGTCGGCTGCCAGGCGCTGGGCGTAGGCGTCCCCGGCCGAACACGGTGG
Source organism: Nocardia sp. NPDC057272 (assembly GCF_042668615.1). Taxonomy (NCBI): domain Bacteria; kingdom Bacillati; phylum Actinomycetota; class Actinomycetes; order Mycobacteriales; family Nocardiaceae; genus Nocardia; species Nocardia sp. NPDC057272. Next base: position 232,646 of record NZ_JBHUYK010000004.1, on the reverse strand, counting down.
GTCCAGTTCGGCGGTGATCACGACCGCGGGCGGTAGACCGGCCAGCGAGTCCGCCCTGGTCGGCACGAGACGTACGTCGTCGGTGCCGTGCGGTGCGTAGTTCGCCCAGTACCACCGCATGGCGCTGGTCGTGTTGTAGTGGCCCGTGCCGAATCGCCGGTAGGACTCGGTCTCGAAATCGTCGTCGATCACCGGATAGATCAGAATCTGGGCCGCGATCCTCGGCCCGCCCGCGTCCCTGGCCGCGATGGCCACGGTGGCGGCGAGATTGCCGCCCGCGCTGTCACCGGCCACCGCGATCCTCGACGGGTCGCCGCCGTAGTCGCCGGCGTTGGCGGCGGCCCAGCGCAGTGCCGCGAACATGTCGTCATGGGCCGCGGGGCCCGCGTGCTCGGGCGCGAGCCGGTAGTCGACCGAGACCACCACCGCACCGACACCGGCCGCCATCGAGCGGCAGAACTCGTCGTGACTGTCGAGGTCGCAGAACACGAAGCCGCCGCCGTGCGCGAACACGATCACCGGCAGCGGTTCGCCGTCGTGGTGCGGCCGGAACACCCGCAGCGGCAGCGGTCCACCGGGTCCGCTGATCGTGAGGTCGCGCGCCAGCGCCATATCGGGAAGTCGTTGTAGCGGAGCGCGTCTGGCGCGGATCGCGGCACGCGCCTCGGTCGCGGCCATCGTGGCGACATCGGGGAATCCGGCGTCGAGCGTGGCGAGCACGGCCGCGACTTCCGGATCGGGAACCGCACCGGGCCCGGTGGTCGGGAACGTTCGCACAGTCACTGGTCCTCCTGAATTTCGGCGACGGAATCGGACGTCGTCGGCCTCACCGTAGGGTCGGTGCCGCGCGATCCGTACCGCGTTCTCCCACTGGGCGGAAACACCAGGTCGATGCCCTTCGGCGGCTGCCTACGGTCGGTGCATGGAAGCCACGAAGATCTACGTGATCGACACCGTAGTGACCAAGCCTGGGCGGGCCAGGGAATTCGTCGACGCCTATCTGCGTGACTACGCCCCGGGCGCGCGCGAACGCGGCATGACGCTGGAGCGGATCGTGGTGAGTCCGCCGGTGTGGTTTCCGGACGAGTCGAACACGATCATCGCGAGCTGGGTGCTCGACGGCGCACAGGGCTGGTGGGAGATGACCTGGCAGGGGCGTTCGGATGAGTCGGTGCGGCAGTGGTGGGCCTCGGCGCAGGAGCTGATCGTCGAACGGACCCGCTCGACCGGGGCGCTCGCCACCGACATCGACAGGCTCGGCGATGTTTGAAGTGACTCGGCTGGTGCATCTCTCGCCCGGCACCGATGCCGTGGTGCGCGACCGGCTGATGACCGGGGTGCGCGAAATCGCCGCACCGGCCGCGCGCCGCGTGCTGGTCGAGCCCACGTTGCCGGGCGTGCGCAACGGTGGTGATGTCCTGGTGCACTTGCGCTTCGACGAGTCCGCGGACTGGACAGGGACCACCACCGAGGTGGATACCCTGCTGAGCGAGAGTCCGGTCGCCCACGTCGACGGCGCCGAATATCAAAGCGGCACAGCGGGTACCGCCGAGCCGGACGCCACCGGCTCGGTGTACCGGGTACTGCTGCTGCGAGTAGAGCAGGACACCCCGTGCGCGACGGTCGAGCGCTTCGAGGCAGATCTGCTGCGGATGCCCCGCTACCTGCCGGGTATCCGGTCCTGGCAGTTGAGCCGGGTCACCCGTGGCACCGGACTGGCGGCGTGGACGCATGTCTGGGAGCAGGAGTTCGCCGACCTCGACGCTCTCGTAGGCCCCTATTTGATGCACCCGGTCCACTGGGCGCACGTCGACCGCTGGTTCGACCCCGAATGCCCGGACATGATCGTCCGCGACCGGATCTGCCACAGTTTTTGCGTGAACCGCCCGCTCTGACGGAAGTGATTGTCCGCGAACGGTTCTGCCCTCGTTGCCGCGTGCACAACCGAGTCTCGTCCGTCGCGCCGTACGCCGCCCGCGTTCGGGCGGCACACGGCGCGACGTGGGATCACGCCGTACGCGGCCCGCGATGGTCGGCATACGAACGGCTCACGCCCAGTGGACGAGGATGCTGCTGCAACGTCGGATGCACCCGGACCCGGCCGTCGTCGACATGACGCCAGATATTGAGCGCGGTCGTGCGCACCGGCGCGCTGAGCCGGTGATCGAACAGCATCCGATCCACCGGTCCACACACCGACACCGCCGCCACAGCGGTCTCGCCGAGATCGCCGATGGGCGCCGCGATACAGCCGAAGCCGGGCAGCGACTCCTCGCGTTCGACGGCGATCCCGTGCGCGCGCACCTTGTCCAGTTCGGTGTCGAGCTGGGCCTTGGTGGTGATCGAGTAGCGGGTGCGTGCGCCGGCCTGGCCCGCGAGGGCGTCGGCGATGCGGCGCTCGTCGGAGTAGGCCAGGATCGCCTTGCCGACCGCGGTACAGGCAGCGGGCCGCCTACCGCCGACGCGGGTGGGCACCACCGCCGACAGCTCGCCGCCGACCTTGTCGAGGTACACGACGTCGGGACCGTCCAGCACGGCCAGATGCACCACGAACCCGGTGACCCGGTGCAGTTCGTGCAGGAACGGCATCGCCGCGCGGTGCAGCCGGTCCTGGTGCACCGCCAGCGAGCCGAGCTCCATCAGCCGGATGCCGAGCTCGTAGTCGCGCCCCTCGCGACGTAGCCAGCGCAACTGCACCAGCCGATCGAGCATGCGATGCGCCGAGGACCGGGGTAGACCGGTGCGCCGGACGATCTGGGCGAGCGTGAGCCTGCCCGGGCCGTCGAAGGCGTCGAGCAGCAGGGACGCGCGATCGAGGATCGCGCTCGGGGTGGTGGCCTCGGCCTGGATGACCATGAGCTCTCCATTCGGATCTACGAGCTGATGCCCAGTCGCATATTTCGATTAGGCATATACCTATTCATACCATCCGTTGTGGTCGTTGTCACATGAATCGGCAGGCCAATATGAAAAAGACGGCCCCTGGCCCGAGCGAGAAGCTCGGGCCAGGGGCCATCGTGGGACTACCTGCGGAATTACATCGCCGCGAGCGGCTCGCTTCCGGACCAGTCGTGGCCCCAGTAGCTGTCCGCGGTGATCTCCTCGGCGCTGTAGTACGTCTCGTCGACCCGCATGCCTTCGGTGCCGAACTCGATATCCCAGCCGCCGGGCGCGCGGACATAGAACGACACCATCTTGTCGTTGGTGTGCCTGCCCAGCGTCGAGGACACCGAGAAGCCGTCCTTGGTCACCCGATCGAGAGCCTGGCCGACGGCGTCGAGGGAGTCGACCTCCACCATGATGTGCACCAGGCCCGGCGCGCCACCGTGCGGAGCCGGGCACAGCGCCAGGCTGTGATGGCGTTCGTTGACACCGAGGAACCGCACCCGCATCGGGCCGTACTCCGGCGGCGCCGGGATCCGGAACGCGCCGCGCGGCAGGAACCCGAGCACGTCGGTGTAGAAGCCGAACGCACCGTTGGGGTCCATGGTCGGCAGCACGACATGGCCCAGACCCTGTGCGCCGGTGACGAACTTCGCGCCGAACGGGGTGATCACCGGGCTGTGGTCGAGCACCGCGCCGTGGAAGATCTCGAGGGTGGCGCCGGTCGGGTCCTGGAAGGTGATGACCTCCTCGACCCGGCGCGCGTCGGCCTCTTCGACCGACAGCGGTTTCACCGCGATCCCGGCCGCCGTCACGGCTTCCTGCACGCGGACCAGGGCCGCGTGGTCGCGGACTTCCCAGCCGATGGTGACGATGGCGTCGCTGTCGCCCGGCACGATCGTGATCCGCGCCGCGCGCTCGTCCATCCGCAGGTACAGCGCGTCCTCGTCGGGCCCGCTGCCCTGGGCGAAGCCGAGCACCTCGAACGCGAACTTGCGCCACCGGTCCATGTCGGCGGTCTGGATCTTGACGTAGCCGAGGCCTTTGATGTCTGTCATTTCCGTTGTCCTTCGTGGTATTCGGGTCAGATCATCGAGCGCAGGTTGTCCGCGGGCTCGAGACCGAGAGAGCTGACGGCCGAGGCGTGGTACACCGTGCTCGGCACGTGGATGGCGTGGGCGAGGCCGACGTGGGCGTCGCGCCAGTAGCGCTGCAGCGGCTTGTCGATCCGCATGGCGTTGCCGCCGGAGCGGGCGAAGATCTGGTCCACGGCGGTGACCGCGCGCCAGGCCGCGCGGACCTGGGTGCGCCGGACCGCGGCCCGTTCGGCGAAGCCGATCTCCTTGCCCGCGTCGACGGCGTCGAAGATCTTGTCGGCGTTGGCGAGGAGTTCCTGGCGGGCGGCGTTGATGTCGGCGGCGGCCTCGCCGATGGCGAACAGCACGTACGGATCGTCCTTGACCGCGGTGCCCTGGGCGCCGACCCGGTCGCGCTGGTAGTCCAGGTGCGCGGCCAGCGCGCCCTCGGCGATGCCGACCACGGCGGAGCTGATGCCCAGCGGGAACATCGTCGACCACGGCATCTTGTACAGCGTCTCGGTGACCCCGTACTCCTTCTGCGCGGTGCCGTCGATGACGTGGTCGCCGTTCATCACTCGGTAGTCGGGCACGAACGCGTCCTTGACGATGATGTCCTTGGACCCGGTGCCCTTGAGGCCCACCACATTCCACGAGTCCTCGACGATCTGATAATCCTGGCGCGGCAGGATCATGTGCAGCATCGTCGGCGGCATGGCCATCTTGCCCTCGGCGTCACCGAGCATGGCGCCCAGGAAGATCCAGTCACAGTGGTCGGTGCCGGAACTGAACTGCCAGCGGCCGTTGAAGATGTAGCCGCCGTCGACCGGACGGGCGATGCCGGTCGGCGCGTAGGGCGAGGCCATCCAGGTGTCGTGGTCGTCGGCCCACACCTCGTCCTGCACCTTCGGATCGGCGAAGGCCAGCTGCCACGGGTGCACCCCGACGATGCCGGCGATCCAGCCGCTGGCCGGGTCGAGTGCGGCGGTGGCCATCACCGTCTCGGCGAACTCGCGCGGGTGCGCCTCGTAGCCGCTGTACTTCTTGGGCTGCAGCAGGCGGATCGGGCCCGCCGTCTTCAGCAGCTGGGCCGTGGCATCGGGCAGCTGCCCGAGACGCTCCGCCTCCGGTGCCTGCTCGCGCAGCTGGTCCGCGATGGCGGCGATATTGTCGAGAACTCTGGTCATCTCCGGTGATGCTTTCTGTTCGTGGTGGGGTGGGGGATCAGGACATGGTGTCGATGACGGCGCCGCGGGCGATGTTGTCGGCCACCTCGGCCTCCCAGCTCGTCACCGCGCGATCGGTATCGATCTCGAACTCGAACCGCTTGGTCATGTCCTCGGTGACGTCGTCGACGTCGACGTAGAACTGCTTGTACCAACGGCGTAGCTGGTACACCGGGCCGTCCTCCTCCGAGAGCAGCGGATTGTCGATGGGCGCCTTGTTCTTCCAGATCTCGACGTCCTGCTCGAAGCCGTACTCCACGCCCTGCGCGAACTGCGCCGCCATCGCGTTGGCGTCCTCGTCGGACATGCCCTCGGGCTTCTTGACCATCGCGCCGTACTGCAGCACGAACGAGTTCTCGTCGACCGGGTAGTGGCAGTTGACGAGCACCGTCTCGATTGTCATCCCGTTCGATTCGCTCCACAGCCAATCGAGCATGTACGACGGACCGAAATACGAGGCGTCCGAACGCAATGCGGAATCCGGGTCGTCGTAGCTGGTGCCGACAGTGACGTCGTGGCGCGGGGTCGAGCGCATGTACTGGGTGGCGACGTGGCCCTCGAAGACGTTCTTGAAGTAGCGCGGGAACGAGTAGTGCACGTAGAAGAAGTGCGCCATGTCGACGACGTTGTCGACGATCTCGCGACAGTGCGAGCCCTCGATCAGAATCGAATTCCAGGTCAGGTCGGTCCACTCCGGCGTGCCGTACCCCTCGATCTCGGGGATGGTCACGTCATCGGTGGGCTTGCTGCCCTGCGGGTCGTGCCAGACGTAGAGCTGGCCGTTGCGCTCCAGCGTCGGCCAGGTGCGGGTCTTGGCCAGCGGCGGTACCCGGCGCGCGTACGGAATGGCCGTGCACTTGCCGTTACCGCCCCAGCGCCAGTCGTGGAACGGGCAGGCGATCGAGTCGCCCTTGATGGTGCCGCGCGCGAGGTTGCCGCCCATGTGGCGGCAGTAGCCGTCGAGCACATGCAACGCGCCGTCGGATTCGGACTGGAACACCACGAGCATGGTGCCGAAGGCCTTCACCTCGTGCGGGTTGCCGTCGCGGAACGACGAGAGCAGGCCGAGGCAGTGCCAGCCGCGGGCGAACCGAGTCGGCGCCGCGGCGGCCTCGATCTGCCGGTAGTCGGCGGTGGTGTCCTGCGATCGGCCGTTCGGCGAGTTCTCCGGCATCGAAACCTCCATGTTCGGACGGAGTGGGGATGAGCTGCGCCGATGGTCGCGCCGCGCGGGGGTCGGCGGGTCGTGGTGTTCCCGGTCAGCGGACATGTTTTCGTCCCGGGCGGCCGCTGTCCCGATGACCGGGAGAGGAACCGATCACAGCGTGCGGACCGCCCTACCGTGACGGCATCGGTTTCGACGAGCAGGAGTGAATCATGGGTAACGTAGCGGTGGTACTGGACACCGATGCCATCCGGCTGTTCGCGCGAGCGGCGCGTTCGGACAACCCGGCCTACCGGCTCGCCGATCGGCCCGTGGTGCCGCCGACCTTCCTGCCCGCCGACGGATCCATCGCAGGGGAGCGGGTCGAGACCGATCACCGGTTCTTCGGTCCGCCGCCGCGCGCGGGTGACCAGCTGACCGCGATCCGCGCGGGTGCCCCCGGCCAACCCGCCGTCGGCGCCGCCGAGTCGCTCACCCGATACTTCGACCGCACGGGTGGTCTGGTCGCCGAGTCGTGGGCGGCGGCAGAATCCTTCGCGGGCGAGCAGGTGTCACCGCAGGCGGCGGCGCTGCTGGCGACCTACGCCACCGACTGGCTCGGGGCCGAGGCGATCCGCCGCTTCCGCACCAGGTCGGTGCGACCACTGCCGCCCGGCGATGTCATGTCGTGTTCGGGGCGGGTGACCCAGAGCTACGTGCAGGACGGCGAATCCCGGGTCGATGTGAGCCTGTGCGGCGCCGACGCCGCGGGCACTGTGGTAGTACGTGCGTGGGCCACCTTCGCCGTGACCGGCGACGGGACACCGGACCCGCGATAGGGGAGCGGACCTCACCTCGGCCCGCGGGCGCGGACAACGGGTAGTCGACTACTCGTGAGGATGTCCGCGGTGGCGACGACGATCGTGTGTACGCAACTGCCGACACACCTTGTCTACCCTTCGGGAAGGGGCCTGCGATGACCGTCCACGTGGATTCTCCGTCGACAACCGGTATCGAGAGCGACGTGCCGCGGACCGGGTACGACCCGGACTTTCTCGGGTCGAGGGTCGAGGTTCCGGAACTGGATGCGGCCGTGCGCGGCGACGCGGTTCGGCTCGACGGCTCCGATGTCATCAGCTACACCCACTTCTCGTTGGCGCTGAGCCGGCCACGGCGGTTCGCGTTCTGGGTGGCCTGGAACATCGACGGCGCCGCGATGCGCAAACTCTCCCGCACCGGCATCGACTTCGTCAAAGACCCACGCCTGCCCGCCGAAGCGCAGGTGGGAAACGAACTCTACCGGCGGAATCGGCTCGATCGCGGGCACCTGGCACGGCGCGCGGATCTGCTGTGGGGCAGTGAAGCCGAAGCCGAGCAGGCCAATGTCGACTCGTTCTTCTACACCAACATCACCCCGCAGATGGACGACTTCAACCAGAGCAGCCGCGCCGGGGTGTGGGGTCAGCTCGAAGACGCGGTCTTCGCCGACGTCGAGGTCGACAACCTGAAGGTGAGCGTGCTCGGCGGGCCCGCCTTCCGCGCGGACGACCAGGTGCATCGTGGCGTGGCCCTGCCTCGGGAGTACTGGAAGGTGATCTGCTTCGTCGAGGGAAATCGACTGCGGTGCAAGGCGTTTCTGCTGACCCAGAACCTCGACGAACTCGAAGCGCTCGCCCTCGACGAGTTCCGTGTGTTCCAGGTCGCCGTGGCCGAGATCGAACAGCGAGTGCACTGCCGGTTCCCGGCCGCGCTCCACATCGCCGACACTTTCGTGACCCAGGAGTCGGTGGCCCAGCGCAGCCCGCTCGAGTCGACGGCCGACATCAGCTGGTAACCGCTAGCCGACACCGGCGCGGGTCACGACGTCGCCGCCCGACGTGCCGCCACGCGCGCCCATACCTGAGGATCGGTGCGTGGGCCGCCCTCGGTGGTCGCGCCGTACCGCCGGATCTGGGCGTCGATGTCGAGTGGCGCGGTCAGTGAGGTGCCGGGAGCGAGCGCGTCCTCCACCTGCTCATCGGGCACCAGCCAGCACACCTCGAACTCGATGCCGTCGGGGTCGCGGGCGTAGAGCGCCTTGGTCGACCCGTGATCGCCGGCACCGGTCAGTGCGCGCGCCGCCGTCAAGCGGTCTCGGACCGCGACGAGCTCGGACAACGTGTTCACTTCCCAGGCGACGTGATAGAGCCCGACCGAGCCGGCCGGGCCCGGCGCGGATGTCCTGGCCTGGAAGAGCCCGAGGTCGTGATCGTTGGCCGAGCCGGGGTAGCGCAGAAACGCGCCGCCGGGGAATCCTTCGGCGAGCCGCTCGAAACCGAGCACGTCCTCGTAGAACGCGATGCTGCGCGGCAGATCCGCGACGAACAGAACGATGTGGTTGATTCCCCGCATCTGGCGGCCTCCTCGATCGGCAGTTCTCGATCTCCGAGCGTCCCACGCCGACCTCCGGCGAGACCACCGGACGACCGGGGAGTGGGAGACTTCGTGCCCGGGCGGCTCGCGCTATTGCGCCGACTTCGTCGTGGTGACGTGCTGCGTGCTGTCGGAGCTGAGCAGCAGCTGGGCGATGAGGTCGGTGAGATGCTCCCGGGTGGTGTCGAATTCGCCGCGCATCCAGGCCGCGACCAACTCCAGTGCGCCGCTGACCACGCTGTAGGCGGTCATATCGGCGTCGAGCGGATCGGCGGGTTCGGCGAGGATCTCGCGACCCACCGCCGACATCGCGCGGGCGATCGCGTGCTGGGTGCTCAGTCGCGCTGCCTGCAGTGCCTCGGTGCTCTGCGCGTTCAGCAGCAAGGCCGATCGGCGGGGGTCGGCGAGCAGGAAGCCCAGCGCGGCATCCGCCGCCGCGCGCACCTGGCTGTGGACGTCGGGGTCGGCGTCGTGGGTGGCGGTGACCACCGCGGCGATGCCGAGGCCGGTGTGCTCCTCGACCAGGGCGGTGAGCAGGGCGTCGCGGTCGGCGAACTGCTCGTAGAAGTAGCGATCGTTGAGGCGGGCTCTCACACAGACGGCCCGTTTGGTGACCGCCGGAGCTCCGCCCTCGGCGAGCAGGTCGAGCGCGGCGTCGAACAGCGCGCCGCGACGGCGGGATCGGCGTTCGTCCGCGGCTACACCGCCGTAGACGCGTGATGTCGCCGCGTCGTCGGTGTCGTTGCGCATGGCCGCCTTTCCTCTTCCCCGGGCGCCAGAATAGTCCACCCGGAACTCTTGACCCTCCCGCAATTGTGGTGCACTCTGACACCAGACTAGTTTGTGGTGTCGTCCAGCACCAGAACTGTCGGCGGAACAAAGGAGTTCACCGATGACCTGTCCTGTGCCACATCAGGAAACCCGCTCGGCCGACGTCGCCCCGGCGTCCTCGCGCGAATCCCGCAGCGCCGTCGCACGATTCGAACGTGTCGGCGGATCGGTTCTGTTCGGCTTGTTCGGGGTCGGCCTGTTCGACCAGCCGATGCTGCCGCCCGTGTCGGCCGCGCTCGAGGCCACCGGGCGGTCGCGATACCAGCCGTGGGGGCGCGCAGTGCGCACCGCGGCGGCCGACCAGCTGATCTATCACGGCGAAGACGCCGACCGGGACGCCGAGTCGCAGCGGCTGATGCTCCTGCATCGCGACGTCAAAGGCGTGGGCCCGGACGGTGAACGCTATTCGGCGCTCAACCCGCACGCCTGGAACTGGATCCTCTACTCGACCTTCTTCGTCCAGCGCGGCGCCTACCTCGCATTGACCGGTGACACCCCGTCACCGGCCGCCGACCAGGCCATCTGGGACCACTACCGCACCAAGACGCGCGGTCTGCACCTGCCGGGCAACTCGCAGCCGATCGCGAACTACGCCGACCTGGCCGTCCACTACGACCATATGATCACCGAACTGCGCGCGACCCCGGCACTGGAAGCGGCCACCACGACGGTTCGCCGTGCACCGCGCCCTGACTTCCTGCCCGCCGTCACCGCCCCGCTGTGGTGGGTGGGCGCGCCCGCGTTCGGCTATATCGCGATGGTTCTGGGCTGCGGCATCATGCACCCCGAGGTGCGAGCCAAGATGCCGATCACCTGGACCGCTCGCCACGACCGGCACTTCCGAGTCCTCACGACCGCCCTGCGCGTCGCCTACACCCGGCTCCCGGCCGCGGTCACCGACTCCCCGATGGCCCGTAATCGGCGCAAGTACGAACAACTGGTCGAGCGATACCGTGAGGTCGGCCTCACCTCGTTCGCACCGGAGACCGGCAAGGCCCGATCGCGGCGGCGCGTGCGAGCCTAGCCACGGTCGAGTGGAGCTCGGTCCGGCGCGGAGCCAGGCAGGTGCGGATCCATCCAGCGCAGCATCCGGTCGACCGAATCCGCGCAGTCGCCCTGCGCGCCGGACTCGGCCCATTCGATCAGCGCGGCGAAGGTGGCGGACTGGTACGCGGTGGCGATGGCCCGGCAGATGGGAGCGGGGGAGCCGGGCAGTCGACCGGCGAGGTAGCCCGACAACGTATCGATCCACGGGCGGTAGACCCGGGGAGCGGTCGCGGCCAGCTCGGGTTCGGAGGAGATCAGCCGCAGCCAGTCCGGCGCCAGCTCCTGGATCTGCGGATCGCGCGATACCGACTCGACGATCGCGGACCGCACGACCACCGCGGGCGGCTCCTCGGGTGCGGCGCCGGCGAGCGCGTCTCGGAGCCGCTCCGTCGCGGGCGCGACGCCGATCCAGGCGATCTCGGATCGGGACGAGAAGTGTCGCAGCAGGGTTCGCGTGCTGATTCCGGTGGCCTCGGCGAGATCGCTCCAGCTGGTGGTGGCGAAACCGCGGTCGGTCCACAAGCGCAGCGCGCCGGCCGACACAGCCCTGGTGTCCAGCACGGAGGGGCGGCCGGGACGGCGGGGAGCTGGCTGGGTCACCGCGAAAGCCAAACAGTTTTGGCGAAGTATGTCAATATTCAGTGAGACCTCACCGAAAACAGGAGAACAGTATGGATTTCGTCAACTCGTCCGCGATCGTCACCGGCGGTGCGTCGGGTCTCGGCTTGGCGACCGTGCAGGAACTGCACGCCAAGGGCGCCAAGGTCGTCATCGTCGACCTCCCCTCGTCCAACGGCGCTGCCATCGCCAAGGAGCTGGGTGAGGGCGCGGCGTTCGCGGCCGCGGACGTGACCGACGAATCGGCGGTGGCCGCGGCACTCGACGCCGCCGAATCGCTGGCGCCGCTGCGGATCGCGGTGAACTGCGCCGGCATCGGCAACGCGATCAAGACGGTTGGCAAGAAGGGCGCGTTCCCGCTCGCCGACTTCACCAAGGTGATCAACGTCAACCTCGTCGGCACGTTCAACGTGATCCGGCTGGCCGCCGAGCGCATGTCGGGCACCGACCCGGTCGGTGAGGAGCGCGGCGTCATCATCAACACCGCCTCCGTCGCCGCTTACGACGGCCAGATCGGCCAGGCCGCCTACGCCGCGTCCAAGGGTGGCATCGTCGGCCTGACCCTGCCGATCGCGCGTGACCTGGCGAGCTTCAAGATCCGCGTCGTCACGATCGCGCCCGGCCTGTTCCGCACGCCGCTGTTCGAGACGCTGCCCGAGGAGGCGCTGCAGTCCCTCGGCGCGCAGGTGCCGCACCCCTCGCGCCTGGGGCAGCCCACCGAGTTCGCCGCGTTGGCCCGCCACATCGTGGAGAACCCGATGCTCAACGGCGAGACCATTCGTCTCGACGGCGCCATCCGGATGGCGCCGCGCTGAGTTGATCTGTGCGAGACCACCTCCGGCCGGGCCGGCTGCCCGGCCGGAGGTGTTTGTCGGCACCGGCGTACCACTTGTGATCGTCGTCAAAGTTCGGCACGGGTGGCAGCAAAACTAGAACGTGTTCTAGTAGGCTTTTGCTATGGAACAACTCACCGGATTGGATGCCAGTTTCCTCTATCTGGAGACCGACACCCAGCATCTCCACGTCTGCGCACTGCTGATCCTCGACCCGGGCGACGGTCACTACTCCTTCGGCAACCTCCGCGACGAGCTCCGCAAGCGGTTGCCCCTCATCCCGCATATGCGCCGCCGAATCCACCCGGTGCCGTTCAACCTCGACCATCCGCTGTGGGTAGACGACGCCGACTTCGACATCGACAACCACATCCGGCGGGTGGAATTGCCGGAGACGGGTGGTCTGGCCGCGCTGATCGGCGCCATCGCAAGTCTCCCGATGGACCGGAATCGGCCGCTGTGGGAGATGTCGGTGGTGGAAGGTCTCGACGACGGCAAGGTAGCCGTCGTCTGTAAGTACCATCACTCGGCCGTCGACGGCATCACCGGCACGAACATGATGATGCACCTGTGCGATCTGGAGCCGGGGACCAGTCGCCCGGAACCCGAGCCGTGGCAACCGGAACCGGTGCCCGGCGATCTGGAACTGGCCGTGCGGGCCGCGGTCCGCCTGCCCGCCAGGGCAGGCATGCTCGGCATGGTCCCCAAGACCCTCGGGATGGTCGCGGGCTTCGCGCGGCGGCGCCGCAACAATCAAGCGGGGATGGAGCTTCCGTTCTCCGCGCCACGTACGCCGTTCAACCAGGCCGTCACCGCGGCGCGGTCGGTCTCGTTCACCAAGACCGACCTCGGCGCGATCAAGGAGATCAAGGCCGCGTTCGGGGTGACGGTCAACGATGTGGTGCTGGCCGTCGTCGGCGGGGTGCTGCGCCGCTACCTGGACGAACGAGGCGAGCTGCCCGACCGCTCCCTGATCGCCTCGGTGCCGGTCTCGGTGCACGAATCCACCCGGCACACCGAGGGGATCAACAAGGTCTCGACGCTGTTCTGCCGTCTCGGCACCGATGTCGCCGATCCGGTCGAGCGGCTGCGGGTGCTGGCCGTCGCGAACCGCGAAGCCAAGGCCGAACACGACATGATCGGCGCCGACTTCCTGCAGGACTGGTCGAAGTACGCCCCGCCCAACACCTTTCGGCTGGCCTCGCGCGTGTACTCGTCGCTGAAGCTGGCCGAACGGCACCCGGTGGTGCACAACCTGGTGGTCTCGAATGTGCCGGGCCCGCCGATGCCGCTGTACTTCCTCGGCGTCCGGGTGGACGGGATGTTTCCGTTCGGTCCGGTCTTCCACGGCGCCGGGCTCACCGTCACCGTGCTGTCGAACTGCGGCGATCTGGATTTCGGCTTCATCGCCTGCCGCGACCTGGTTCCCGATGTCGAAGCGCTGGCCGAGGCGGTGCCCGCCGTGGTCGATGACCTGCTCGCCGCGGCGCGGGCCGAGGGCTGACCACCTGCTCGGGCCGATCGCCCTGTTCGCCACCGGCGTCGAACAGGGTCGTCACCTACAGCCGAGCCGCCACTGCCCGGCACGCGTCGGTCAACGCCGGCACGAACCGGTCCGGCGCGACGGCGCACGCCGCGTGACCCGCCGCGACCGGATGAATACTCGACCCCGGGACCGCAGCCGCGAGTTCGATCTGGCGGTACACCGGGATCGCCCGGTCTCTGGTCGTGATGACCACCGCGGTCGGCATCCGCAGCTCCGATAGCCAGTCGGTGGCATCGAATGTCCCGATCTCGGCCAGCACGGGTGCCAGCGCCCATCCACTGGTACTGCGGAATTCGCCCACCGCCCAGCGGCGCAGCTGTCCCGGCACCAGGGCGGGCGGCAGATCCGGCAGGGTCCGCGTCAACCGCCGGGCGCGGCGATAGGGATATTCTCCCAGGGCTTCGGCGACGGAAGCGAAACCGCGATGGAACGCCCGCTCGCGCCATTTCTCCTGGAAGCGATACGGAGTCGCGCACAACACCAGCCCCGCGACCCGGTCCGGGTGCCGGCGGGCCGTGAGCAGCGACACGATACCGCCGAGCGAATAGCCTACGCAGACAAAGCGGTCCACGTTCAGCGCATCGGCGACCGCGACCACGTCGTCGGCGCAGTCGTCGAGCCGGAACCGCGCCGACTGGATCCCGCGCCCGTGCCAGCGTTGATCGAACAGCACCACGCGATACCGGGCGCTCAGCGACTCCAGCGCGGGAAACCAGTTCAGTGCCGCCGTGCACGCGGTGCCGTGCAGCAGGATCAGCACGGGTGCGCCGGGTGGTCCGGGGAGGTCGACGACATAGGTCCGGCCACGTCCGGGAAGGTCGAGCATCCGCCCACCGGGAATCTCGTCCACGGCGGGCACGACGAACGGCCCTGTCCGCACCGATCGCGCAGCACCCACGGGGCCTCCTCGGGCATTTCTAGAACTCGTTACAGTTCATGATGGCATATCGGCGCGGCAGCGTCAGGCGAGGAAGCGCTGGAGTTCCTCGGTGACGAATCGAGGGTTCTCCTCGACGAGCCAATGTCCGGCGCGCGGCACGTCGACCGCCCGCACGATGTTGCTCAGCCGCGGGGAAACGGTGGCGCGGATCGCCTCGAGCTGCCCCTCGGCGGTCATGAGTAGAGTCGGGACAGGTGTCGGCGCGGTCGCCACAGTGTCGCGGACGTCCTGGTCGAGGGCGCGGTAGAGCTCGAAGCCGCCCGCGAGGGCCTCGGGCTTGCGGTAGGTGCGGGCGAACTCGTCGACCTCGGCGTCGGTGAACGGGGACCGATCCGAGGTGCCGCCGAAGGCCGTGCCGCCGAAGGAGACCTGCGGGTAGAACAGCGCCAAATACTCGCGAACGTCGTCGCCGACAACAGCTTCGGGGACTCGCCGCTGGGAGTGCAACGCGATGTGCCAGCTCAGGGTGCGGTAGATCGCTGCGTCGATCGCGGGCCCGGGCAGCGGGAGATCGAGGTAGCCGAGGCGGTCGGTATCGGCGGGGAACTGGGCGGCGTACGCGAAGGCGACGGCGGCGCCGAAGTCGTGTCCGACCACGCGCGCATCCCGCACGCCGAGCCGGTCGGCGATGAGGGTGTGCACGTACCGCGCCAGCGTGGCCTTGTCGTAGGCGGTCGGTGAACCGGTGCTGTCACCGAGTCCGGGCAGGTCGACGGCGTAGACGGTGTGGTTCTCGGCGAGGGCGGGCATGATCGGCCACTAGCCGTACCAGGTCTGTGGCCAACCGTGGATCAGCACCACCGGTGTGCCGCTGCCGCCGGTCACATAGTGCATCCGGACACCGTCGATGTCGGCGAACTCGTGCCGGAATGTCTTGTCGAACACGGGGTCACCCGCCGTCGCGGCGGCGTGGGGTGCGATGCCGGAGGTGGCCGGGGAACAGGCTGCGGCACACATCGTGAGCAGGAAGGCGAGTACGAAGGCCGCTGCCGCGCGGGCGGATCGACCGGCGCTGTGCGGTCGGGAGGTGGAGATCATCTGTTCCTCGTCCGGGGTGAGATCAGCGGCCGGTGGCGCCGTCGATCAGTTCGCGGAGGATGTCGGCGTGGCCTGCGTGGCGGCCGGTTTCCTCGATCATGTGGGTGAGTGCCCAGCGCACACTGGGAGCGCGGCGGCCCGGTCGCGGTCTAGGCAGCGGCGCACCGAGATCGGTGCAGCTGTCGAGTATCTCGTTCGCTTGCTCGACCGCGGCCCGGTAGCGGGCGACGACGTCGGCCACGGTGGCAGACGCCGGGGCGTGGAATGTCGCTTGCCAGTCGGTCACGGTGTCCCCGAGGAACATCGAGCGTTCGACGAAGGTCAGGTGCTCGAGCAGGCCGAGCAAGTTGGTGCCCGAAGCCACCGCGGCCGTGCGTACTCGAGGTTCGGGCGCGCCGTCCACCTTCGCGACGATCGAAGTCCGCAGATAGTCGAGGAAGCCGCGCAGGACGTCGATCTCCTCGCTTCCCGTCCGCGGGGGCGGGGTGTCTCGGCGGCGGGCGTGACGCGTTGTGCTGGGCACGGTGGTCACCTTCCTTCGTCGCGAACGTCAGGCGCTGCGGTGGATGAGCAGGCGCGCCCAGTTTCGCTGAGGCCACCACGATCTGGCACGCGAAATTGCGGGTTCGGCAAAAAGGTCGGTCAGCGGACTCGCTTCGCGTCCCGGATCGTGGTCGCCAGGCGTTCCAGCAGGGGAGCGGTGGCGGCATGGGAGAAGCGGAAGATCGGCGACCAGGGCGCGACCTGGCCGGCTACCACCGCGGGCAGGCTGCGCCAGACCGGCCGGTCGGCGAGCGCGGGCGGCTGCAGGCCCGAGGACCGGTCGTCGAGCAGGATCAGGTCGGCCGGGTACCGGTCTGCTGTCTCCCAGCTCAGCGATTGGAAGTAGCCGCCGGGGTCCACCTGGTCGGGGACGACGAATTCGACGCCGAGTTCGGTGAAGTAGCTCAGATCGGCCGAGGCGCGCGGGTCGGAGGCGTAGAAGAGTTCCGGGGTCGCCGAGGCGGCGAGCACGCGCAGGCCGGGGCGCGCCGCCACGGCGTCTCGCACCGCCTGGGACGCGGCGGCGAAGCGCTGCTCCGCGGCCGCGACCGCCGGGGTGGCGGTCTCGGCGCCGAGCGCCGCGGCCAGGGCGCGATAGCGCGCGATGATGTCGGGGAGCCGCTGACCGGCGATCCGCACGGCGACCACATTCGGGTTCGCCGACTCGATCTTGGACAGATTGTCGTCGGGGACATACCAGAGTCGACCCGGCACATAGGAATCGGTGACGAGCAGATCGGGCTCGAGCGTCGCGTACTTCTCGATGTCGAACTGCCCCCAGGCGTCACCGACGACGGTCACCGAGTCCGGATCGAGGTCGCCCAACATATCTCGGTCATGCGCTTCGCCGAAAATGCCCACGATGGGCTCGCGCACCCCGTAATCGACCAGCGCGCCCGCCGAACCCGTGAACGCGACCACCCGGCGTGGCGTCCCCTCCGTCCGCACGGTGCCGCCACGACCATCGGGAAACTGCCAGCTCCCGGTGTTGTCTCCTCCGTTGTCGGCGTCGGCCCCGCAGGCTGCAAGACTCGCACTCACCCCGACCGTCCCCGCTACCGCGAAGAATCGGCGCCGGGTGAGGGCGCGGTCCTGTCGGTCCTGGTTCGCGATCACGATTCTCCTCCGCACGTGGCTATCGGTTCGCGATCACTAGACCATATTCACTAAGGCAAGGCAAACCTAACTGGGTCGGATTCAGCCGTGCCAGCGGCGGTACACCTCGGCGGCGCCGGGGTGCAGCGGGACGGTCCCGGTGCCGATCAGGAAGCGGCCGTCGAGGAACTGTGTGCCCGCGGCCTCGGCGGGGACGAGCGCGTCCGCGTGGCGGACCAGCAGGTCGACGATGGCGGCCGCTGTCTCGTCGGGCAGGGTCGCGGCGGCGAGGAGAAGGTTGGCGACGCCGATCGTGTGTACCGCCGGGCTGCCCGGATAGGCATCGGCGGGAATAGCGACCCGGTCGTAGACAGGGCCGTATCGTTCTCGCAGGGGAGCGGCGAGGGCGCCGAGGTCGATCAGTCGCAGGGGATCGGGCACGGCGAGTGCGGCGGTGGGCACGCCACCGGCCCACAGCAACGCGTCGATGGCGCCGTCGGTCAACCGTTGCGCGGCCTCGCGCAGCGGTCGATGCTCGACCACGACGTCGACGCTCGGATCCAGCCCGGCCGTTGTCAGCAGTCGCTGACCGGTGACCGCGGCGCCCGAGCCCGCGGCGCCGAGATTGACCCGGCGTCCACGCAGGTCGGCGACCTCGTTGATCGGATCGCCGGTACGGACCGCCAGCTGGAGATAGTTCTCGTAGACGCGACCGAGCGCCAGCACACGGCCGCCGAAATCGCTCGCCGAATCCGCCAGCGCCAGTGCGGTGTCGACGTCGCCGTCGGCGACCATCCGCAGATTCTGTTGCGACCCAGCGGTTTCCACCGGTTCGATGCGGAGGGTGTCGGTGTCGTCAGCGGCCGCGGCGGCCAGCAGTCGCGCGAACGCGTAGTAGAAGCCCCCGTCCTCGCCCGAGGCCAGCCGCACCGTTGTCCGGTCGTTCGTGCCGCACCCGGCCACGCCCGCCGACACGAGTGCGGCCAAGGCCAGCATCCGGCGACGTGACATCGGCGGTCCACCACTCATCGCGCCACCGCGGGTATCCGAACCGTCACGGCGAGCCCGTGCGGGCGCACCGCCTCGACCGTCAAGCTCGCGCCCCACGCCGTGGCCAGTGCCTGCGCGATCGACAGGCCCAGCCCCGTTCCGCCCGCGGCCGCGGCGGAACCGCGGAAGAATCGCGCCGTGAGTTTGTCGAGTTCGTCCGGCGCGACGCCCGGCCCGTCGTCGGCGACCTGGACCCTCACCCAGCCCGGGTCGTCGCTCACCCCGACGACCGTGTGCGCGCCGGATCCCGCGTACCGGCACGAATTGCTCAGTGCCACATCGAGAATCTGGGCCAGCGCCGCCGAGCTGATCGCCGCCGCGCTGTGGCTGCCGGAATCCTCACCGCCGTCCGGCGGCGCAGCGCTGACCGATCCGCCGGGTCGGCGTGCCGTGGTCAACCGCATCCCCGCGTCGTCGAACGCCGACCCCCATGCGTCGATTCGGTCGGCCACGACCTGGGCCGGATCGCACCGCTCGTCGGTGGATGCCGCGGTGCCGAAGGACGCGGGTGCTTGCGCCACGGCCAGCTCCAGCAGATCGTCGAGAAGCGCGGTCAGCCGTTCCACTTCCGCGGTCGCACCGCGGAAAGTCGCCGACACCTGGCCGGGGACCGCGTACTCCAGCGAGTCGAGACGAATCATCAACGCGGCGAGTGGGTTTCGCATGGCATGCGCGGTATCGGCGACGAGCTGGTGTTGCGCGTCGGCGGAATCGGCGACGGCGGTGGCCATGGCGTCGACGGATTCGGCGAGGTCACGGACCTCCGGTGGGCCACCGTAATTTCTGGTGATCGGGGCGCGGCCGCGTGGTTTCGGCAGTGTCGCGGTGAGTTCGGCGACCGCGTCCGACATCGCGGCCAGCGGGCGCAGCACCCATCGGCTCAGGACCAGTGCCAACAGCACGAAGACCACCATCGCGCCGAGCGCGCCCACCGCGATCACCGCCCACACCCGGGCGATCGTCGCACGCGCCGCGGCGGTCGACGCCTCGATCACGACGGCACCGTTGACCTGCACGCCGGTGCCGACGGGCCGGGCGATGAGCATGACCGGAGCGCTCCACGGCGTCAGCCGATCCACCTGCTGCGGTCGCTGGTTGCGGCGAGCCGCGGCCACCGCGGCCCGGATCCGCGGATCTCTCACCTCGACCCCGGCGTTGACGATCGGTGCCCCGCGAGCATCCACGACCAGCACGTTCTCCCCGTACAGCTCGTGATAGCGGCCGACCTCGTCGGCGAGTGCCCGCACCCCGCCGGCCGACCCCGCCTCGTCGGCGAGGGTCGCGAAGCGGTCGGCGTCACCGGACCGGCCGAGCACCAGCTCCTGGGTTCGGCTGGTGGCGGCGGTCAGCGACAGCGGAATCGCGAAGGCCAGCACCGCGAGCGCCGCGAAGACGGTGAGCGCGATCAGCAGTCTGCGACGCATGCCGGTCCTCGGGCACTCACTCGCCCCACCGATACCCGTAGCCACGAATGGTGGTGATCAGCCCGGGCCGGTTCAGTTTGGCGCGCAGCCCGGTCATGTGGACATCGAGCGAGCGCGAGACCGCGACGAACGCATCGCCCCAGACGCGGTCCATCAGCTGCTGCCTGCTCACCGCGGCGCCCGGCCGTTCCACCAGGACCTCGACGAGCTCGAATTCCTTCTGGGTGAGCGCGATCGGAGCACCGGCCACCTCGACGACCCGCGCACGCAGATCCACTCGGACATCACCGGTGACGACTTCGGTCCTGGCCCGCGTGGCGACGGCCGCGGCCCGGCGCAGTACGGTCTCGAGCCGCGCCATCAGC
Source organism: Nocardia sp. NPDC057272 (assembly GCF_042668615.1). Lineage (NCBI taxonomy): Bacteria > Bacillati > Actinomycetota > Actinomycetes > Mycobacteriales > Nocardiaceae > Nocardia > Nocardia sp. NPDC057272. Next base: position 212,575 of record NZ_JBHUYK010000004.1, on the reverse strand, counting down.
TCGGCGATCCGCGGGGGCTTGACCACATAGTCGTCCGCTCCGCCGCGCAAGCCGCGCACGATGGAGCGTTCGTCGCTGCGGGCGGTCAGGATCAACACGGGGATCGTGCTGACCTCACGCAGCTGACGCAGGACCTGCAACCCGTCCGCATCGGGCAGCCCGAGGTCGAGGAGCACGGCGTCGAATTCGCGGTGGGCGATGAGCAGGTCGGCGCCACGACGCATGCGCTCGGCCCGGTAGCCGCGCGCGGTGAGCGCCTCTACCAGGGCGTCGCCCACTCCGTCGTCGTCCTCGACCACCGCAAGCCGCACACGCCGATCCTCCCATAGCGGCAGGACCGGCGCGTGTTCCGGACGGTCAGCCACGCACGGCGGCCATCGCCCGTTCCGGCTCGACCGCATCGGCATCGACGACGTCGTCGGCGTCGATGGTCGACTCGGCCGACGTCTCCCGCATGAAGTAGTAGGTGATCAGCGAGATCGCGATACATCCGGCGACGTAGAAGAAGTAGAGCGACTCGAGGCCGGCCTTCTTCAACGCCAGCGCGATCATCTCGGCGGTACCACCGAAGATCGCGACGGTCAGCGCGTACGGCAGCCCGACGCCGAGCGCGCGGATCTTGGTGGGGAACAGCTCGGCCTTCACGATCGAGTTGATCGAGGTGTAGCCGGTGACGATCACCAGCGCGGTCATCATCAGGCCGAAGGCCGCGAGTGCGTTGGAGGTGTGCGCGAGCGTCGTCATGATCGGCACCGTCAGCACGGTGCCGGCGATTCCGAAGAAGATGAGCAGTTTGCGGCGGCCGATCCGGTCGGACAGACCGCCCGCGACCGGCTGGAGCACCACGAAGACCAGTAGCGCGACGAAGTTGATCCAGGCCACGGTGTCCTTGGAGATGCCCGAGGTATTGATCATGAACTTCTGCATGTAGGTCGTGTAGGTGTAGAACGCCACCGTGCCGCCCAGTGTCAGGCCGACTACCAGCAGGCATTCGCGGGGGTACTGCAGCAGGACCCGCAGCGAACCGCGCGAGCTGCTCGCGGCCGCCTCGCCGGACTCGGACGTCTTGTCCATGGCCTTGAACGAGTCGGACTCGTCCATGCCACGTCGCAGCAGCATCACCACGATCGCGCCACCGGAACCGATCAGGAACGGGATGCGCCAGCCCCAGCTGTACATCTGCTCGGACGAGAGCATCTGCTGCAAGATGATCTGCACGCCCAGCGCGACCAGTTGGCCCGCGACCAGTGTCACGTACTGGAAGCTCGAGTAGAACCCGCGCCGGCCCGGGGACGCGACCTCGGACAGATACGTTGCGCTGGTGGCGTATTCGCCGCCGACCGACAGTCCTTGCAGCAGTCGCGCCATGAGCAGCAGGACCGGCGCCGCGATGCCGATGGTCTGGAATCCGGGCGTCACCGCGATCATCAGCGAACCCGCGGCCATCACCGTCACCGACAGGGTGAGGGCGGCGCGTCGGCCGAACCGGTCGGCGTAGCGCCCGAGCGCCCAGCCACCGATCGGGCGCATGATGAACCCGACCGCGAACACCGCCGCCGTCGACAGCAGTTGCGCCGTGGGGTCGCCGTCGGGGAAGAACGCCTTCGCGAAGTACACGCTGAACGCGGCGTAGACGTACCAGTCGTACCACTCGACGAGGTTGCCGATCGAGCCGCGCAGCACGTTGGCCACGACTCGCCGTTCACCACCGGCCTGTGTCGTTGTCACCTTGGACCCTCCTCTATCGGCGCGGCATTGCGCCGTCGGAGACCACTGTGTCGGCGCTCACATGCCGAAAGGAAGCGGCACGGGCGGTTCCTAACCTTCCCTTAGGACGATCCTCGCGACCGCTCTCGCCGGAGCCGGTGCACCGGCCGGGGTGCTGGGCGAGGCGGCGCACACGATCGAGGACGAGACGAACGCGCTGTGGCAGGCGTGGCGTCAGGCGGCGGGAACCGGGACGTCGGGGATGTTGGCGGCTCGGCGCGGATGCGCGAGAAAGGCCGCGACCGGCGCCAGGCAGGTGCCGTAGAGCGCTGCCCACATCAGTCCGGGATCTGTCAGTTCGAAGGGCTCGAGCAGCCCGGCCAACGCGACACCGGCGACGGGGGTATCGGGACGAACGGCCACAGGGCCGAGGATGCTGGCGGATTCTGTTGCAGCGGAACGGGTCCGCGGTCTATCGTGGTCATCCCGCACCACGTTTCCGTTGTGCCAGAACTGAATTCGTTACATCTTGGCGTCGCCGGTGAGCTCGGTGACGATCTTGGCGATCCGGGTGGCGCGGGTGCCGGCACGCTTGGCCTCGGTGACGGACTGCACGCGTTCGCGTTGCTTGCTGTAGGACAGCGCGGCGAATGCCGCTGTCGAGCCGGGACGTTGCTCCAATGCCTGTGCGAGATCGTCGGGAACCTCGACGGTGCGGTCCTCGCGATCGAGTTCGACGGTGACCTCCGCGGTGTCTCCGGCGCTGACACCCGCGGCTTCGCGGTTCGACGCGTTGAGGGGCACCATGAACTCACCGCCGTACACGGCCACCGTGCTTCGGAACGTGTGGGGCCCGATGGTCACGACGACCCTCGGCCGTTTCCCCGCGCCGAGCGCTTCGACGACGTCGGCGGGTACCCGGAATCCGGTAGCGGTCTTTCCGCCGAGTTCGATCTGGGTGGTGAAGTGATGTGACGTCACTGCTGCCTCCGGCTCGACTGTGGACGGCATGTCGGTCGCAGGATGGCCCTGCTGTCCTCATCAGCTCTTCATCGTAGGGGTCGGCACCGGCTGTACTGCGTGGCGCAACGTCGGACGAACTCCGGCGGCATCGCTCAGGAGGCGGTCGGGGTCGCTGTCCGGTCCTGTTCGGCGAAGCAGTCGGCGAGGAAAGCGAAGCCGGCCCGGGCGAATTGCGGTGCCGCGGTGAAATGGCCACCGAATCGGATCCGATGTTCGCTGACCTCGACGCCGAGTTCGCGCCACCGCTGGGTGAGCAGTTCGGTCTGGCGGTAGGGGACCACCCGGTCGCGGGGGCCGTGCCCGACGAGCACCGGCGCTGTCGGCGGTAGGTATCCGAGGCTGACCTCACGCATTCGCTCGATCCACACCGGATCCTCGAACGGGTCGGTGCTCAGATAGACGGTCCGCGACTTCGGGATGACGAACCCGACCGCGGCGAGCGCCAGCGGATGCAGTCGACGAATCACCGGCAGCGTCAACTTGCCCGCGGCGTTGAGATTTCGGCGCAGATCCAGGTTGTCGAAACTGGCTTCCAGCCCCAACGCCGAGTACATCAGCAAGAACAAGCCCGCGGTGCGATCGAGGCTCGCACCCATTTCGGCGAGGTCGGCCGGTGGCGCGCCGATGGCGACACCGGCCAACGGCAGATCTGGAGCGTAGAGCGACTGGATCTGCGCGGCCCAGGCGGCGGTGTTCCCGCCCTCGGAGTAGCCGTAGATCCCGTACTGGCTGATCTGCGCGGATCGGGTGGTGAGCAGATACCGCGCGGCACGCATGACGTCGAGCAACGCGCGGCTGTTGGCCGGACCGATCACATAGGGATGGGTTCCCTCGGTTCCCAGCCCGGGGTAGTCCGTGACCGCCACCGCCCAGCCGCGGGCCAACGCGGCGGCGATGAACACTCCTTCGTATTCCAGCCCGCGCTCGAGCAGCCGCGACACCGCTGCCGAACGCGCCATTCCCTGGGTGCCCGGAGCGAATCCGACCAGTGGCAGCGCTCCCGAGATATCGCGGGGAACCAGAATTGCTCCCGAGACCGTGATCGGCTTTCCGGCAAGGTCGGTGGAACGGTACAACACGCGATACGCGTCGGCCCGCACCGTGATTCCCGGGGCAATCCGTGCGGTCATCGATCTGATTCGCAGGATTTCCCCGGCGGCCGCGCTGCCGACGGTCGATTCCGGGAGGGGCTGATAGAACTGTGTGCGCCGGCACGACATCATCGGATCAACCCCGCGACGTGGGCGCGGCGACACGGTCGAACGTCAGTACGCCGTCGAGGAGTTCGCCTTTGCCGAGTAGGGCGCGATCGCGGTAGTAGTTGTTGACCACCTTCCAGGGGGAGCGCCGCCCCTGTCGCGGCATGACACCGTCGCCGCGCTTGATGTAGCCGGAGGTCAGGTCGCCACCCATCACGGACTCTTCGGCGATGTCGTCGGCACCCGCCCGCACCGAGAATCGGGAGTATCCGCCGTCGCGCATGGCGTTGAGGACCCGGCAGAAATAGGTGGCGGCGAGGTCGGCCTTGAGCGTCCATGACGCGTTGGTGTAGCCGAGGATGATCATGGCATTGGGGACTCCGGAGATCAGGACACCCTTGTAGAGCACCGAACCGTGCGGGTCCACCGGGACACCGTCGACCACGAGTTCGGCGCCGCCGACGATCTGTACGTTCAGACCCGTGGCGGTGACGATGATGTCGGCCTCGAGCTCCTGGCCCGACTCGGTCAGCACGCCCTTTTCGGTGAACTTCGCGATGCGGTCGGTGACGATATCGGCCTTGCCGCTTTTCAGCGCCTTGAACAGGTCACCGTTGGGTACCACGCACAGACGCTGATCCCACGGGTTGTAACCGGGCGTGAAGTGCCGCATGTCGATCTTGTCGCCCACTTGCAGTCTGACCTGGTTCAAGAACAGCTTCTTGGCCAGCTCGGGATTGGTGCGCGAGAGCTGGAAACTGGCGCGCTGCAAGGCGATATTACGGGCACGGCCGATCCGATAAGCGATTTTCTCCGGCACACGCGCTGTGCGCATGGTGATCGCGACGGGATCATTCGAGGGCAGCGTCTGGATGTAGGTGGGCGAGCGCTGCAGCATGGTGATGTGCTCGACGGCGTCGGCCATCGCGGGGATCAGGGTGATCGCGGTGGCGCCCGAACCGATCACCACGACCTTCTTGCCCTGGTAATCGAGGTCCTCGGGCCAATGCTGCGGGTGCACGATCTGGCCGGTGAAGTCTGCGGCGCCGGGGAACGTCGGCTGATAGCCCCTGTCGTAGTCGTAGTAGCCGGTGGCGCCGACGAGGAAATTCGCCGACCAGGTCTCGATCTCGCCGGTGCGCTCGTCGAGGACTTCGCCCGTCCACAGTCCGGTGGTGCTGTCGAAGGAGGCGCGAACTCCCCTGCGGCCGAAGTGGATATGGTCGAGGACGCCGTATTCGCGGGCGGTGTCCTCGATGTAGTTCCGGATGCTCGGCCCGTCGGCCAGGATCTTGGTGCCGATCCACGGGCGGAACCCGAAACCGAAGGTCAGCATGTCCGAGTCGGACCGGATGCCCGGATACTTGAACAGATCCCAGGTGCCGCCGACGTTGTCGCGACGTTCGATGATCGCGAAGCTACGGCCGGTCTGCTCGCGAACGAGCTGACAGGCAGTGCCGATGCCGGAGAGGCCGGCGCCGATGATCAGTACATCGACGTGTCGTGTCGTCATGACAGAGTTCCATCCTGGTGAGTGATCAGGTAGTCGCGGTCGTCGGGTTCGGTGAGCAGGGTGTCCATCGTCTTGCGGTCGAAAGGCCACAGGTCGATGGTGTTTTCCTCGGTGAAGTACCAGGAGTTGCAACCGGTGTTCCACACGGTCGGGCCCATGGCGTCGGCGACGGAGTCGTTGAACCGGACGGTGGCCTCCTCGGTCACCTCCACGGTGTCGAACTCGTTGTCGCGGAAGCGTTTCAGCCACCGCGTGATGTAGCGGGCAGTCAGTTCCGCGGAGTACTGCAGCGAGATCGACCCGGTGGGCGAGTTCGGGCCGAGCACGGTGAACAAGTTCGGGAAACCGGGGATCGCGGTCATCCGGTAGGCGCGTGGCCCCTTCGCCCAGGCCTCGTCGATGCTCAGTCCGTCGCGGCCGCGCAGATTCATCGGGCGCATGTAGTTGTGGGGGTGGAAGCCGGTCGCGAAGACGATCACGTCGAGGTCGTGGTGGGTGCCGTCGGCGGTGCGGATCCCGGTCTCGGTGATCTCGCTGATCGCGTCGCTCACCAACGCCGCGTTGTGGGCGCCGATCGCGCGGTGATAGGTGCCGGAGAGGACCTGCCGTTTGCAGAACGGCTCGTCGTCGGGAGTCAGCGCCGCTCGTAGCCGCCGATCGCGCACCTGGGTGATCAGCGACCACCGGGCGAGCTGCTGCGCGGCGCGGCGCCGCCACGTCGGTTTCAACGCGATATCGGCGAGGATGCCCGAGCTCCACAACAGCGTGGAGTAGAGGCGCTGGTGCGCGGCGGGCGCGGCGGCTAGCAGCTCGGCCAGCAGCCGCGGCTGGGGCAGACCCATCGGAGCCCAGAGCACCCATTGGGGGGTGCGGGCGAACTGGGTCAACTTCGCGGCTCGCGGTTGCAGCGCGGAGACCACCTGAACGCCGGTGGACCCGCTGCCGATCACCGCGATGCGCTTGCCGACGGTCTCGATCGCGTCGTCCCAGCGGGCGGTATGGACCACCGCACCGGTGAACCGGTCGATTCCCGCGATATCGGGGGTGAAGGGGTGGTGCAGCACGCCGGTGGCGGCGATGACGAAGTCCGCCTTGATCTCTCGGCCGCCCGCGAGGGTGACGGTCCACCCGTCGGCGCCGTGAACGGCCTCGGTGACCTCACTGTTCAGCGAGAGATGATCAGTCAGACCGAACTGCTCGACCACATCGCGGTGGTAGCGCTGGATCTCGCCACCGGTGGCCCAGATCTGTGACCAGTCGGGCTTGGGTGCGAAGCCGAACTGATAGATCTGCGACGGAACATCGCAGGTCAGTCCGGGGTAGCGGTTCCAATGCCAGACCCCGCCGACATCGGAGCCCTTCTCCACGATCACGAAGTTCTCGAAGCCGGCCTGCTTGAAGATCACGCCGGCGGTGATCCCGGCGACGCCGGCGCCGATGATGACGATCTTCGGGTCACGCATGACGAACTCCCTTGTTCTGTCTCCACACGCATGGACTGACATGTCATTCTATCTACGGAATGAAGTGTCACTCAACTTTGACGGAGGCTATCATCACAGGCGTGGTCGGACCAGAGGCACTCGGAGACAGACGCGCTCAGCGAGCGGAACGCATGCGCGAGGAAACACGCCGCGACATCATCGACGCCGCCTTCGACTGCTTCGCGACGAGCGGCTACCACGACACCTCGATCGCCGACATCGCCGCGCGACTGGGGATCGGCCACGGCACCTTCTACCGGTATTTCCAGAACAAGCGCGACATCATCGACCACGTCGTGGACGACCTGTTCGGTCGCGTGCTGGAAGCCTTGGCGACCGACAACGCCCCCGCCGCCGCGGAAACCCTCGACGACTACCGCGCCCAGGTCGGCCGCATCGCCGACGGACTGACCGACATCCTGTACTCCGACCCGCGCATTCCCCGGTTCCTGTTCACCGGGACGGTCGGTGTCGACGCCGAATTGAACAAACGAATGTTCAGCGTGCTCGACTCGGCCAACGCGCTCACGGCCGGCTATCTCGAACACGGGATCGAACGCGGGTACCTGCGCGCCGATCTCGATGTCGACCACACGGCGCAGGCTGTGATGGGCATGCTCCTGGCCGGGGTCATCGCCTGCGCCAGGGACGCCGGGGAACGGGCCATCACGGACGGCAGTGGGCCGCCCGAACGGCAACGAGAGCTCAGTATCGCGATACAGCGGCTGATGTTCGACGGAATCGCCCTCTGACTCGCCGCGCGCGGGAGCTGATGGAATCTCAGCGGGGTATCTCGGGCCTGCCCCGCGAATCGGTCGAGTCGGTACCGGATTGCGCGTCGGTGCGCAGGATCCACCGATTCTTGCCCAGCGCTTTGGCCTGATAGAGGCAGTCATCGGCCTCGGCGAGCAGTTCGGGAACGCGTCTGCCGGTCAAGGGCGTCACGACCGCGCCGATGCTGACCGATACCGATATCGGTCCGTCGGGCAGGGCGAACGGATCGACCACCGCGGCGTGGAGCAGATCGATGGTCTTGCGCGCTCGATCGACCGCGGACGGGGGGAGCACGACGATGAACTCATCCCCGCCGAGGCGAGCCAGCAGCTCCTGATCGGTGCTCAAGCATCGCCGCAGGCGTTCGGCGAGCTCGACGAGGATCTGATCGCCCACGGCATGTCCGTAGGTGTCGTTGACCGCTTTGAACCCGTCGACGTCGAGTGCGCACACCGCCGCGCACTGGCCGGGGTGGGCGTCGCCGACGAGCGAGTGCAGCGCGGTGTGCAGGCCACGCCGGTTGGTCAGGCCGGTGAGCGGGTCGTGGTGGGCCTGCCAGTGCAGCCGTTGCGCGGCGGTGTGCTGTTCGGTGAGGTCCTGGCCGAAGCCGAGCAGATAAGCCCGTTCGCCGTCGGCCGAGACGCACTGGGTAATCGTCCAGCCGACCCACCTCGTGGTCCCGTCCGGGCGAGGCTGTTCGCTTTCGAACCGCACGGCGCCCGAGTCGTTGCCGGCGAGTTCGTCGAAAATGCGCCGGCGCTCGACGTCGGCGGTGTCGCCGGCCAGGTCGAAGCCGTCGAGTCCCCGTAGCTGGTCGAGCGGGTACCCCACCAGGCGTTCGAAAGCCGGATTGGCGTCGATGATGCGGCCGCGGGCGTCGCCGATGGACATCGCCACCGACGCGTGGCGGAACGCGATCTCGAAGCCGTCGGCGGCATGCGGGGTCACCGACTCGGAGGTCAGACCGCGCCCGACGCCGAGGCCGAATCGCGAGGCCAGGCTCGTCAGAACCTCGGGTGTCGTTCCGGCGTGCCGGCAGACCTCACACAGGGTCGGCAGCGAGGCATCGATGACAGCGGGGGAGCGGAAACCGAGATCGGCGACGGCGATCCCGAGGTTCTCGCCGATGGTGGGATCCCAAGCGGGGTTGGCCAGCGCGATCAGCACCCGGTCCAGGAGATCTTCGAGGACGTCGACGAGCTCGTCTTCGCCGCGTACCGGAGTGGTCACCGCAGCCAGGTGCGCGGCCCATTGTCGGGCGAATCGTCGAGCGGGCACCGTCGATGACACCTCCGTAGACTCCGATATCTCCTTCGAGCAGTAAAGCAAGGATCACCTCACCACATGCGAACATCGGATCAGCCGGGCGTCATCGTGTGAAGCGGACATCGGTTCGGGTGGCCGGCCCGCGTCACCGGCTGGTGGTGGTCGGTGGAGCAGGGCTGGTGGGCGCGGTCGTCGCGCCGGTGTTCGGCGCGGCCGGGCTGCCCGGCACCGCCTCGCTCCCGTAGAAGGTCGGCAGCATGCCCTTGACCAGCACCAGTGCCGACCCTTCGCCCGACGGCACCGTCGCGAGGTTCGTGGCGACCACGATCGTGAGGTCGGACTCCGGGTCATGGCCCATGAAGGTCATGTACCCCGGAATCTGACCGTCGTGCCCGAACAGATGCAACCCGAATCGGACGATGCCGAGACCGTATCCGGCGACATCGGGGGCGGCCGGATCGATCGGCTGGATGCTGTCCATCCGTACTCGCTGCATCTGCTCGTCCAGCAGGTCGCCCTCGACGAGTGCCCGCACGTACGTGGCCACATCACCGACCGTCGAGATCGCGGCACCCGCGGTCCACGTCCACGACGGGCTCTCGTCGGTCGCGTTGTTGGGTTGCAGCGTGCCCGCGAGCGCGGCGGCCTGCTGCTCGGGCGGCAGGGCGAAGGTGTCGATGGTGGAGACATTGGTGCCGAAGGCGTACCCCTGCGGGTGCGGATCGGGGATCGAGTGGTCCGCCGCCGCGGGCAGCGAGGTGTGCTTCAGGCCGAGTGGTCCGAAGATCCGCTGCTGGAAATTCTCGGCGGCCGACATCTTCGTGATCTTCTCGATGACGAGGCCGAGCAGGATGATGTTGGTATTGCTGTAATCGAATTTCTCCCCCGGTGCGAAATTGACCGGGTGGGAGAAGGCGATAGCGAGCAACTCCTCGGGCGTCCACACCTTGTTCGGGTCACTGTCGAGCATGGCATTGAACTGTGGGTCGAACGTGTAACTGTAGAGCCCACTTCGCATTTCGGAGAGCTGGGCGATGGTGATCTCATCGCCGTTCGGCACATCGGGCCAATATTTGGCAATCGGGTCCTCGAGTGCGAGTTTTCCCTCCTGTACCAACTGCAGAATGACCGTCGACGTCATGGTTTTGGTGTTGCTGGCGATGCGGAAGTAGTCGTCCACCGACATGGGGTCGTCGGCCCCGATGACCCGGGTGCCGAATGTCTCGGTCCAATCCCCCTGCTTCGGCGATTTGACGACCACGACAGCACCGGGAATGACGTTGTCCTTCATGAGCTGGGTGATCACCGGCCTGAGGGTGGTGGCGTAGGCGGGCTCGGCCTGTGAGCCGGCCGATGTGCTGGTGGCATCGCCGCCGGAATCCGACGATGTCGCGCAGCCGGTGGCAATGAACAAACTCGCGGTCGCGACAAACACTGCGAAACTCGTCCGGTGTCCCATGATTCTCCGATCAGCGTGTGCTCGAAGGGGTGATGTCGCGCTGTGTAACGCAACTCTGCTCCCTGCGCGCCGAGGAATCAATCAGCAACCCGGTAACAGTGGAATGGCGAACCGGGAGCTCGCCATTTCCAGCGATCGAGTGTGGGTTCAGCTCCGGAAGTCCTCGAAATCGAAGCCCGGCGCGACGACGCAGCTCACCAGTACTTCCTCGCCACCGCACGGCCGGGCCGCCTGCCAATTGCCCGCCGGCACGAGTTGCTGCACGCGGTGCCCCGATTCGATGGCTGGGCCGAGGATCACGGATTCGGTTGTGGTGGGAGTGTCGCCGTCGCCGCCCAGCACGAGTTCCAGTGGTCCGCCTCGGTGCCACATCCACACTTCGTCGGAGCGCACCGCATGCCAGATCGACTGTTCGTGTTCGGGGAGCAGGAACAGGATTCCGGTCGCCGCGGCGCGTGGGCCCGGATAGTCGGTGGGCGCGAAAGTATGCGCACTGCGCCAAGTTTCGCGAAACCAGCCGCCTTCGGGATGCGGCAGGAGGTCGAGGGTCTCCGCGGTCGGTGGCCGGTGCAGCAGTTCGGTATGGCGGCCTGCCGGGCCGCGCCGGGCCCACCGCACCTTCCCGACGGGCAGGTGTCCCGCGGTCGGCGATGCCTCGCGCGGGGTGACGACGAGGATCTGTGCGGTCGGCGGCAGCGCATCGGCAACCAGGAGCGCCGAATCGTCGTCTGCGGCCCAGGCGGTCCGGTCGTCGTCGACGGGCAGCTGATCACCTCCCGACCGCCAGGCATCGAGCGTGGTAACCAGCATCGGTTCGGTGTCGGTAGCGTCAGGCACGAGGGGTTCCATGGCATCGAGTGTTCACCAAGATCGTGGAATGACGTTGTGCGCGCGGTGCCGGCGTCGCTCGAGTCGGCGGTCGCGGATCAGAGCCGAGGTACCCGCAACCCCCGGAATCATCGGCGCCGACCGGTGCGCCCGAAGGTCGCCGACGGGACCTTGCCGTCGCGACTGTGGTCCCCTAGTCTGCGAGCTGTACGAATATTCGAAAGGCTGAGTTCGAGTATTTGTTTCGAGGCGGGTTCTCTCCGACGAGCGAGCGCGTCGATGGCAGGAATCAGGGAGTCGCCCGTGTTCGCAAGAATGGGTCGCATCGCCGCGACCGCCGCGCTGTGTCTGACCGTATCGCTCATGGTCACCACCGGAACCGCCGCCGCGGAGTTCGGTTCGCTACCGCCCGCGAATCCGCACCTGGGCCCGCCGGGAACCGCGACGATGCACGGGGATGCCGAGTCTTCCGACGCCACGCCTTTCGCGGGTCCCGGAACCGGAAGCATCGACAGCGACTTCCGCGAACTCGCCGCCGCGTGTCCGACCATTCTGCAAGGCGCGGACGGGATTCCGCAGGCGCTGTGTACCAAGATCATCGACCGGGCCCCGAAGGTGTTCCTGCTCGACCCCGGTAGCGGGCAGCCCCTCGCCTCCCTCGACTTGGCCAAGGGCAGCCTCCTCGGTGGTGTGTACGCCTATCTCGACAGCGACGACCGCATGGTCACCGTCGACGGCAGCGGTCAGCTGCTACGGATCGGCCACCGCAAGGACGGCGACGACTGGAAGCTGTTCATCGAGATGAGAACCGATATAGCGCAAGCCGTCACGGGCCATTGCGGTGGTAGCGGCTGCGACGCCGTGAGTTCGGTGATGCCCGACTTCGACGGCCGGGTGTGGTTCGCCACCGACAACGCGGCGGCGGGTTACTCCGATCCGGCGACCGGCGCGGCCCGCTCGATCGTGCTCGGCCCGGGGGAGAAGGTCGCCAACAGCATTTCCACCGCACCCGAGGGCGTCTCGATCGCCACCACCCATGCGCTGTACCTGGTGGATGTCGACGACACCGGCGGTCCCCGCATCGTGTGGCGCCAGGCCTATGACCGCGGTCCGGCCCGCAAGCCCGGTCAGCTCTCCTGGGGGACCGGCGCCACTCCCACCTTCTTCGGCCCCGGTAGCGGCACCGAGTACGTGGCGATCACCGACAATGCCGTGCCGAAGGAAAATCTGCTCGTGTTCGACACTGCCGGCGGCAATCCGGTGTGCTCGGTGCCGACGGTCAAGGGCACCGAGAACTCGCCGATCGGTTCCGGCAACAGCCTTTTCGTCGCCAGCACCTACGGGTACCCGTATCCCGCGGTGCCGGAGGGGGCGGGCGACAGTGACCCGGCGCATGCTTCGTTCACCGGGGGCATGGTCCGCGTAGACGTCAGCGGTTCCGGCTGTCAGGTGAAGTGGACCAATGATGTTCTGTCCGCGGCGGTTCCACGTCTGTCGGTGGCCGACGGCAAGATCTACACCGTCGCGCGCCACAGCATCATTTCGACCGGCAGCGCCGGGCTGACCGATACCTTCCGCTACACCGTGATCGACGCCGCTACCGGACGCGTCGACACGGAGAAGGTCATCGGGGCCACCGCCGTGCACAACACCCTGCAGATGGTCGGCACCATCGCCCCTGACCGCACCCTCTATCAGGGCACGATGAGCGGGCTGTTCCGGATCGCACCCCGCTGAGCGGCGGGGACTATCGCTCGGACGAACCGCTCGCCGATCCACTTCCCAGGATGCACAACGGATTCGCCACCATGGCCGCCTGCGCCGAACCGGACGACGAACCGGTGATCCCGGAGTCGACCGGCGGCGTGTTCGGCGCGGGTAGTGCCGGGTTGCCCGAACCGCCCGTCAATATCGACGCGCCGTCGAGATTCGCGGGAGCCGAGACATCGAGCAGATCCAGCACGGTCGGTGTGATGTCGGCGAGGGTGTAGCCGTTGTTCTCTGTTCCCGCCGCGAACCCCGCTCCCCGCGCGAGCACGAAACTGGCTGTCTCGTGGGCGCTCTGACCGCCGTGCCCCCCGTCCGGCTTGTGTCCGTGGTCGGTGGTGACCAGAATCGTCCACCGCTCGTTCGAATGCGACGCCGCCCGCGCGTCCACCGCAGCGGTGATCTGCCCGACCAGGTTGTCCACGCGGCCGATGGCATCGCGATAGGCCTGCGGCCAGATTCCGCGCAGCGTGTGCCCGACGATGTCCACCTGATCGAGGTGCGTGAACAGCAGATCGGTTCCCTGCTCGGTGATGGCCGAGACAACCTGCGCGGTGGCCTCGGAATCGGCGGTGGTCTCACAGACGCCCGCACCGGTGGGATCGATCTGCGTGACGGCCACCCGATCGGCCTGCGGGCTGCCGGTGCGCGCGATCATGCCGATCTTGTCCCAGGTCCCGATGGAGGCCGTCGACAGCGCCGGCCGCTCCCGCTCCACCTGCGTGAACACCGTCGGATATTGCGCGAAAGGTCCTGCGTTGCAGGTGGATCCATTGTCCTGAATTCCGTGCTTGGTATCCCATACGCCGGTCAACGCCGTTGCCCACGAAACGCACGACATGGTGGTGTGCGGGGCGATGGAGGTGCGTGCCAGGGTGCCCTGCGCGGCCAGGCGGTCGAGGTTGGGGGCATCGGCCGCCGACACCTCACTCCACAGGGTGCCGTCGATGCCGACGACCACGACCTTGTTCACGACCGGAGCCGCGGGGGCCGGCGCTGCCGTGGCGAAGGGGACAGCGGCCAGGGCCGCGGCTACGAGGATGCGGTGAGTGCGAGACATGCGCGGCACCGTAGTTGCCGAGCGCCGACGACAACCAGCGAATTGGACAATTGACCGGTACAGTCCCGCCCACTGGGACCGACGTCAGAACGCGTGCGGGCCGATCCGTTCCACCGCGACGAACACCGCCAATGCCAGCAGCACCACAGTCATCACGACGTTCGACCATTCGCCGCGGCGCCCGTGCGTGACGGCCGCGCCGGCCATGATCACCGCGAGGCCGATGGCGGCCGCGGGCACCAGCCAGGTGGCGATGTCGAACACGCCGGGCAGGATCAGGCCGAGTGCGCCGGCGACTTCGGCCGCGCCGATGAACTTGATCAGGCCTTCCGGAAAGGGCTCGGCCCAGCCCATTTTCGGGTCGGCGACCAGCTGTTCTTTGGATTTGGCGAGTTTCATCGAACCGGCCAGGAGAAACATCGCGGCCAGTAGGCCGGAAATGATCCAGACGACGATATTCATGCCGCGACTCCGGTGTGCGAGGGCAGCGGGGCGCCGACCCAGGCCTCGACCTGATCGAGTATCAGGTTCGCGCACTCATCGTACTGCGGCACGGGGCGGCAATCGGTGAACTTGCGGCCATTACCGTGTGACGCCCGGTTGATTGCCATGGATTATCGCTGCGGTCGACGCGGGAAACGACCGTAGGGTCGTCGAACATGAGCATTCGTCTCGGATACCAGATGCCCTACTTCGGCTACGCGGGGCTCTCCGCGCGAACTGTTCCCGAAGGTCATTGCGCAGGCGCAGGAGGCGGAGGCAGCCGGATTCGATGCCGTGCTCTTCATGGACCACTTCTATCAGGTCTATGGGCAGCCCGAGGATTGGATGCTGGAGGCCTACACCGCCCTGGCCGGGCTGGCCACCGTCACCGAGCGAATCCAGCTGGCCACCCTGATGACCTGCAACACCTACCGCAATCCGGCGCTGCTGGCCAAGATCGTCACGACGCTGGACGTGATCAGCGGCGGCCGCGCGGCCCTCGGCATCGGCGCGGGCTGGTTCGAGCTCGAGCACCGCGGCTACGGCTTCGAATACGGCAGCTTCACCGAGCGGTTCCAGCGGCTGGACGAGGCGCTGCAGATCATCTCGCCGATGCTGCGCGGGCAGCGGCCCACCTTCCAGGGCAAGTGGTACCGCGCCGAGAACGCGATCAACGAGCCGCAGGTACGCGACGACCTGCCGATCCTGCTCGGTGGCGGCGGTGAGAAGAAGACCTTCGGCCTGGCCGCGCGATACGCCGACCACCTGAACATCCTCTGCCACACCAGCGACCTGCCCCAGAAATTGGCCACCCTGCGGCAGCGCTGCGAGGAGGCCGGGCGTGACCCACAGACCCTGGAGACCAGCTTCCGCGCCGTCGTCGTCATCGACGAGAACGGCGACCGAGCCCGCGAACTGGCGCAGGAGTTCATGCAGCGCGATCTCGTGGTGGTGATCTCGGCGGACAGCGTGTTCGCCGGAGCCCCCGACGATGTGGCCGAGCAGATCCAGCGCCGCATCCTGGATCACGGGGTCGACGGCATCATCGTGAACATGGTCGCCAACGGTCACGAGCCGGGCATCCTCGAGCTGGCAGGCAAGGCTCTGGGTCCGCTGGTGCACAATTGAGTCGCGACTGTCCGCGATTGTGGCCGGCTGACTTCGGCGACAGTGAATCACCGGACCGATTTTCGCCGGAATGAAGGACTACGGCTGGTGGTGGATGGGGTCTATCCAATGGACGGCGTCGGGCTTCTCGATCGGCTCGATGTCGAGATTGACGACGACGGCTTCGCTGTCGCTGCGCACCAGCACACAATCCAAGGGTTCGTGAGTGCTGGCGTTGATTTCCTGGTGCGGGACATACGGTGGCACGAAGATGAAGTCGCCGGGCACGGCCTCCGCGACGAATTCCAGCCGCTCGCGTGCATCGCCGCGCGGTGCGGGGCTCACTACAGTGTGGTGGGCTCGCCGAACACCGCTCCGCTGTCGTCGACTTCCGGTGTTTTGGTCAGCACGTAGGTGTATTGGCGGATGGTGGCCGGGCCGATGCAGTTGTCGACTTTGATGTGGAAGTCGCGGGTCACGATCTGCACGGTCTTGCCCGGGATGAGTGGCTTGCCGTCCCCGATGTCGACATTGGTGATGTCGCCGGGTTGCAGGTCCAATTCCAGGAAGAGACCCGGGTCTATCGCGATGGAGGGGAGGATGCCGTTGAACTCCTGCACCTGTCCCGATTCGAACTCTTGTACCTGCCCGGACTCCTGCGTCTGGGACTGCACCGATTCGCCGGAACTCGACTGCTCGGTAGTCTGCGATTGCGCTTGCTCCGTCGCCTGCCGCTGTACCTGCTCCGTCGCGTAGTTCTGCTGCGGCCCCTCGAGCCCGAATTCTGTGGTGGGATCGATGCCGGGAAGCACAGCACCGATCCTGGCCGGACAGCCCACGGAGTATCCGGTCTTGAGCACGCCCTCGGCCTGCCCGTCGAGCCGTCCGTACGCGACCGTGGAGACCAACGCTTCACGGCTGGTGGGGGTGCTGTTCAACGGCGCGATTCGATTGATGACTTCATCGTGGGTGCCGACCGTGAAACTGCCCATACCCGACTCGAAAGTCTTCTCGTGCGGTGGCAGATTGACGACATCGGCGTGCGCGGTCGGCTGCGACAGAATGGCCAGCGCTGAGACGGCGTAACTCACTCTCCGGATGATTCGCAACATGACCCCGGACACTAGTGAATCGGCCGCCGTTTCCCTGTCGTCACGCGGGCGCGTGTCCCGACCGATGCGGCTTCTTGTTCGCTCGTTCATCCGGCGCCACACCGGTTCGTCACTGTATTCACGCTCGAGTAGGGCGACGCAGCGGCCCGAACCCGGCGACACAAGAAGATTTCGATATGGGTCGGATCTTTTCCACCGTGCACCGGCAGGTGCAGGATAGGAATTTGCCAAGCGATGCCATCGGAGTTCTGACTGCTCGCCGGTCCGGACTATTCGCTCTGCGCTGGTGTCCGACAGGCGTTGTCCCGTTGTCGATCGATGCGATGGAGGCGTTGTGAGCGTATTGTCCAGCGATCTGAAAACCTTGAGCTACGAAGCGTATGTCTACCTGTACTCCCTCGTCACGATGGACGTCACTCGCGAGCAGCAAACCAACTCCCCGGCGGACTCGACTCCGGGGTTCGGGCCACCGAACCAGTTCCACCACATCCACGAGTTCCCTGATGTCCATTTTCGGGCAGTGGTTCGCCCGAATTTCGACACGCTCTACTCCTCGGCCTGGCTCGATCTGACCCGCGGTCCTGTGCAGGTCCATGTTCCTGACAGTGGCGACCGCTATTACATGCTCCCGATGCTGGACGCGTGGACTGATGTTTTCGCCAATCCAGGCAAGCGCACCACCGGCACCGGCGAACTGGACTTCGTCGTCGTCGGCCCGGGCTACACCGGTGATCTTCCCGCTGACCTGCCCGTGATCCACGCGCCGACTAACCATGTGTGGATGATCGGCCGCACCCAGACCAACGGGCCCGCCGACTACGTGGCGGTCAACAAATTCCAGGCCGGACTCGAGATCACCGAGTTGGCCGCCCCGGGACCGTTCGAGGCCGATCCGAGCTCGGCGAGCGAGACCGAACCGCTTCGCCAGGTCAACGCGATGTCGGCGACGGAGTTCTTCGTCCGTGCCGCGGCGGCGTTGAAGGTCGACCCGCCACACGGAACCGACTTCTCCCAGCTCGCGCGCATCGCCCGGCTGGGTATCGTTGTCGGCCAGGACTTCGACGCCACCCGATTCGCCACCGACGAGCTCGCCGACATCGAAGCCGGTGTGAAGGCGGCGCGAGCGGCGGTGATGGCGGCACCGAAAGAGCTGGCGCCACCGGTCAACGGGTGGATCAGCGTGCTCGCCAACATCGGGGTGTACGGCAACGACTATTTCCGGCGCTCGGCCATCACGTTGGCGGGCTTGGGCGCCAACCCGCCCGAAGACGCGATCTACCCGTTGCTGGCCGCCGACGCCGACGGCAAGCCGCTCGACGGCGATACCGACTACGTGATCCATTTCGACGCGGGCGAGCTGCCGCCGGTGGCGGCGTTCTGGTCGGTCACCATGTACGACGACGAGGGGTTCCAGGCGCCGAACGAACTCGACCGCTTCGCCATCGGCGACCGCGACGCACTGGTGAAGAATTCCGACGGCTCGCTCGACATCTACATCTCCCACACCAACCCGGGACCAGAGCGCGAATCGAACTGGCTGCCCGCGCCGAGCGGGCCGCTCGGTATCACCATGCGGCTGTATGCCCCTCGTACGGAAGCGCTCAACGGCACCTGGACGCCTCCGCCGGTCCGCAGGGCCTGAACACGAGGACGAGTGGACCTTCACACAGGCTGATCAGCTGGTTCCGTAGAGCTCGATCTGCCACATCTTGGCGATCACCCGCTCGATGCCCTGGGTGAGGTGGCGTCGGTAGGTCGAGAACGGCAGCCCGAGTAGTTCGGCGGCCCGCTCCTGGGTGGGTGCCGGACGCAGGTAGGTGCGGTCGAGGACGCGGTAGAGCTTCTCACCGCGCGAGTCCTCGCGCACCGACTCGACGATCGTGGTCAATCGCGCGCGCGGCCGGTGGCTGGTTTGGTTCGCCGCAGCTCGATTCCGATGTCGACGAGGTCGACTCGGTCCAGGTACTCGATGTCGGTGAGCGGATGCCAGGCGGCGAGGTCGGTCGAGCCGTTGGTTTCGTTGCGGAGTTCGCCTGCCCGGATGTGGCCTTCGTACACGATTCGTAAGCCGTGGAAGTCGGCGAATTCACCATGCGGACGCGGGTATCGGCGGTTGATCGAGTCGATCCCGAGGAGTTCGACGAGTTCGACGGTGTACCCGGTCTCCTCGGTGACCTCGCGGACAGCCGTCGCGATCGGATCCTCGCCGTGTTCCATTCCGCCACCCGGAAGCGTCCACTGCCTGTCACCGTCGGGTGATACCCATCTGGCGAGCAGGATCTCGATCGCTCCGGCCGACTCCTGAACGCACACGGCGTAGGCGGCGACTCGGAGCTCTTTCCTCACTGGGCGAGCCTACTGGCCACCAGCAGTGCGCACGTCATGAATCTCTATGTCAGGGGCGAACTCTCACGCAGATCAGCGGTGTGACGGCGGCGGTAGCGCACGCTCCTGGAGACCACCCAGGAACGCGCCGACGCCCGTTGCCACGCCGACCGCGAAGCCGAGCCCGAGGAATACACCGAGCCATGCCAGGTAGGCCAGGAGTTCGGCCGATGTGAACAGCCAGATCACGAACAGCTCCGCGATGACGACGGCCAGAAATATTTCCCAGCACAGAGGTGACCGCGACCGCAGACCGAGGCCGACGATCAGCGCCACGTAGGGGGTCAGCGCGAGCGCGGGGAGGTAGACGACAAGGCCGACAGCGAGGCCGCCGCCGGCTTCGAGATCGTCGCGCGGGTCAGACGACGCCCCGGACAACAGCCCGAGCATCACCAGACTCCACATCGCGGCGAGGCCGAGACTCGCCAGTCTTCGAAGTCGATGTGCACGGTCACTCGCAGTCACGTACCGACGCTAACCGCCGGCCGACGGCGGGCGCGCACGCTACACCGGATCTCCTGCCGAGCTCCACAGGAACTCCACCGAGCCGTCGGGTGCGGTGCTCAGTGCCACCGCCGGCTCGGGAGTGAGGCGGGCCGCGGCGTCGAGGATCTTGCGGTGCCGCGAAGCCGTCCCAAAAACTCCTCACTCCGAAGGAGACCGCCGCACGCTGGAGAATGGTGTCTGCCAAGCTTCGGGGTCGGCAACAGGAAACCGGCGACCGGTCACCAGGGTGGGTACGAGTCGGATGAAGAAGTTCTTCGCCCCGGGCTGCCACGGAGAGAGGGGCAGATCCACGGTGTCCATCAGGTCACCGATCTCACGGATCCCTTCGGCTCGCCCCTTGATCACCACGCTCCAGGCTTCGTGAGACTCAGGGAGGTAACCGTCGACTTCCAAGGCGACGCGTGCATCGGACAACGCGGCGGACACCTTCGTACCCCGCGCGGATCGAAACACAATGGTTCCGTGATCGACCGCGTAGTTGAGGGGGAAAATATCCGGATGGTCATCCACCCACACGGCGAGGCGGCCTATTTCCTCGGTACGGAGTAGCGCCCAGCTTTCATTGACAGCAAGCTCCTTGACACTCGGGTCATCGCTTCCCATCTCGTTGCCTTCCTGTCGTATTCCTCCAAATCTAAACGCCTGGTACCGGCGGAACCATCATCTGTCCTGATCCTTTTTGGCAGCAGAACCCTCGCTGCTTGCAAAACCCGAGAGGTCAGTTCAGAACTGGCCTCTGGTCAGCAGTTCGGCGGGGCAGGTTCATTCGCGCCACGGAATTCGAATCTGATCGCGCCGGGCGGAGCGGCGGGTAGTGCGATGGCCGCACCGTGGTCAGGGGTCCAGGTGCGGGGGACCAGGACGTAATGATCGCCGATACGGGTCAGCGGGACCAGCCCGTCATATCGGAACCGGTATGCAGCCGGAACCGCCGGATCGGGGTGACAGTCGACAGTGCGGACCTCGGTACGCGAGAGGTGTAGATCCTTTTCGCTGTAGATGACCACTCCGGGCTGGTCGGCCAACTGCGCGGCCCACTGGCGTGCCCGGGTCTGCCCGACGGCCACCGAGTAGTCGGTGGCGATCCAGAACAGGCTCAGCCCGATGATGACGAACAGCACCGACCATTCGGCGGCCGCCGCCGCGAAGGCTCGTGATTGCGCGGCCGCGTCGTCGACTAGCGGGCGCGGCCTGCGGGCGCGGCGTCGCACCACCATCAGCCACACTATGAGCGTTCCGGCGATGATCGACATGGGCGCCACACACAGCCCGCGATTGAACGGTGTCACCACGTAGATGCGGCTGAGGCCGTTGACGAGCACGGCCGCGGCCACCAACACGATGGTGGCCTTCACCCACCGGCCTGGTTCGCGGCTGCGGACCGAGTCCGGCAAGGCCAGATACCCCCATAGCAAGGTCATTCCGACGACCGCGACCACGGTCAACGGGACGAACAAGGCATCGACGGTGCGCATCAGGTATTCGCGGATGCTGGGATCGAGGGTGGTGGAGTCCACCCCGAAGTAGTGGAAGAACCAGTAGACGTGCGCCCACCCGAAATAGAACAGCACCGCCACCAGCAATGTCGCCGGCGCGACGAACTGCCCGATCGTGCGTGCGACTGCCCCGAAACCGTCGAACGGCGAACCGGTCACCGCACGGGTCGAGCCGGACTCATTCGGTGGGTGTGACACCACGGCTACCCTCGGTCGGCGGCGCAGTCAGCGGTGCCGTCGACGGATCGGAAACGGTGGGCTCTGTTGTGCCGGGCTCTGTTGTGGTTGTGCCTGGATCTGTCGGGACGGGATCTGTCGTGGTTGTGCCCCGCTCTGTCGGGCCTGGTTCGGACGGTGTCGTGGCGGGATAGAAGTGCCCGGGGTCTTCATCGCACGGCATCTGGATCGGATCCAGGGTGCCGGTGTAGAGGATGATCTGCGCACCCGGCTCCACGAGGACCGACGGGGTGGCACTCCCGGGGTCGTCAGGATCTGGCTTCCCGCCGGCGTATCCGGAGAGTTGGCAACGACTTCTTGTCGTATCGGTACCCTCACGTACCACCACGGTCGCACAGCCAGGACACACGGCCGCGATATCGGCCTTCACCTTCCGTTCCATCGTGACAATCGACGCGCCGGTGTTGAGGGTGATCGCCGGAATCTTGAACGGTGCCCCCCGCACCTGATCGGCGTCGGTTTTCCCGGGCAGCCCCGGCGGTCCCTGAGGCCCTGCTGCGGCAGTGGTCGAGGGCGCCTCGGCGTCAGCGGTCGAAGGTACCGCTGCGTCAGCGGTCGAGCCGCCACCAGGCTGGGTGGCGTTGTCGTTCCCCTCGGGTATCGAGGTCGCGCAGCCTCCTGCTATCAGGACCGCGGCAGCACAGGCCACTATGCACCGGTCACGGATGACTCTGCTCATGCTCCGATTCTCTGAGGTCGGCCTGGCTGGAGCATGCGTAGTGCACTACCCGAGTTTTCGAGGTTCGCCATCGCCATCCTGACCTTCAGGCTTGTCGTCCCTTGCTCTGCACGACCACTCGGGATGGAGCGGTGCCCACCTTGGTTGGCTGCGTCCGGGGCCCGTCAGGCAGATCGCGAAGCCAGTTACTGGACGACCGTGTCGGAATGTTCCACCGACTGGTAGTCGCGCACGACAAGTGCGGACTGAAGCAACCAAATGAGTTTTGGATCGTGGGCGCTGAGCCCCACGAGGTCGTAGATACGTCGAAGCCTGTAGTCGACGGTGTTCATATGAATATGGGTTTCGCGTGAGGTGAGTCGGCGATTGAGGCCGTTGTTGAGATGTGCGCGCAGCGTGCTGATCAGGTCCGGAAACTCGGCAACCGGGTCGAGAAACGATGCGAGACGATCCCGTCCAGGCCCTGGCCGAGTCAGCTGGTACTCGACAGCGAGGTCTCCGATCTCGTACATGCCCGGCGGGCGATGGAGTCGTGTCGCCACATCCAAGAGTTCGTGCGCCTCCTCGGCGGCCGAGGGAATCCGGTCTCGGTCGGCGGCGATCCCCACCACGGTGAGCGAGGTCAGTCCGACCGTGCTGCGGACCTTCGCGGCGGGAAATGATTCCGGCACCAGAATTGTCGCGCCGAACCGGGACTCCAAACCCGGCACAGGCTGCCCGAAGCTTGTCGACAGCATCGCCCGGAAGTCGCGCGGTGATACCGCGTCGCGCGCGGACCGATCCGCCGCCACCGCGAGCACGATGTACCGCTCATCGGGTGGAGCCCCGTGCTCACGAGTAGCTCTCGCCGTATGCCGGCCCCTGAGCAGAGTGCGCGCCACATACCCACCGCGATCGCCGCTGGGCGGAGCGACCTCCAGATAGATCGTCGATATCGTGGCGGTCACCGAGCTCAACGCATCCATCAGTCGGCGAACTTCGTCGAAGGGCGCGCAGCGGGCTTCGAGATCGTCCATGTGCAGCCGGAACCCTGCGTGAACATGTTGCTGCACAGTGTCGATCGGTACGCCGATGCTCGCCCACCGCGCGACAACCGGTCGAAGACGCGGCATCCCGAGGCCGTGGTGTGTGCGCGCTGTGTCGGACACCAGTACCAGACAGTCGGCGACGATGGCGCTGATCTCCTCGCGCAGAACGTTTCCGCGTCGGCTACGGCGGGGGATGGTTTCGAGGATCTTGTGCGCGATCCGGTCGGTCGCCGGCGAGAGTTGCGCGGGCGACCCGAGTTCGATGTGGCTGGTCATCGGGGGCTCACAGTGTGCCACCGCCACCGATCAACCACGAGTTGAACGCGCAGTTCAGGGCCGTGTGGTTGATGGGATCGAGGGCGATAAGGGAGGGGTTGGCGATTTCGTCGTGGCGCGATGCCACCGCGGTGCAGCCGACGCCGGGAACGGTGTCGCCCTTCAGGCCGGGCTGCGCGCCAACAGATGTCGCGCCGAGTCCGTGCCCGACGGCAACCCCCACGAGGGGTGCGGTGGCCACGGCGGACCAACGCATGTGCTGCTTCATTGCAACCATTTCCTACAGTTCCTATCTGATCGGCCGCGCACCACGGATACAGGTGACTGGAACCACAATCGAGTGATCATGTGATGTAGGTCGCTTCGCAGTGGCGGCAAGCAAAGTCTGTACCCATCGGTATGTGCCGTCACTGCACTGAGGTCCAGAGTCGACAGAGGTGACCTTGTCCTCGGCGCCAAACCCTGATCAGCCGGCGCAGCGCCGTTGTCCGATCGGCTGCTCCGGGCCCGGAACCCGAATTCCCTTTTCAGCCGAGTTATTAGGGAAATTCGCGTTATTGTTATTGTCGGAGCGGACTGTGTTATCACAGCCCTGCATTTAACTGATCGTTCAGGGTTTGGATACCCGGGGCCTTTGTCATACAGCAATGACATCGTCCATTCCGGGCCTGACGCTGCAGGAGCGGCTGGCTGAGGTCGCGACCGCGCAGCCGCAGGTCCGCACCACGTTCTGGTCATTGTCGCAGTCGACGCTCACCTACGCCGAACTCTGGGAACGGTCCGTTGCAGCCGCTACGGCGCTGGTCGCGTGCGGCATCGGGCGCGGCGAGCCGGTCGGCCTGCTGTGCCCGAACGCGCCGGAGTTCCTCATCGGTCTGTTCGCGACCACGACCGCGGGCGGTGCGGCCACCCCGCTGCCGCTGCCCGCCGGGGCCCGCCAATTAGCTTCCTACCCAGCGCGTTTGGCGGGAATCGCCGCCGCTGCCGGTATGCGGACCATTTTGGTGTCGCCGCAGTTCGCCGGCATCGTCGAACCGTTGCGGGCGGCCATGGACGTTGAATTCCTCGATACCGCAACCCTGTTCGCCGCATCGGCGGCGGCGGTGCTGCCCCGGGTCGATCCCGACGATGTCGCGGTCGTGCAGTTCACCTCGGGTAGCACCGCCGCACCGAAGGGCGTGCGTCTCACCCACCGGCAGGTGCTGGCCGGGCTGGCCGCCATCCGTACCGGGATAGACCTCGGTCCGGCTGATCAGGGCGGGTTCTGGCTGCCGCTGTTCCACGATATGGGCCTGATCGGCATGCTGTCGGCGATCCTGCGCGGTATCCCGTCGCATCTGTGGTCGCCGACCGCGTTCGTCAAGGACCCCGAGCGTTGGTTGCGCGAGTTCGCCGCCAGCGGGTCGACCATCTCCGCGATGCCGAACTTCGGCTACGAGGCTCTGCTGGCCGCCGTGCCGCCGGACCGCGCGGCCGATTACGACCTGCGACACTGGCGGATCGCCTTCAACGGCGCGGAACCCATTGCCCACAACGTGGTGCGAGAGTTCTGTGCGCGTTTCCGGCCGGCCGGATTCGACCCAGCGGCCATGTTCGCGGTCTACGGGATGGCCGAGGCTACCCTCGCGGTCACCTTCCCGCCGCTCGGCCGCGAACCTGTCTTCGACTGGGTCGACCGCGTGACGCTGTCGGATTCCGCTAGGGCACAGCGGGTTTCCCCCGAAGCCGAGGGAGCCCGCGCGATCGCGGGCGTGGGCGCGGCGGTCGCCGGCCTGCGGCTACGCGTGGTCGATCCCGACTCGCGCATGACCGTGCCCGACGGTGAGGTCGGCGAGATCCTCATTCGCGGCGAATCGGTGACCGACGGCTATCTCACCGCCGAACCCGAGGCCACCACCGAGCTGTTCAGCGAGGGCTGGTTGCGGACCGGCGATCTGGGCTACCAGCGCGACGGCGAGCTGTACGTGACCGGCCGCAGCAAGGACATGATCACCGTGCGCGGGGTCAACTACTACGCGCACGACGTCGAGGCTGTCGTGCGCGATCTCGACGGCGTCTACAAGGGCCGCTGCACCGCCGCAGCCGACCCCGACGGCGGCGACACCATCGCCGTCATCGCCGAAACCGAACTCACTGACAGCGCCGGCGACGAGCTCACCGCCGCCATAGCCGGACGGATCACCGCCCGGCTCGGCCTGGCTGCTGTGCGGGTGTATCTGGTCGCGCCGCGCAGCATCCCCCGAACCAGCAGCGGCAAACTGCGGCGGCTGGCCGCCAGGGAACTGATCGCCACCGAAACAGATTCGGAGCAACCATGCACAGCTACGACGTCTTCCGCCACTACGAGCGCCAGCACTGGCGGCTGGCCGATCTCGACCTCGACGCCATCGACCCCGCACTGGTCCGGCCCGAGTACGTGACTCTCGCCAAGAGCGCGACGATGGGCGAATCCAATGTCATCGCCGCCGTGCACGGATTCCTCAACGAATTCGACGACTACGACTTCTCCACCTTCGCCGTGGTGTGGGGCTATCAGGAAGTGCAGCACCACTACGCCTTCCGGGCATGGCTGGCCGCGGTCGGCGAGAGCGTCGACGACACGGCGGTCGGGGCGATGCGTCAGCCGTACGCGCCGGGCACGACGCCGTCGGCGACTCTGGCCACCAACATCATCTCCGAGCTCACCGTCAACCACGTCTACCGTGCGGTGTCTCAGTGGGTGGGGGAGCCGGTACTCGAGGGGCTGCTGTTGAACGCGAGCCGCGACGAGGCAGGCCACGCTCGGGAATTCATTCACTACACCACCCAGCGTCTCGCCCAGCGCCCCGAGGAGTTGCCGTCGGTGCTGGAAACGCTCTACGTCTACAGTTCCGAGGCCAAGATCAAGCATCCGGTGAGTACTTTCAAATCCGGCCTCACCGAACTCGGCGAGCACGAGACCATCGATACCGGCTTCGAGCTGTTCTTGGAACAGATCGCCGCCGAAGGCGAGCTCGAGGTACTGCACGACAAGGTTCGGCGCACGTTCGCCGGCATCACCGGACTCGACCTGTCCACCAACGCCCGGGTGCGGCGCGCCCTGGCCGACGCGATCGCCTGAGCTGGATGCGCACCCCTGAGCCTGCTCGCGCGGACGCCCCCGGCCCCGCGGTCCGGCTGCCCTGGGAGGCGGTGCCGGACTACCACTGCTTCGGTTGCTCGCCGCACAACCCGGCGGGTCTCGGGCTGCGCTTCACCGCCCACCCCGGCGGTCTGGGAGCCGGATTCCGGCCGACTCGGTCCTTCGAGTCGTATCCCGGTGTCCTGCACGGTGGTCTGGTCAGCGTGATCTGCGACGAGGTGATGGCCAACGTGATCATGTTCGAGCGTGGCGTGCCGGCATTCACCGTCTCGATGCGCACCCGCTACCTGACGCCGCTGCGGGTCGACCACGACTACCACTGCACCGCGACCATCTCTCGCACGGACGCCGCCGTCATCACGGCGAGCGCGGAGATTCACGACGTGGACGACGAGCTCTGCGCGTCCGCCTCTGCCACCTACCGGCCGTTCGCCCTGGGCGACGTCCGCCACCTGCTCACACTTGACGACGCCGACGTCGCTCGGCTCGAGCACGCCATGTCAACCCAGAACGGAGTTCATCCATGAGCACCCCTGCCGTCGCCGACATCCTGCTCACTGTCACCGAGATTGCCACCGCCGAGATCGGCGTGCCCGCCGCCGAATTGGGGTCCGATGTCGACCTGCGCGGTGTGGCCGGCGTCGACTCGGTCCGCGTGCTGCGCATGGTGGCCCGCATCGAGCGCCTCTACGACATCGAGCTCGACGACCAGGACGTGTTCGGCATGTCCACTCTCGCCGACGTATCGGCCGTGGTGCACAAGGCGTTGGCGGAGGTTCCCTCGTGACCGAGGTCGCCGACACCAACCAGCACTACGATCTCGATCCCGAGGTCTTCGGCGAATTCCTCGACCCGCTACGCAAATACAGTGCCGGCCGGTACTTGACCGATACCGACACCCTCGAACAGGCGCAGCGGCACAAGTTGCGTTTCGTGGCGGGGCGGCTTCGTCTCTCGGGCGGTGAGCGGGTGCTCGACGCCGGCTGTGGTTGGGGGTCGCTGATCCTGTTCATGGCCGAGGAATTCGCCTGCCAGACGGTCGGCGTCAGCCCCGCGCCGCGCCAGCACGAATACATCGCCGGTCAGGCCGCTGCCCGCGGCCTGACCGACCGCGTGCGGACCCAGGTCGCGCACTTCGAGCAGCTGGAACTGCCCGCCCGCACATTCGACGCGGTGACGATGCTCGGGTCGATCGTGCACATGCCCGACCTGGACGCCGCGTTCGCCCGCGCCCGGCACACGCTGCGACGCGGCGGCATGCTCTACGTGTCGGAGAGCTGCTTTCGCAGCGCCCGGGCGCGAACCGCGTTCGACGATCGAACCGGCACCCAGTTCATCCGTTCCGACATCTTCGGATTCGGCGAGCTGCGCCCGCTGTCGGAGCTGGTGGCCGGTGCCGAGAACGCCGGGTTCGCCATCGACTCGATCGACGATCTCACCGACGACTACCGCCGCACCATCGACGACTGGATCGCCAACGTGGACGCGGCCGCCGAGCGAATCGACGCGCACGGGCCGGGACTGGCGGCCCAGCTGCGGCGGTATCTGGAAATCGCCAACGCCGGCTGGGGTTACACCACCAAGCATTACGCCCTGACCTGCCGCAATGCCCGCTGACCGCGAGGAGCCTCCATGTCCGAGAAGCCAGTGCCCGAGCACCTTTCGACCGAACGACCGAGCGTCGGAGCCGAGATGATCCCGGCCGGCGACATCGCCGCCGCCGTCGACGGATTCTTCGCCGCCTCCCCGGCCGCGCGCGTCTGGGACGTGGAAACCGGCTTCGACTGGGCCCGCGCCGACGCGGGCCGACTCACCGAGGGCCAGCGATCGGCCGTGCAGTTCATCACCTATATCGAGGATCACCTGCCCGGGTACTTCGACGTCTATCACCGGTATTTCCCCGTGGACGACTCGGTCGACACCGAGACCTTCGTCCACAATCGCGAGCTGTATCACTTCACCGTGCGCTGGGCGGCAGAGGAGGACACCCACGCGCGGGCGCTCGCGCGCTATCAGGAGGCCGCCGGGATGGCCGACCGCGCGACGCTGCGTACCGATCTCGCGGTCGAGGGTCGCAAGCCGTTCGATCTGCCCTACCGGCATCCGGTGCAGTTCTTCGCCTACGCGCTGGTGCAGGAGAAGGCGACCCAGATCTACTACCAGCAGTTGCGCG
Organism: Nocardia sp. NPDC057272; assembly: GCF_042668615.1. NCBI lineage: Bacteria > Bacillati > Actinomycetota > Actinomycetes > Mycobacteriales > Nocardiaceae > Nocardia > Nocardia sp. NPDC057272. The sequence goes on along the minus strand of NZ_JBHUYK010000004.1, from coordinate 183,891 downwards.
ATGTGGTCGCCGATCCGGTCCTCGGCGCCGTGCTGACTTGCCTTTCCCGTGACGAGGCCCGGCATTTCACCTTCATGGCCGATGTCGTGAGCCGGTATCTGCGGGTGCACGGCGACGATGTGGTCGAACCGATCCGTGAGGTCATCGAGGGATTCCGGATGCCGTTGGCCGACACCATGCGTGGCTACTGGCGCTGGGCCCTGCGCATCGCCGACGTCGCCGACTACGACCACACCGCCGCCTACGCGCACCTGGTGAAGGTGGTCGACCGCGCGGTCGATGTGCGGTCGGACCGGCTCGACGAACTGGTCGGATTCATCGAGCAGTGCCGCTCGCTCGACTGAACTGTCGCCGGCGCACAGCCACCCGACCGCCTTTCCCCGGAATGTAGGCGATGCCGCGATCGCGCATCCGCTCCCCGGCCGCGGTCGTCGGCAAGAGCTCGAAATCCCGGAGCAGGCTACGGAGAACGACCTTCATCTCGGTATCGGCGAAGTCGGAACCGACACAGCGGCGATTCCCGCCACCGTAGGGAAGCCACGACATGAGATCGGGCCGACTTCCACGAAAGCGGCCGGGATCGAAGACATCAGGGTCGGGATAGACCGCTTCGTCGCCGTGGATGAGGGCCATCGAGACGATGATCCGATGCCCGCGCGGGATCACCCACTCGCCCAACTCCAAGTTCGGTGCCTTCACCTGCCGGGAAACCGTGCCGATCACCGGTCTGACGCGCTGCACCTCCCAGATCGTCTGCTGGAGCACCTCGTCTTTTCCGGCGTCCAGGTCGGCCACCAGCCGGGCCAGCGCGGCCGGGTGTCGGCGCAGGCGTTCCAACGTCCAGGCCAGGGTGTTGGCGGAGGTCTCGTTGCCCGCGGTGAGCAGGGTCGCCAACTCGTCGGCGATGTCACTGTGCGACATGGGTTCTGCGTCTTCGTAGTGGTTGCGCAGCAGCAGCGCGAGGATGTCCTCGCGGTCGGGCAGACACGGATCAGCGAGTGCGCGGCTGATCAGCTTCGCGATCAGCGCATCGTATTCGGCGCGGTGCTCATCGAGTCGAATCCGTGCCGAACGACCACGACCGAACCCGATCCTACGGTTTGTCGCCACCCGCGAGCCGACCTCGCCGAGGGCAGGCATCAGCCGGCGCAATGCGGCGAGCTCCTCGCCCTCCGCGCCGAACACCGCGCGCAGAATGATGTTGAGTGTGATGCGTACGGTCGCGGGTAGGATCGGGAATTCGGTGTTCTCCGACCACGTCGCCGCCTCGGCGGCATACTCCCGTTCGATGAGCGCCTCGTATTCGCGCATCCGTTTGCCGTGAAAGAGCGGGGACAGCAGCCGGCGACGTCGACGGTGGGGATCGTCGTCGAGACTGAACACCGACCCGGGGCCGAGCAACGCACCGAGGTTGGGTTCGGCCTTCCCCGCAACCGAGGGACCGGCCGCGAACACCTGACGAGCCAGCGCCGGGTCGCCGACGAAGACCGACGGTCCGATCACCGGCAGATTCAGCGTGAACACCGGGCCGAACCGGCGGCGTGAGCGCCGCATCATCCGGCGCCGACCGCTGAGGTAAAGAAGACCCTGGACCGAGCGGGGTAGTCGGGAACCCGGCGGCAGCGAGATCGCCGGTGTGGCGGTCATGATCAGAACCTGTGCTTCTCTCGGAGTTCGGCGAGGGTGTCGATGAACCCGTCGAGCTGCTCGTCGGAGATTCGGTTGTTCATCAGTAGGCGGATCACCGCGCGGTCCTTCGGCACCGCCGGGTAGCCGAACATCGGCACCAGATAGCCGCGGTCGATGAACTCCTGTCGCACACGCACGGCGGTGTCGTTCGCGCCCACCAGGATCGAGGTCACGTACGTGGGTGTCGGGTTGATCGTGCAGCCGATCTGGAGCAGCCGCTCCCGCAACCGGTCGACCCGATCGAGATAGTTCTCCATGATCGACGGGTCACGCCGCATCCGGCGCAGCACGTGCACGATGGCGCCGACGGTTGGCGGCTGAATGTTGGTGGTGAAAACTGTTGTGCCGGAAAGGAACCGGAACGCATCCAAGGCGTCCGCCGGTCCGGCGAGCGCGCCGCCGCTGAGCCCGACGCCCTTGCCGAAGGACACCATCAGGAAGGTTGCCCGACGCAGCGCCGCGTACTCGGCGGCGAACCGGTGACCGCCGTTGCCGTAGACCATGAACCCGTTGGCGTCGTCGACGAAGCTGATCGCGCCGAACTCTTCGCACAGATCGAGGATCTCGGCGACCGGGGCGAGCGACCCGTCGGCGGAGTACACGGCCTCGAATCCGACGATGATCTTGCGTCCCGCCAGCTGTTCCAGCTCGCGTCGAAGACCGGCGGTGTCGTTGTGGTCGAACATGATCAGGTTGCGGCCGAACTTGAATCGTTCGGCGGCCTTCCACATGCTCCAGTGGCATTCCCGGTCCAGCACGAGCACGGTGTCGGTGTTGTCGACGCCGTGGTTGTTGTTGAACGAGAACCGGGAACTCATCGCGTTCACGAAACCGAGATTGGCCAGCATTCCGGTGGCGAAGGTGAGCGCTCGCTCCTTGCCGGTGATCTCGGCGACGAGCGCCTCCAGCTCGAGGTGCGGCCGGGAGACGCCTTGGATGATCCGCGAGCCACCGACGACAAGGCCGTAGTCTGTCGCTGTCTCGGCGAAGACCTCGCGCACCTGCGGGTCGTGCTGCCAGCCCAGGATGCCGATGCCGGAGAAGTTGACCAGCTTCTTGCCGTCGATGCTCACGACCGCATCATTGCTGCCGTCGAGCTCGGGCAGCGTGATGAATTCGCCGCTCCCGCGCGCGCTTTCGAGCCAGGTGGAAAAACCCCAGCGATCCAATGCCGAGACCGAGGACTGCGTCGCCATGATCGTTCCCCTCAGATCAGCGTACTGAGTCGGGCGTCGACCTCGTCGGCGGTGATGCCGTAGTCGGTCAGATCGTAGGTGTGCGAGCGAAGGCGGTCGTCCTCGGCGACCACCGCGAGCATCGCGGTGCGGACCTCGTCGGTGATCTCGCGCCCGAGTCGCCGGTAGATGTCGGTGACGACGGCCAGCGGGTCGGCCGTGAACTCGTCGAACTCGACGTCGTGAAAAAGGGCTTGGTCGTATTCGGCCCGGTCCGTGGCGTAGCGCTCGAGCGAGCGAACGGCGAAATCGAGCAGGATGGGGCCGATCGCTTCGCCCTGGAAGCTGGCCGACCGGCCCGCGACCATCTTGTTCACCATGCTGCACGCCGAGCCGAGCACCACGCTGGCGGGCCGACGATGGGTCTGGATCACCAGCGCGTCCGGGAACGTCGCCAGCAGCGCGTCCAGGCAGACGAGATGGCTCGACGACTTGAGCACCCAGCGTTTGCCGGCGTCGGGCATTCCGATCAATTGCAGGTTACGACGGTACCTTTGGTAGGTCTCGGTGAAGTCCTGCTCAGCCAGCCACGCGGAATACGACGGAAGGTTCCCGGTGAACTCGAAATACGCCGAGAGCATCGACTGGCGGGTCAACAGCCAGCATTCCTCGACCTCGTCGGCTCTGCGGTTGTGAATGCCCAGGTAGCCGGGGACCTGTTCGACGAATCCGTCGATGCCCTTCTGCACCATCTGGAAGACCGGGTCGGCCGCCCAGTCCGCGCGCGCCGGCCGGGGCTGTGGTGCGTAGCCGAGCCACATTTGCAAGCCCTGGTGCGCTGGGTCGGCGGTCAACATCCGGTGCAGAGTTGTCGTCCCGGTGCGCGGCATGCCGACGATGAACACCGGCCGCTCGATCGCGACCTCGGCGTATTCGGGGCGCGCCGCCCACTGGGCCTGACTGATCAGGCGGGACGCGAGGATACCGGTCAGCTCGCCCTGAACCGCCTGGATGCCCTGCGGGCTCAGGTCGGCCTCCTCCTGATAGGAGGACAGGAGCACCCCGAGCCCTTCCCGGTACTCCGACGGACCGAAGTCGGTGAGCCCGGTGAGACCGGCGGCCGCCGCCTCCAGTTCCTCCACTGCTCCGAGTTTATTCACGTCAAATCCTTTGATTCGTCCTCTATTAATTCGAAACCTTAAGGAAGAGAGCTGATCTCGTGTGGTCTGGTCGCGTATACGAATCGGTCGATAGGAAAGCGATTTATCGACTTTCACCACCGAATGTGCATCAGTTGATCGCCGTATAGTCCCAATCCCGGGGTCGCGTGTGCGAACACGGAAATTGCTTACGGAGGCTGGCAGTGGTGACGGTTTCGCGCTCGGAGACCAGCGATCTCGACGCTCGGCGAGCACGCCGTATCGCCGAGGCGCACGCCGCCGACCGACAGTTCCGCGATACCGTGCCGAACGCGGCAGTCACCGCGGCGATCCGGAAGCCGGGGCTGTCGCTGGGGCGGGTCGTGGCCACGATCATGGAGGGCTATGCGGATCGGCCCGCCGTAGGAGAACGCGCGCGAGAGACGAGCACCGACCCGGCGACCGGCCGCACGACACTTCGCCTGCTGCCTGCCTTCGAGACCATCAGCTATGGCGAACTGTGGTCGCGGGCAGGCGCTGTGGCGACCGAATGGGAGCACCATCCCGGGGCGCCGTTACGTGCGGGCGAGTTCGTCGCCGTCGTCGGTTTCACCAGTACCGACTACGCCACGATCGAGCTCGCCTGTGTCCGGCTCGGCGCGGTATCGGTGCCGTTACCGGCCGGCGCCGCTGCTGGCCGGCTGACGCCGATCATCGCCGAGACCGGGCCACGCGTGCTGGCCACCAGCCTCGAACAGCTGACCACTGCCGTCGAGTGCGCACTGGCGAGCACGTCGGTGCGCCGCCTCGTGGTCTTCGACTATCAGGCGGCCGTCGATGAGCACCGCGAGCAGATCGAGGCAGCATGCCGACGCCTGGCCGACAGCCCGATCGCGCTCGACACACTGGCCGATGTGCACGCGCGCGGAGCGACGCTGCCGCCGACACCACTGTTCGAGGTCGATCCGGCGAGCGACCGACTGGCCATGCTCATCTACACATCGGGCAGCACCGGGGCACCCAAGGGCGCCATGTACACCGACCGCATGGTCATCCCGGCGTGGCGCGGATTCTGGCCGGGGACAGATGAACTGCCGATTATCGGCGTGCACTGCCTGCCCATGAGCCACGTGTCGGGACGTGCCGCGTTCTCCGGCACCCTCGCGGCAGGCGGCATCGGATACTTCACGGCGAAGAGCGACCTGTCCACGCTGTTCGAGGACATCGCGCTGGCCCGGCCGACGACACTGCGGCTGGTTCCGCGAGTCTGCGACATGCTGTTCCAGCGGTACCACAGCGAACTGGACCGATACGCGAGCGGCGACCGGCTCGCGGCCGCGGCGCGGGTGCGCGAGGAACTGCGGGAACGGTTCCTCGGCGGCCGCGTGGTGTGGGCCGGCACCGGGTCGGCGCCGATGTCGCCGGCGATGGCCGCCTTCGTCGAATCCTGCCTCGACCTTCCGTTACAGGACGGCTTCGGCTCGACCGAAGCGGGTCGAATCATGGTCAACGGGAAGGTGTGCCGACCGCCGGTGCGTGACTACAAGCTGGTCGACGCGCCCGAACTGGGCTATTCGCGTACCGACTCGCCATATCCGCGCGGGGAGTTGCTGGTCAAGACCGATGCCATCATTCCCGGGTACTACAAGCGTCCCGAGGCCACCGCGGAGATCTTCGACCGCGACGGCTACTACAAGACCGGCGACATCATGGCCGAGATCGGACCAGACGAGCTGGTCTACCTCGATCGCCGCACGAACGTGCTCAAGCTGTCCAACGGCGAGTTCGTGGCCATCGCCCGGTTGGAGGCGCTGTTCGTCACCAGCCCGCTGGTCGGGCAGATCTTCGTGTACGGCAACAGCGAGCGCGCCTATCCGCTCGCGGTCGTGGTGCCGACCTCGGCGGCGCTCGACCGCGTCGGCGCGGCTTTTGCGGACCTGAAACCGCTGATCGGCGAGTCGTTGCGGGAAGTGGCGAAGAACGCGGACCTGCCGCGCTACGAGATCCCGCGCGACTTCCTGATCGAGACCGAGCCGTTCAGCACGGCGAACGGCCTGCTCTCCGACGTCCGTAAACCGTTGCGCCCCAGGATGAAAGACCACTACGGCGAGCGCCTGGAGCGGATGTACACCGAGCTGGCGGAACGGGAGATCGATGAGCTGAGCGCACTGCGTCGCGCCGGCCGGAACCAGCCGGTGGCCGACGCCGTCCTGCGGGCCGCTCAGGCGTTGCTGGGTGGTGAGAGCGGCGAATTGCTCGGCGAGGAGCGTTTCACCGACCTGGGCGGCGACTCCCTGTCGGCGCTGTCCTTGGCCGGCCTGCTCGGGGAGATCTTCGATATCGAGGTGCCGGTGAGTGTCGTCCTCAACCCCGCGAACAACCTTCGACAACTGGCGCGACACATCGAGACGGTTTTGGCCGGCGGGCCGCGACAGCCGACGTTCGCGGCAGTGCACGGCACCGGCAGCACCCGAGTCCGGGCCAGTGACCTCACGTTGGACAAGTTCATCGACACCGCAACCCTCGACGCGGCACGGGCCCTACCGCCGCCGAGCGGCGCGACGAACACCGTGCTACTCACCGGCGCGAACGGCTACCTGGGCCGGTTCTTGTGCTTGGAATGGCTGACACGCACGAGCGGCACAGTGATCTGCCTGGTCCGTGGCGAAACGGCCGCCACCGCCCGCCGACGGCTCGATGCGGCGTTCGACAGGGGCGACCCTGAGCTGGTCCGCCGCTTCAACGATCTGGCCTCAGGCCGTCTCGAGGTCCTCGCGGGCGACGTCAGCGCGCCCGGCCTCGGCCTGGACGAGCCGACCTGGCACCGGCTGGCCGACATCGTCGACTTGATCGTCCACCCGGCCGCACTGGTCAACCACGTTCTGCCGTATCCGGAGCTGTTCGGCCCCAATGTCATCGGCACCGTCGAGCTGATCCGGATGGCACTCACCGCGCGGATCAAACGAGTCAGCCACGTGTCGACCATGGGGGTGGTCGCCGCGCGCACACTGTCCGCCGACGAGGACGCCGATATCCGGCTCACCAGCCCGGTTCGCGAACTCGACGGGACCTACGCCAACGGCTACTCGACGAGCAAATGGGCGAGCGAGGTTCTCCTGCGGGCGGCACACGAACAGTGCGGGCTGCCGGTCTCGGTGTTCCGGTCGGACATGATCCTCGCGCACAGCAGATACTCGGGGCAGCTGAACGTGCCCGACGTCTTCACCCGCCTGCTGCTCAGCCTGATCTCCACCGGCATCGCGCCGCGATCGTTCTATCCGACCGAAGGTGCAGGGCGCGCCCACCACGGTGGCCTTCCCGTCGACTTCACCGCCGCGGCCATCGCCGCACTCAGTGAACACTCCATGGCGGGCTATCGCACCTACAACGTCCTCGATCCGCGCAGCGTCTCACTCGACGTGGTCGTCGACTGGCTCATCGATGCAGGCCATCCCATCGCGCGCATCGACGACTACGACGAGTGGTTCACCCGCTTCGAAACCGCCATTCGCGCCATGCCGGAGAGCCGGCGACGACACTCACTGCAGCCTCTGCTCCAGGCGTTCGGCAACACCCGCGAAACCCTCGACCGCCCCGAATTCCCCACCGACCGCTTCCATGCCGCCGTTCAGTCCGCCGAACTCGACATTCCCCACATGTCAGCCGCGCTCATCCGCAAGTACAGCACCGATTTCAGTCAACTGGATCTGATCTGAGCTGTCGCCGATCGTGCCATCGCGGCACGATGCCAGCGTTCTCGATCGTCGCACCTGCGGACTCGCGGTTACGGCCGAGGTCGCCGCCGAACAGGCCGGTCTCGATGCGAACTGGTGATCACCGCTCGTAATCGACCAGCGGTGCACAGCTCTGCCGTAGACATGCACCGTTGACCCCGGCAGTTTCGGGGCGTTGACTTGAAGTCACACAGCGGCCGTCGTCGGCTGTCACGACCCATGATTTCGGATGTGTTGCCCGGTCGTCGGCGACTGAAGGCTCGAGGAAGAAGTGTCATGAGTATCAGCAAGAAGATCGCTCATTCCGCCGAGGCCACCAAGGGCAGAATGAAGAAGGTATTCGGTCGGGTCAGCCGTAACCGGACCCTCGAGATCGAAGGCCGCGCCGGTCAAGCCAAAGGAAACCTGAAACAGTCCGGCGCCAAGGTCAAAGACGCCTTCAAGCGCTAGCTCCCGGGTGCGACCAACCGTCGCGGACCATCCCAACCGGTTCCACCACCAGCGGAGCGACCGCCATGTCTGAAATACCGCGTTCTCGGCGTCATACGACAATTCGGCACACCGGGATGTAGGCGTCCGATGTCATCAGTTCGCCTTCCGTCTCGACTACACGCCGGTTCCATTGCCGGCCGGACGAGAAACAGCTCGGTCCGGTACATCTTGCCGCTGCCGGACTCGGTCGGCCGTACTCGGCACATTTGTGCGGGACTCGCGTGGACCCTGGTGTTCGCCTATCTGCTCGCCGAGCGCGTTACCGCTACCGCATCGAAAACGGCCTATAGTTTCCGCCACGACACCATCAGCGATCTCGGCGTCACCACCTGCACCCCGAACGCGTGTTCACCCCTGCATCTGGTCATGAACGCGACGTTCGTCGCGCTCGGATCGCTGACCGTCGTCGGAGCGATCGGACTGCTCGACTACATCCCCCACGGGCCTCGCCAATGGTCGATCGTGGTCCTCGCCGTCGTTATCGGTGCGAGCACCGCGGCAACCGGGGTGTTTCCCTCCGATGACGGCATTGTCGTGCACGCACTGGCGGTGATGCCGGCCTTCGTATCCCGCCACATCGTGCTGATCTTGCTGACCATCTGGCTGTGGAGAAACTGGCGTATGGCCGCGATCTGGTCGGGGCTCTGCGCGACAGCCGGGTTGACCGGGACGGTGTTGCTGATGATCGGACTTCAGGTCGGCGTGACCGAACGGCTCGTGTTCTACCCACTCCCGGCGTGGATGGCTGTTACCGGGACTGCCATCGTGCTCACGACCGCTCGCACCGCGATGCCGTGGCGACGCACCTTGCGGTGGATCGGTCGTCCTCGATATGAGACTGTTGGCGAAGGCCGATAAAGGCGGCCCCGGGTCGGCCGGTCCGGATCACTCGGATGCGTGACCCGACTTCGTGTCCGGATCGACCTCGTCCGCACGCTCCCATTCCTTGTCCAGGTCGGCTCGCGAATCCGCGGCATCACCGCGATGCACATGTGCCTGCTGGGCAAGCTGCTCGGCCTGCGCGGACTTGGCCTCGGCTTCGGCCTTCGCGGCGCGGCTGCGGGCGGCGATCTCGTCGGCCCGCGCCTCTCGCTGACCGACCTCGAACTCCTGTTCCGTCGCGCGGGCGCGGATGTCCTCGGCCTCGACCCGCTGGCGTGCACGCTGTTTACGCATAACATCAAGGCGCCGGCCACGAGCGCGACAACGACAACGACCGCGACGACGATGATCACAATCACACTGGTGGTACTCATCGTTCTACTCCTCGCACCCCCCTTGATTCTAACGCCACCAGTCCTGAATTCGAGCCGGTGAAGGTCCGTCTCGCGGGCCGATGATCAGAGATTCAGACGTCGATGTGGGAGCCCATGATGACGGTGCGGTCGCGGGGCAGGCCGAAGTAGTCGGCGGCGTCGGCGGTGATGTGGGAGGTGGCGATGAACAGTCGTTTGCGCCACGTCGCCATGGTCGGCTGGTCACCGCGGCGGAGTTCGATCTTGGAGACGAAGTAGGAGGCGCGGTCGAGGTCGAGCCTTCCCTCGGTCGCCGTGGCATCGAGATGCCGCAACGCCGCGGGGATATCGGGACGTTCGGCGTAGCCGTAGCGGGCGGTGACGTGGATGATGCCGTCGTCGCCGTGGCCGAGATGGTCGACGGTGAGCCGTTCCGCGAACGGCACACGGGGCACCGGGTCGGTGGCGATGCTCACGATCGCGACGTGCTGGTGCCGGACGTGGTTGTTCTCGACATTGGCGCGCATGGCCAGCGGAGTCGTTTTCTTGCCCCGATTGAGGAAGATCGCCGTGCCGGGGACCTCGAAGGTTTTCGGTCGCCCTTCGCCGAGTTCGTCGACGAATTCCTGCAGTGGGCCTTCACGCTGTTCGCGCGCCGCGGTGACGATGTCGCGACCGCGTTCCCAGGTGGTCATGACCGTGAACGCGATGACGCCGATCAGCAACGGTAGCCACGCACCGTGCACGATTTTGGTGAGGTTGGCCCCGAGGAACAGCAGATCGATACCGAGCAGCGGCACCGCACCGAGCGCGAGCAGCCAGAACGGGGTACGCCACCGGGCGCGGGCCACGTAGAAGAACAGCAGCGTGGTGATGGTGATGGTGCCCGTGACCGCCATCCCGAACGCGTAGGCGAGGGCGTGGGAGCTGCGGAACGCGAAGACCAAGGTCAGCACCGAGACCATGAGCAGCCAGTTGATCCACGGGACATAGATCTGACCGATAGTGGATTCGGAGGTGTGCACGATCCGTAGTCGCGGCAGGTAGCCGAGCTGAGCGGCTTGGGAGGCGACGGAGAACGCGCCGGTGATCACGGCCTGAGCGGCGATCACCGTCGCGGCGGTGGCCAGCAGCACCATCGGGAGCCGACCCCAGCCGGGGACGAGCAGGAAGAACGGGCTGGTGATATTGGCCGGGTCGGACAGGATCAGCGCGCCCTGGCCCATGTAGCTGAGCATGCAGGCCGGGAACACCAGAAGCAGCCAGCCTCGGGCGATCGGACGTCGCCCGAAGTGACCCATGTCGGCGTAGAGGGCTTCGGCGCCGGTCACCGCGAGGACCACGGCGGCAAGCGCGAAGAACGCGATGTGGAAGTGGCCGAACAGGAATCCCAGCGCGTAGGTCGGTGAGATCGCCTTCAGGATTTCCGGGTTGTCGCTGATGCCCGCGATCCCGGCCACCCCGATCGCGGTGAACCACGCGATCATCACCGGCCCGAATACGCGCCCGACGACCGCGGTTCCCTTGCGCTGCACCAGGAACAGGACCACGATGATCACCGCGGTGATCGGGATGATGAACTCCTCTAGCGACGGCTCGACGATCTTCAATCCCTCGACAGCCGAGAGAACCGAGATCGCCGGGGTGATCATCGAGTCGCCGAAGAACAACGAAGCACCGAAGATCCCCAGTGCCGCAAGGAAAGCCGCCGTCCGTTTGCCGCCCGGCGCGCTCCAGCGCCGCAGCAGCGTGATGAGCGCCATGATGCCGCCCTCGCCGTCGTTGTCGGCGCGCATCGCGAGCGTCACATAGGTGATCGTCACGATCACCGTGACCGACCAGAAGATCAGCGAGACGATCCCGAACACGTTGTCCTGGCTCACCGGCACCGGATGCGGGTCGGCCGGATCGAACACCGTTTGCAGGGTGTAGATCGGGCTGGTGCCGATATCGCCGAACACCACACCCAGGGCCGCGACGATCGCGGCAAGTCGCACGACCTCGCGACCTGTCCCCTGTCCGACCGGGGCCGAGGCGGCGTGTGTGGGTGTTTCGGTCACAGGTTGTCCTTCCGTGGCGAGCACCTGATGGGCGGTGCTGCCGTGACGATATCGCCCGTGACCGTGGTCGGATTGTGCGGACTTTGATCGAGGAATCGGTTGACCTTGACGTAGCGGCAATGTTTATGGTCGCTTGACATGACCATTTCAATGATTGACAGTGCCTCGGGCATGGCCAGAGTCCTGACAGCGGAGGAGAAGGATCGCGCCGACCTCATCCGTGAGATCTGGGCTCCGATGGCGGGGATGTACCACTTCATCCCCGGCGGCGTGGACATGGCCACCGTGCACCAGCAGAACTTCGGCTTCCGTCCGGACTCCGGCGCGATCGAGCAGGTCCGCGAAGGACTGGAGACCCTTGTCGCGGCCGATGCGTGGACCCGCGTCGAGAAGGCTCTCGAGGACGGCGCCACGACGTTGGCGTCTGCCGATCCAGGCGTGACGATCCCGGACCTGAATGTGCTGCTCGTACTGGGTGATCCGACCAGCACGCACTTCGTCGACGAGGTGCAGGGGATCTCGGGGTTCGGCGGTATCAGCGGATACATCGCGATCACTGTCTGGCCGTCCTCTTGTGTCCTCGAGCGCCTGGAGGCGATCGCGGTGCACGAACTGCACCATAACGTGCGCTACTCGCCCGGCGGTGTCGTGTGGAACCCACAGACGGTGACGGTCGGCGAGCACGTGGTTGCCGAAGGACTCGCCGACGTCTTCGCGTCCGAGCTGTACGGCGACGTCGGCTACACCCACTTCGTGCGCGACGAAACCCGCTCCGACGACGAGGTTCTGGCCAAGGTGGCCGGCGGGCTGGGCGTCACCGGTATGGCGGACTTCGCCGCCTGGGTCCTCGGCGACTCCAGTGCACAACTGTTCGGTACCGAGCCTGTCGGCCTGCCGACCGGTGCCGGCTATGCGGCCGGCGTCCGGCTCGTCCGCGCTTACCTCGACGCCACGGGCACCACGGCTGCCCAAAGCATCCACACTCCGGCCGCCGACATCCTGCGCATCGCGCTGCCACGGCTGGGCCTGACGGCGGACGCGGCACACTGAGCAGAACGTCGAACGGCAGGAGCCCGGCAATGGAATGGACGGTGCACGAGCTCGCAGACCGCGCAGGCATCAGCGGCCGCACACTGCGTCACTATCACCGCATCGGGCTGCTCGAACCCGATCGCGTCGGGTCCAACGGCTACCGCTACTACGGTCCCGACGCGGTCGCGCGCCTGCAACGCATCCTCCTGCTCCGCGACACGGGGATGGCACTGGCCGACATCGCCGCTGTCCTCGACGCACCTGGGACACCGGCCGCCGAGATCGAAGCGCTCCTAGCGCACCTGACGCAACTCACTGAGGACCGCCAGGCCCTGGACCGGCGCATCAGCGCGGTCGAGCACACCCTGCAGATGCGTCGACAGGGTCGCGAACCTCGCATGGACGTCATGCTCGAAGGCTTCAACGATCGCTACGAAACCGAGGTCGTGCGACGGTGGGGGCGCGAAGCCTTCGACGCATCGAACCGATGGTGGCACGCCAAATCCATTGAACAGCAACGTGACTGGCAAACCGGCGCGCAGGCCCTGCTCGACAGCTGGGCAGAGATCCACGAAGCGGGCCACATGCCCGGCTCAACCGTTGCCCAACAGCATGCCGCTGTCCATCTGGCGTGGTTCGCCGACATCCCCGGGACGCCCACCCACGCCGGCGATGCCGAACTATCCGCCGCGATGGTGCGAGGCATGGCCGATCTCTACGAGACCGACCCCGACTTCCATCAGACCTTCGGCAGCCCAGAGGCCGCGGAGTTCGCCGCGAACGCCCTGCGTATCCATGTGCAGCACCCGGCTTGACAGTGCGATCGGCCGCCCGGGCGGGTGGGCGCTGCGTGGCGTGGTGATGGGCCGACTGTCGACATCAGGCACGCTCCTATCGAAGATGGCTGCCATCTACGAAGAATTCATAGCTGAAAGCTATATAAAAGCGGCTCTGTGGCGCGCCTGTCGCAGGTGCGGGGCGCTTCGGTGTATGCATCCAGAAATGGGATATTTGGGATGAAATACCAGCTCATCGTGCCTGCGGATACCTGAGATCTCCTGCGCTGAACCCTGTGTGTACGGTCTACCCCATTCAGCAGCAGGGTGTCACACATCACAGGGAGGTTTAGTTTTGAGGAGGCGTGTATGCAAATGGTCGGCGGTTCTGTCAGGAGCGGTCGTCGCGGTGAGTGCCGGGCTGGTATCGGCGCCGGTGGCATCGTCGGTGCCGACCGCTGAGGTAGCCGTCGGCGACTTCTACAGCACGCCGATGCCGCTGCCCGACGTGGCGGCGGGGGCGATCATCCGGACGGAGCCCGCGCATCTGGCCCTGTCTGCGCCGGGGCAGCCGGAAATGATCCCCGCATCGGCGACTCGAATCATGTATCGCAGCAGCGACACCCATGACGAGCCGGCCGCGGTGGTCGGGACGTACATGGAGCCCGCAGCGCCATGGACCGGGCCGGGCGAGCGACCCCTGGTCGCTTTCGCGGGTGGTTCGAAAGGGCAGGGCGACCAGTGCGCTCCGTCGAAATTGCTCGCGAAGCTCGTCGACGTCGAGCCGCCGATGGACGTGATGGTCGAGTTCGACGTGCTGGCGTTGTATGCGCTGCTGGCCCGCGGAATGGCGGTCGTGATGACCGATTACCAAGGCCTCGGCACGCCCGCCGTGCACGATTTCCTCAACCGGAAGTCGCAGGGATATGCCGTGCTCGACGCCGCGCGGGCGGCGTTGGCGCTGCCGGGCAACGGCCTCGGCGCCGGTGCTCCGGTCATGCTGTACGGGTATTCCCAGGGTGGTTCGGCCACGGGTGCTGCCGCGGAACTGCAGCCGTCGTACGCTCCCGAGCTGAACGTGCGCGGCGCGTATGTAGGGGCCCCGGTGGTCGACGTCATGGCCTTCGTCGCGCACAGCGACGGCAAGGCGCATCTGGCACCCGCCTACGCCTGGCTGTTGAACGGTATCGCCGCCGATTACCCCGATGCCCGGGTGGAACTGGACGCCGAACTCAACGACACCGGCAAGGCGATCCTGGCGGAAGCCCAGGGCAAATGCGCTGTGCTCAGCGGGATCGCGCAGAAGTTCCCGAGCACCACGCAGTGGACAACCAGTGGTGAACCACTGCGCGCGGTCATCGAGCGGTTGCCGGTGGTGTCGCAAGCGGTCGCCGAGCAGCAGCTCGGGAACCAGACTCCGGCTGTGCCGATGCTCGTAGCGTCGAGCCGCAACGACGACGTACCGCCGTTCGGCACCGTCCGATCAACCGTGGCGCAGTGGTGCGCCGGTGGTGCGGCCGTCGAACTCGACGCCGACCTCCAAATGCCTGCGATCGCGGGCACCGCGCCTGACCACGTGGTGTCGTTCTTCCCGGCGTTGGACGCGTCGCAGCGGTGGATGACCGACAGGCTCGCGGGTCAGCCCGCACCGACGAACTGCGCGAGGCTGCCTTGACCCCAACGTTTCGATGAGGATGTCGATGCGGGTGCCGCGGCCGCGGCACCTGCTCGATCGCTACTTGGTGCCGACGGCGGATCCGAAGCGATATCTCTGGGCATTCGGACTGGTGGCGCCGGTTTGCGCGTTGCTGCCCTCACAGCTGGTGATGCGTACCGGACTGGCGGTCTTTTGGTGGATCGAGCCGATTATCGTGCTGTTCGTGATTCCGGTGCTGGATCGCCTTGTCGGTGAAGACGGCCACAATCCCAGCGACGAGGATTACGAAGAACTCGGTGCCAACCGCTATTACCGGTGGTGTACCTACCTGTTCCTCCCGGTGCAGGTCGCTGCCCTGGTGATCGCGTGCTACCTGTGGGTCGATCCGCAACTTCGATTCGTCGACAAGCTGGGGTTGGCCGTGACTGTCGGCTTCTTGGCGGGGATCGGGATCAACGCCGCGCACGAACTCGGTCACCGGGTCGAGCGGCTCGAGCGGTGGCTGGCGAAGGCGGCGCTGGCGCAATCCGGGTACGGGCATTTCTACGTCGAGCACAATCGAGGCCATCATGCTCGGGTCGCCACGCCGCAGGACCCGGCCAGCGCGCGATTCGGCGAGTCGTTGTGGAAATTCTTGCCCCGCAGCGTGATCGGGGGATTTCGGTCAGCGCTCGAACTGGAGCGGGACCGGCTGCGACGCCAGCAACGCTCGTGGTGGTGCCCGCGCAACAACATTCTGCAGTCGTGGGCGATGACGGTGGTGTTGTTCGGCGGGCTCGTCGCGACGTTCGGGCCCGGTGTCCTGCCCTATCTCGCCGTTCAGGCGGTGATCGGCGTCTGGCTGCTCGAGACGGTGAACTATGTCGAGCACTACGGCCTGCTGCGACGTCGATTGCCCAACGGTCGCTGGGCGCGCTGCTCGCCGGCCGACAGCTGGAACTCCGACCGCCTCGTCACCAACATCTTCCTGTTTCACCTGCAGCGGCACAGCGATCATCACACCAATCCCGGGCGCCGGTATCAGACCCTGCGCACCGCGTCCGAGGCACCGCAGCTGCCCGCAGGCTATGCCACCATGATCGTCGTTGCGTCGGTGCCGGTGCTGTGGCGGCGCACTATGGATCATCGAGTCCTGGCGCATTACGACGGCGACCTCACCCGCGTCAACACGATGCCCCGCCGAATTCGGCGTGCAGGTCGCAGGTCGAAGCGATTGCGAGGGGAATCATGACTTCGGCACACTCGACTCGACACCCACCTGGAAGTCGTCGACGATCTCACCGTTCGGCGGGCTACAGCTGCACGCTCTTACCGCTGGGCTGCCGGAATCAGGCTGGGAGCGGTTTTGAACGAGATCGCCTCCATGATCGGCTTGCGTTTGGTGTTCTGAAACGCCGCGACGCGCCACTGCCCGGATGGCTCGCGGACCAGCGTGTAGGTCTGCACCTTGGTCAGCTTCTTGGGGCGGTCGCCTTTGTAGGATTCGCCGCGCCCGGTGACCACGGCCGTGTCCGGCCCGAGGAATCGGACGTCGAGGATTTCGTCGGCCAATTGGGTGCCCTTGAGGTACTTGGCGAACAGCGTGCGGTGGCTTTCGATGATGTCGCTGCGCCCGCGGTAGTAGGTGCCGACAAAGGTGATGTATGTGGCGTCCTCGGTGAATGCTGCCCCGTAGGCATCGGCATCGTGACGACGCCAGGCATCGACGAGTCCGGCGATCACCTCGGTAACCGCCTGCTGATCAGCTTGGGTGTTGGTAGCCACGATTTCCTCCGTGTGGATAGTATGTAAGATACCTGCATGTAGTCAGTATCTGCATGCGTGCAACTATCAGAGTAGGAGACATCGAGCACCATGGCAACTACCGCGCAGCAGAATTCCGAAGAGGAGGTCTTTCGCGCCTACCTCGATGCCGTCGGGTTGCACGGCATGGCCGGCGCGGCAGCGGCAGGACTGCAAGCTTCGGAGTGGTACGCGCTCAGTCAGCTCGCATTGGCCGGCACATTGACCTCGGGACAGTTGTCAGAGCGGACGGGCCTGACCACCGGCGCGACCACCCGCCTCATCGACCGGCTGGAACGGGCCGGATACGCCCGTCGAATAGGCGACCCGTCCGACCGCCGCAAGGTAGTCGTTGAACCGGTGACCGAGGCCCTCGCGGGAATCGGCGAGCTGGTAGCGCCGGCCCGCCGCAGAATCGCCCAGGTCCTCGACCGCTACACACCGGAACAGCGTGCGCTGCTCTTCGATTACTTCGCCCATGCCGCACCCGCCTTCCGCGCGGCAACCGAAGAGATCCGGGCAGGTCGGCCATGAGGAGCCGGGTATCCAGCTCGTCACGCAGGTAGGCAGGCGGATACTCGTGAACCGACCCCAACGGTGGGACACGAGGCTCTTCCGTGTCCACACTGACGACGACCAGCGTTCCGGGAAATGTTCTGGCGCAATCGAACTGTGTAGCCGCGGTGAGCTTGTGGGGCACCGCATTCGGTGGCGCGGTGGTGAACCTCCAGGTCGGGAAGGGGTCGTGGCTGTTTGCCCTCTGTAAAGGCGGGTAGGCGTATCTCATGAAATCAGTCGTTGGTCGCGATGTGCAGTGCAGGTCATGATCGGTGAGATCGACAGGGTCGTCGTGGTGGTTCCGGCCCGGAACGAGGAACGGCTACTTCCTCGATGTCTTACGGCTCTGGAACGTGCCGTGAGCCGGATAGACATTCCGGTTCGTGTCCAGCTCGTGCTCGACGCCTGCACCGATGGCTCGGCACGGATTGCGTCGGCGGCCGAGGTGCTGACAGTAAGCGAGCGCAATGTCGGCGCCGCGCGGCGGCGAGGATTCGAGCACGCGGGTGCGGGGTGTGACGGCCGAACCTGGTTTGCGACCACCGATGCCGACTCCGAAGTCGAAGACTCCTGGTTGTCTTCCCAGCTCGAGTACGCGCGGCGAGGTTTCGAGTTGGTGGCGGGCGTAGTGGCGGTGCGGCAGTGGGGCGCGCACTCCGCGCAGGCCCGACGGATCTACGAGCGCGAATACCGCAACCACGGGCCGGACGGTCACGGCCATCTCCACGGCGCTGCGCTCGGCTTCCGGGCCGACGCGTACTGGGGAATCGGCGGCTTCCGCGCGCTTCGCACCGGCGAGGACGTGGACCTGGCCGGGCGCCTGCTCGCCGCAGGGGCCAGGATCGCCTGGGCAGAAGACGTGCGCGTCACCACCTCTGCACGGCGGAGGGGCCGCGCGCCGCACGGATTCGCCGAGCATCTGCGCAGGCTCGGCCGTGACGAGCCGCAGGAGGTCTCGTGACGTCGGTGGACAGCCGCACCGTCGGTCCACCCGCAGCAACCGAGCTGCGGACCTCAGCTGCCATGAAGTCACTGGTGAGCTCGGCGAGGCTGGATCTCCCGTTGCCGGGCTCGGGACGCACACTCGCACGGTGGCGCGCCCTGGCCGAAATAGCGTACGAGGACACAGTTCTCGGCCGCCTGGTGGAGGCACACACAGACGCCGTAGCGATCATGGCCGAGCTCGGTGGTGGTGATCCGGTGCACCGTTCTACCGTCGCCGGCGCCGCTGGTCCGCGATCTGAGACTGAATGTCTCGCGGCAGCGCCCGGCGAGATCTGGGGAGTGTGGGCCGCGGAACCGCCTTCTCCTGTGTTGCGAGCACGCAGGGTCTCCGATGGCTGGGTGCTGGACGGCCGCAAACTGTGGTGCTCAGGTGCGAGCATGTGTACGCACGCACTGGTCACGGCGGTCGCGGATGAGCAGACAGCACTGTTCGCGGTGCAGCTCGACCGTGCTGTCGCCCAGCCGGTGCCCGGGACTTGGCATGCGGTCGGTATGGGCGAATCCGACTCCGGTGCTGTCGATTTCGACAACGCCGCAGCGAGAATGGTCGGTGCCCCCGGTGAGTATCTGAGCCGCCCCGGATTTTGGCACGGTGCCATCGGCGTGGCCGCTTGCTGGTACGGCAGCGCGTGCGCGGTCGCCGCAGCGCTGCATCGCTACGCGGCCGCCGGGCGCGCCGACGACCATGCGCTCGCCCACCTGGGCGCGGTGACCGCAGCGCTGTCCACTGCCCGCGCCAGCCTTTCCACCGCCGCCCACGCGATCGACGACGATCCGCGAGACACCGCCGGGTACGGGCGAATCCGTGCCCGCACCGTCCGTGCGGTTGTCGAAACCGCGGCTACCGAGACTTTGGACCGTGTCGGGCGCGCACTCGGCGCCGGACCGCTGTGCGGCGACAGACCCCATGCCCGCAGGGTCGCGGACCTGACCGTGTACCTGCGCCAGAGCCATGCCGAACGCGATCTGGCCGACCTCGGCCGCGACCAGGCGGAAAAGGAGTTCACGTGGTTGCTCAGCCGCTGATCGATACCGAGGCTCCCGGCGCATGCGAGGGTGTCTGGGCGCAGTGGCGGGCGAGTCGACCCGAACTTCGGATCCAGGATTGGCGCCATCTCGTGGTCGTCGCGCCGCATCCCGATGACGAGGTGCTCGGAGCGGGCGGGCTCATCGCGCTGTTGCGGTCCGCCGATATCCCGGTCACGCTGATCGCGGTCACCGACGGTGAAGCATCGCATCCGGGCTCACCCACCTACGCTCCTGCTGAGCTGGCCGCGCTGCGTATCGAGGAATCGCAGAACGCGGCCTACGAACTCGCTACCGGAGCGCCGATGCGGCTCGGCATGCCTGACGGCGGCATCGCTGGGCAGGAGACCGAGCTCGCCGATCTGCTCGGCTATGTCTTGTCCCGCCTCGGTGGACCAGGAGTGCGATGCGCGGCAACCTGGCGCCACGACGGTCACCCCGACCACGAAGCCGTCGGCCGCGCCGCCGCCACGGCCTGTGGGAACACCGCGACCGAGCTGCTCGAGTACCCGGTATGGATGTGGCATTGGGGCGCTCCGCAGCATCCGCGAGTGGCTTCGGAGAGTGCTTACGCACTGCCACTGCCGCCGTCGGCGGTTGCGGCCAAGGCGCGGGCGATGGCCCAGCATCGCACCCAGATCCGCCCGCTGTCGGATCATCGGGCCGACCGTCCTGTCCTGCCCGCGCATATCCTCCAGCGGTTCACCGCACCGGACGAGGTCTTCTTCCAGTGAACGAAACACCCATGCCACCAGGCTATTTCGATCGGATGTATGCCCACGACGTCGACCCGTGGCGCTTCACCACCCGCTGGTACGAGCGGCGCAAACGCGCGTTGACGATGGCGATGTTGCCCAGGGCGCGTTATCGAAGAGGGTTCGAGCCCGGCTGTTCCATCGGTGTGCTCACCGAAGAGCTCGCCGGACGTTGCGATCATGTGGTGAGTACCGATATCGCTGAGCGCGCGCTCGACGCTGCGCGGTCGCGACTGTCGCGCCCCAACCGCACGCCGGTGGAGTTCAGGCTGTGGGGTCTGGGACAGCCCTGGGAGACAGAGGAATTCGATCTGATCGTCTTCAGTGAAGTCTGCTACTACCTCGACACCGCGAGCCTGCGCGACGTCTTCGAGCAAGCCGTGGCTCACCTCGAGCCGGGGGGCACCCTGCTGTGCGCGCACTGGCGCCACGTCGTGGCGGATTACCCGCTGACCGGCGACGAGGTTCACGCGATCGCCCGACAAACCGCAGGCCTGTCAGCCTCGGCTCA
Organism: Nocardia sp. NPDC057272; assembly: GCF_042668615.1. Lineage (NCBI taxonomy): Bacteria > Bacillati > Actinomycetota > Actinomycetes > Mycobacteriales > Nocardiaceae > Nocardia > Nocardia sp. NPDC057272. The sequence goes on along the minus strand of NZ_JBHUYK010000004.1, from coordinate 163,265 downwards.
TTACGACGACGAGGACGTGCTCATCGACGTGTTCGCGGCGTCGACCGGGATCCCACCCTCGGTGGCCGAGGTCGAGGGCCTCGTCTGATCCAGCCGAAATACCGATGCCGGTCGCGCGAATCGCGGACGCGATCTCATGCGTCGACTGGGGTGGCCGGTGTCATGTCGTAGGCGGTCTGGACGGTTTCGGCGCGGTCGGTCATGTCGGCGCTCTACCCGAACGTGCGACGAGCAAACGGTGCGGCCGACTCAGTGGCCGCGTTGATCGGTGAGCTTCAGCCCTTCCTTCGCTTTCACACGACGATGTTCGAGCAGGAGCCAGGCGACACCGGCACCTGCCAGCACGACCGCCGCGATGCCGGCGATCACCGCCCAGCCGCCGAATCCGTAGCCGGTGGCGGTCAGAAACAGGCCCAGCGCGATGATTCCCATGGCGCACAGGACGATTCCGGGAAAGTTGTATCCGTCCTCGAGGCCTTCGCCCGCGTGACTGCGCGTCGTTCGCGAGTGATCGGGAAATTCACCGCTGGCCTGGTCGGGTTGACGCTGCACGGCACCACGCTGTCGATCCGAATATGCCATTGGATAGCTCCCTTCGAGTGGGTATTGCTGGGCTATACCCACTGCGTCGTGCCTCAATCGGCCCGACCTCGAGGCCGAAGTTCCTGGGCCTTGCTCTTCACACCTTGGACCAGCAGATGCCATGCGCCCGGATCGCCCGCGAGTACGGCGCGACCCATGTCCTTGATCTGCTCGGTGGTGGCGTGGGGTGGAATGGGCGGCACCTCGGGATCGCAGCGGATGTCGAGCAGTATCGGGCGGTCCACGGCCAGCGCGCGATCCCAGGCGGGCCCGATGTCGTCGGAGTTGTCGACGGTGATCGCCTCGATGCCCGTGCACCGAGCGATATCGGCGTAGGAGACATCCGGAAGTGTCTGCGACTCTTCGAATTTCGGTGCGCCACCCATGCCGCGCAACTCCCAGGTGACCTGATTGAGGTCATTGTTGTGGAAGACGCAGACGATCAGTCGCCGATCGGCCCACAGGTGCTGGTAGCGGTGGATCGTGATCAGCTCGTTGAGGCCGTTCATCTGCATCGCGCCGTCGCCGACCAGTGCGATCACCGGGCGGTCGGGGTGCGCGAACTTCGCGCCGATGGCATAGGGCACCGCGGCGCCCATGCTGGCCAGCGTGCCCGACAACGAGCCGCGCATGGTGGCGCGCATGCGTAGGCAGCGGGCGTACCAGTTGGTGGACGAGCCCGAATCCGCGGTGATGACCGCGTTGTCCGGAACGCGCTGCGACAGTTCCCACACCACCCGCATCGGGTTGGCCGGGTCCGCGCCGAGCATGCTTTGGCGTTCCAGTGTCTGCCACCAGTGCCGCACGTTCTGTTCGACAGTTTCGCGCCAGGATCGGTCATCTCGGTGTTCGAGCAGCGGGATCAGTGCACGCAGTGTGGTTTTCGCGTCGCCGACCAGGTTCACCTCGGTGGGGTAGCGCATGCCGATCGACGCGCCGTCCCGGTCGATCTGCACGGCCCGGGCTTGGTCCAGTTCGGGGAGGAACTGGCTGTAGGGGAAGTTCGAGCCGACAATCAGCAGGGTGTCGCAGTCGCGCATCAGCTCATAGCTCGCGCGGGTGCCTAGCAGGCCGATCGAGCCGGTGACGAAGGGTAGGTCATCGGAGAGCACGTCTTTGCCCAGCAGTGCCTTGGCGATGCCCGCCCCGGTCAATTCTGCGACCTCGAGCACCTCCTCGGCCGCACCGCGCGCGCCTTGGCCGATGAGCACAGCGACCTTGGTTCCGGCGTTGATCACCTCCGCCGCCCGCTCGATCTCCGCGCGCGCCGCGACCGAGGTGCTCCATGAAATGCTCGGCGGGCTCGACGGCACCTCTTTGAAGGCATGCGTCGGTGGCTCGTAGGGCTCCTCCTGCAGATCGGCCGGAATGATCAGCGCGGTCGGCGCGCGGCACGTCAGGGCGGTGCGGATCGCCCGATCGAGCGCGTTGGGCAGCTGGTTGGCGACATTGACCTCGACAAGGTAGTCCGAAGCCACGTCCTTGAACAGCGACTGCAGGTCTACCTCCTGCTGGTAGCTGCCGCCCATCGCGCTGCGTGCGGTCTGACCGACGATGGCGACCACCGGCACATGATCGAGCTTGGCGTCGTAGAGGCCGTTGAGCAGGTGAATCGCGCCCGGTCCCGAGGTGGCCATGCACACGCCGACGTTGCCGCTGAACTTCGCGTATCCGGTGGCCTGGAAGGCCGACATCTCTTCGTGCCTGCTCTGCACGAACCGCGGCGAGTTCTCGGCTCGCCCGAATGCGGCCACGAGGCCGTTGATGCCGTCACCGGGGTAGGCGAAGACCTGCCCGACACCCCATTCCCGCAGCCGCGCGAGGACGTAATCCGCTACCTGCATCGACATGGTTCTCCCTTCCGGGCCGAGCTGGTCGGTGGGCCGGGTGTCGGTCCTTCTTCTGCGCCGGGATAATCATTTCTGTGGTCGTACCGCGCACACCTGTTCCTAAACAGCCCGGGCGCGGAATCAGAAACCGATGAGCCCCGACGCCAGATCAACAGTGTTGATGATCTGTGTGACCTGCTGACGTGCGTTGGGGCACTGGTCGCGTGTGACCGCGTCGATCGCGTCGCGATGGCGGGCGACGGCGATATTGATCGCACCGTTTCGCAGCGCCCAGGTGTGTACGACGCCGTTGAATTTCACGCGTGCGATGGCGCTGCCCTGTTGGCGCCAGCCGGCGAGATCGGCCCACATCGTGTCACACAGCTGCGCACCAGCGGCTGGACCGATGGCCGGTGCGTCGGCAGAGGCCGGGCCTCCGCCATGGCCTCGCGATTCGGTAGTCGTCGCGCAGGCGATAACCCCCGCCGAGACGAGAGCACCCAACAATGCGAGGCGGCCTAGGAGGTGGACGTGACGGCGCGTTCGTCTCATGAACAGGGGGTTCTCCTTCGAACGGGAACATGACGGTTTCACTGTTCGAATGCCCGCATCTTCGGAGACGAATCGATTACCGCACTGCGAAACACCGTGCTGTGACGTCGATTACAGGCATGCGCTGGAGAGTTGCGGGGTGCTGGGCACTGTGTGGAGACAGGGGCGGCCCGAAGCCGTGAAGGCTTCGGGCCGTGCACTGCGGTTGTCCCAGTCCGGTGGCGGCTAACGCGATGCGCCGCGACGCCCGGTGACCAACCCGACGAGGAACAAGAGAATGACCGCGCCGGCGATGCAGGTGAAGAAGCTGAACCACAGTCCGCCGCCGTTGACATCGACACCGAACAGTTTGAGCAGGAATCCACCGAGCAGGCCGCCGACGACGCCGACGACGATGTTGAGCAGGATCCCTTGCTGGGCATCGGTCTTCATGATCTTGCTGGCGATCCATCCGGCGAGTCCGCCGATGATGATCCATCCGATTATTCCGAGACCGAGCATGGTCTACTCCCATCATCCGAATGTGCTGGCGAGCTCCCGGTTCAGTCGCTCGGCAGCGGCATACCCCGCCGCTGCGTAAGCAATCAGGCATCGCCGAAATCGACGTGCGGCGCCTTTTCCGGGTCAAGCAAAACCATGCTGTTTGCCGCGCGGGTAACGCGGTAATCACCCGGAGACGGCGATCTGCGAGCGAAGGGATTCGATCATGGGCTTTCCCGAACAGCAGCAAAAGGTACCCGGCATCCAGGCGCAGATGTCGCCTGTCCCCGATTGTGGGGAGAAGTCCTATCGCGGCTCGGGAAAGCTGACCGGAAAGGCAGCGGTGATCACCGGTGCCGACAGCGGGATCGGCAGAGCTGTCGCGATCGCGTTCGCCCGCGAGGGCGCTGACGTGTTGATCTCGTATCTGGACGAGGATCAAGATGCCCAGGACGTCGCCGACTTGGTGATCGAGGCGGGACGGCGGGCGGTTCTGGTTCCCGGTGACCTTTCGGACCCGGCGCACTGTCGTGCGGTCATCGAACGAGCTGTCGCCGAATTCGGCACGATCGATGTGCTGGTGAGCAACGCTGCGTACCAGATGACGCACACGGACCTGGCTGAAATCACCGACGAGGAATTCGCCTATACCTTTGCGTTGAATGTGGGAGCCTATTTCCATCTGGTCCAGGCAGCGGTGCCGCATATGCGGCCGGGTTCTTCGATCATCGGCAGTTCGTCGGTGAACTCCGACATGCCCAATCCGACCTTGGCGCCGTATGCTGCGACCAAGGCAGCGATCTCGAATCTATCGGCGAGCTTGGCTCAGTTGCTGGGCGACAAGGGCATCCGGGTGAACAGTGTGGCGCCCGGCCCGATCTGGACGCCGCTGATTCCTTCCACCATGCCACCGGAGAAGGTCGGCAAGTTCGGCGACGACACCCCTCTGGGCCGGGCGGGACAGCCCGCCGAACTCGCAGCGGCTTATGTCCTGCTCGCCAGCGACGACGGTAGCTACATTTCCGGTGCGAGGCTCGCGGTGACCGGCGGCAGGCCCATTCTCTGAGTTGGTCGCTGGCAGGGCGGGGACGATATGGCCTGCACCGCCCCCTGGACAAAGGGTTGCGCGTCGACGGGTTAGGTCCGCGGATCACCGGCTCGGAATCGCGACCTGGGGCCCTTTCCTCACCGAAATGGGCCGCTACGTCACGATGAACGTGGCTACCGGTCCTCCGTCGCCGAGACGGGCTCGATACTGCGCCGCTTCACCAGCAGCACGATCGCCAGCACTGGGTAGAGGAACGCTCGGTCGCTGATCGATCCGACCAGCGACCGAGCGTTGCCTTCCTCTGAACGGTCGTCGCAGGTTGTGAGCGCTACGGAAACCGACCCTTCACCCAGGAATTCGACGGCCGGACCTATTTGGATGACCCCGCCTGCCCGGTTGGTCGGGCGTCGATCTGAGGAACAGTGCAAGGTGGCTGCGAGCGGGGAGACGACGCAGGCGAGCCAGGAGTTCAGACCGCGAGCGGTACTTGGTCGTCGGTGGTCTGCGCACGCAGATCGCCCAGCAGTCTGGTGAGCTTGCGAGACACGCTCATCTGGGAGACACCGAGGCGTTCGGCGATCTCACCTTGGGTGAGTGTGTCGTAGAACCGCCAGATCAGCAGCTGGCGATCTTCCGGCGGCAGCTGTGCCAGCAAGGGCGCGACGGTGATCGTGTCTTCAGCCAGTTGGTAACGAGGGTCTTCATCGCCGAAGGTGTCGGCGATGGTCATGCTGGGATCGCCGTCGGTATCACGTGCGGGGGTGTCGAGGCTGCGCGTCTGGAACGCGTTGGCCGCCACCAGAGTACGGGCGATATCGGTAACCGGAACATCGAGTTCGGTCGCGAGTTCTTGCGCGGTGGGGGAGCGGTGGAGTCGACGGGTCAACTCGTCGGTCGCCACCCTGACTTTGCCCTGTAGCTCCTTTTCGCGACGTGGCACATGCAGCGGCCAGATGTGGTCGCGAAAGTGTCTGCGCACTTCACCCATGATGGTGGGGACCGCGAAACCCAGGAACGGTGATCCGGTGGTCACGTCGTAGCGGTCGACTGCCATGACCACGCCCAGGCGCGCGGTCTGGAGCAGATCGTCGAACACTTCACCGCGGCCGGCGTATTTGCGGGCGATGTGCTCGGCGAGCGGGAGGCAGACTTCGATGATCTCCTCGCGCAGAGCATCGTGCTCGGGGCTGCGCGGGTCGGTCAGCGCCAGGTGCGCGAACAATGGTTCGGCGTGTTCGTAGGTGGGGCGGGCGGCGGTGGTGGTGGGCATGCGGATCAGCTCCTGGCGTTCGTAATGCTCAACGGGGGGAGGTGATTTGAAGGCCGTTGAGGCCTAGCATTTTGGAGGACATCGTCATCGCCGCACTCAGGCTGAGGGCGCCGAAGAAGGCGATGGTCAGCGACCCTGCCAGGGCGGTCAGACCCAACAGGAAGAACACGCTGGTCGCCAACACGATGGTGGTGCTGGTCAGATCCATGCTCGGCGTACTCGGTACCCGATTACGTGAGGTGGTCATGAGCGGAGGGTTGACCGTGGCGGAGGCGAATAAACCGGAACCGGTCGATGATGTTGATACAGCGACAGTTTCGGACTTCAGGGTTGAGATCTCGTGCGCGGCCATGACGACTCGACCAAATGAAGGCTGAGGGCGTAGATCGGGCTACTTCGCTGCAGGACAGCAAGATGCGGACTAGCTGTCCGGTGCGGCCTCGTACAGGTGGGTGCGGCCATCGACGAGTTCGTCGCGGATCTCGCGCTCGATCTGGCGAAACTCGAAGAGCCTTCGCAGTTCGTCGTGGAAAGGGCTTGGCGGGGTGTTCGTTGCCAACGATGCGGCGGTGAAGGCCTCGCGCCACCAGGGCGCACCGATCTGATCGTGACGAATTCCACAGCACTGCAACCGAATTCAAACCCCGATACTTCACACTGGAGCCGGCTTGCGAACGTGCCTGCACTGGGACGCTGTGTAGTCGAGCCGCGACCGTGGAACCTCTTCGGCGAAGTCGGCTCGGCAATCGTCAACGGCGGCCGGCGATCGGCCAGTCGAAGTCGGGTGTGGTTGGATGATGGCGTGTTCAGCGGTCCGGCGGTCAATTCGGCGGTCGATCGTATCTTCACCATGGCGACGGTGGAGGAGTCCCAGTCATTGGATGGGTTGGTGGAGGCGGTTTCCCGGTTCCGGGGGCGGCCTTTGCAGGTGATCGAGAATTCGGCACTGCCGACCGGGGTGTTCGGGCAGTGGGTTCATTACCGCGATCACGATGAGGTCAGCGTTGCCTCCTGGGTGCAGACTCGAGACCGGACTCTTGCCCACGAACTGGGTCATATCGTGCTGGGGCATCAGGGACGGCCGGTGCTCGAGCTGGCGCAGGCGGTGCTGCCGACAGGGGTACACGAGTTGGCCGCGCTGATGTTGCGTCGAGAGTGCGGCAACGCAGGCGCGGCCGCCGAGGAATTGGCCGCCGAGCAGTTCGCGAGCGTGCTGTTGAACCGCTTGCAGCGCATCGGTCGCAAAGAGCCGCGGTTGCGGTCTCGCTGGGGCGAGGCCCTGGGGTGAACGCCATCGTGTTGGCGCCGCTGATGTGGATCGCTGTGGTGAGCCGGGCGTGGCGGTGGTGGTGGTCGCGCAGCTGGGTGCTGGGCAGCATGGTGGTGGCGTTGGGTGTCGTCGCCGTGCACCTGAGTTTGAACATCCCGGCGGTGGAGACGGTGGTGCAGGCTGTCGTGCCGATTGCCAATTTCTCGACCGGATTGCGCATGGTGCTGTTCAACCTGATGGCGGCCTCCTCGGGTGTGCTGGCCTTGGCTGTCACGACCGATCCGGAGAGAGTGGCGCGCGGGGCTCGGGTACTTGGCCTGATCGCGGTGGTCGGTTCGGTGGTGGCGATGGCGATTTTCGCCTGCGCGCCGACGGTGCCACAGGCGGCAGGTGGGTTCGAGTTCGACATCGCCTACAGCCACCTGCCCGGATATGCCGAGGCAGGCATCGCCGGTGCGCTGTTCCCGGCGTTGCTGTGCCCGGCGCTGATGGTGATGACCGCTCGTGCCGCGGATGTGCGCAGCTTGACCGGCTGGAGTTTGACTCTGCTGTCGGTGGGGCTGGCCGCCGCGACGGTGTGGGCGTGGATTCGGCTGAGCTACTTCGTGGCGGCGCGCTATCTGGGTGCGCCTCAGCTGCCCGTGGTCTTCGAAGTCACCCGGGCGGTGTCCGCAGTGGGTGTGCTGGTGATCTTCGTGGGCATGATGTTGTCGCCGGTCGTGTCGTGGGTGCGTGCCAAGCGGATCCTGTGGGCGATCGGTCCGCTGCATCGAGAGTTGACGGCGCGCTGGCCCGGTGTTCGCCGGGCGTCGCGGCGGGGCAGCAGCACCGATGAGCGAGCCGATGACCGCGTCACCGAATTGCTCGACGCCTTGAGCATGGAAGCCGAGAGCACCACGCAACCTGACGCTTGCGTGGCGGATATGACGGAAGTGGCTGCGGCAGTGGCGGGATGGCTGTTGCGGGGGCTCGCATCGTCGGCGTTCAGCAGTGCCGGTATCCGGTCGGCGGTCCTCGAGGCCGAGCTCGACCGCACGTGGGCATTGACTTTGGCACGGAAGTATCGGGATGAACAGCGAGAGGTTTCGGCGTGACGGAAACGATGGTGCCGCAAGCGCGTGCGGCTCGGGTGATCACTGAGCTCGGGGCTCCCTGGGTGATCAATATCGTGACCGGGACGATCGCCGGGTTCGCTGTGGGTGCGCCAGGGTGGGGGCTTTTCGTCGCCGCGATCACAGGCGGCATTCCGATGGTCATCATCTTGGCAGGTGTGCGACGCGGTATCGCCAGCGATCACCATGTGACCGATATCGACGGTCGGCGCTGGGTGATTCCGGCGATTTTGGGCATCGTTGGCGTGGGCCTGATCGTCGAGATCGTGCAGGGCGCCCCGCGCGCTCTGATCGCGTGGACGGTGGCCGGGCTGGTTGTCCTGTTCGGCATCGGCATCGTGACCGTGATCGGCAAATGGAAGGTGAGTGTCCATACCGCGGTGAGTGCGGGAACAACGGTCCTGCTGGCGCTGATCGCCTCACCATGGTTTCTTGCCGCGCTGCCACTGACCGTCGTCAATGGATGGTCGCGAGTGTGGCTGGGCGATCACACCCGCGGCCAGGTCGTCGTCGGCTCGATCGTGGGAGCGGCGCTCGCGGCCGGCGCCTATCTGCTCGCATCCTGAATCAGTTGTCCGCGTCGCCTTCGTCGCTGCTGCGGCGCAGCTCCCGGAACCCGACTTCGAACACCTCGGCGGGGTTGTAGGTACGGGCGGCGACCTGTTCGGCACCCGAATCACGGATCGTACTGATCCACGCGATGTGGCGCCGGATCTCCGCATAGGACTCCGGCGACCCGAAATAGTCGATCGGGACGCGGAATACGGTGGCGATGTCGGTCACGGTCGGCAACGTGGGTGAACGGCGTTTGCCTGACAACAGCTGCGACATGTAGCCGGTGGTCATCCCGCCCCCGTTGGCTCTGATCATGTCGACCACTTCGGTCTGACTGTAGGGACCACGACCGCGCGGATACACCGTCTCGAAGAGAAACCGCAGGCGATCAGCAAACGTCGGCCCGCCTTCGGATTCTGTTGGCGTGTCCTCATTTTCGAGGTTCGACATGGCCCCGGCCTCCTTCTCCGTCGTCGGTCGGCGCACCCGTCCGGCACAACTTCTAGCTACCTTATCCACCATCACAAAACTTGCTTCTGCAACTTGCACTAGCAAGCTGGCCGTCTTAGGCTCACGATAGCCGTCCTGAGCGGTCGGTTGGGTACGGGCCCGGCCAGTTCGGCGAGTCCCGGTTCGCTCGCGGAGGGGGCAAGCGAACCGCCCGAGGTTCGCAGAGACCGCAGGATGCACAATGGCGTGCGTCCTGCGGTAGCTGCCCCAACGGCCCTGGTTGATCTCTACCGAGAATTCGGACAATCGCGTGATCGGACATCCCGCAGAGCCTTCGCCGGGGCGGCGGCAGGGCGGCGGCAGGGCGGAATCGTGGCCGCATCGACCGCTGTCGGCAGTTGGTCTCGGACGGGGCCCCGCTACTGCGATTGTCCGGTCCAGTGCTGCAACGTGCCGAGATGGAGCCGCTTGTACGTCGTGAACGGCTGGCTAGGTGGTTGATTCCAATGGGTTCGGAGGACTCGAATGCCATGTCCGATTCCAGCCGGACATCGACGGGTCATGTCCGTTGAATAGCTTGCATGAGCGAAACCGAAAACCTCACAACCAAAACAGCTCTGGTAACCGGTGCGAGCCGGGGCATCGGCCGTGCCATCGCTGAGCGGCTGGCCCGAGACGGTGTACTGGTAGCAGTACATTTCGGTCAGAACGACGCCGCGGCCAAGGATGTAGTCGCCGGGATCGAGGCCGACGGTGGCCGAGCTTTCGCAGTTCGTGGCGACCTCGGCTCCACCGACTTCGCCACCTTCCTGGAGGACATGGACGCGGGCTTCGCCGCCCTCGGCGTCCCAGTCGGCCTGGACATCCTGGTCAACAACGCGGGCATGACCGTCATGAAGGGCGTCGACACCATGACTCCCGCCGAATTCGACACCCTCTTCGCTACCAATGTCCGAGCCCCGTTCTTCCTGGTGCAAGGCATTCTCGACCGGCTTCGTGACGGCGGTCGTGTCGTGAATCTGTCCTCGGCCGTCACGCGGATGGCCATCCCCGACATCCTGGCCTACACCATGACGAAAGGCGCTATCGACAGCTTCACCCGCGTCCTGGCCCAAGCTCTCGGCCCGCGCGGCATCACCGTCAACGCTGTCGCCCCCGGCTATGTACTCACGGATATGAACGCCTGGCTCATCGACAATCCCGATGGTCAGCGCGAAGCTGCGTCCAACGTCGCCCTCGGTCGCGTCGGGCGTCCCGCTGACATTGCCGACATCGTCTCTTACCTCGTCAGCGACGACGCCCGATGGATCACCGGCCAAACCCTCGACGCCAGCGGCGGTACCGCCCTCTGAGCGGGTGAGGGCGGCTGTGCCGCTCTCAGTTCGTAAACGCTGCGGCGAGCTCGCTGCACAGTGCATCGAGGGCAGACGCGGGGATTCGAGGCGCGTCGGGAGAATCGGCGCTGTGCCAGGGCACATCTCGTGCGGTACCAGCGGGTCGGGTGAAGATGTGCTGGTGAAGGTGGATGCCGGCGGCGCTCAGGCCGGCCACGAAGGTGAAGATGTGGGCGGGTTCGAGTGCCTGGCGCAGCGCGCCGATCGATGAGCGGACAGCGCGAGCGAATGCGAGGGTTTCGGCGTCGTCGAGCAGGTCGAGAGTCGCTACGTGACGTCGAGGCTCGACGAACAGATACCCCGGCCGGACCCATGGTCCTTGGGAGGGGCGGTGTGTCACCACCACGAGGTCGTCGATATAGATCACGGGGCTCACCAGTGGTCCGGTCCCGTTGTGCTTGTCACAGATCATGCACCCCCGCATACGGGTGACGATACCGTTGCTGCACCGAGTGCTTCAGCGCACGAGCAACTTTCACCTGGTCAGGCAGCCGTATCGCCACTGTGACGATACGGCTGCCTGTTCCTTTGCTCCTGTCCGTCAATCCTGCGGCTGTTCTTCCAGGGGTGTCGATGCGAAGGTTCGGGGGAGCATCGCGACGGCAACCGATCCGATGATCGCGGGAACCATGAAGGCGAAGAACCCCACTCGTGGCGAGGTGAACATGGCCGTGGCCAGCGACAGGTAGCTGGGTCCTGCGATGGCGCCCAGCCTGCCGATTCCCAACCCGTAGCCGAGCGCGGCGCCGCGCAGGTGTTGCGGGTAGAAGGCCGACATGCACGCGATGATCATGTTCTGGCAGCCCAACGCGCCCACTCCCGCCAACGCGGAGGCCACAAGCAGCAGCGGTCGCGGCTGGTTGGTGCTCAGGACCAACAGTGCCAGTGCCGCGAGAAGGAACGTCAGCGAGGTGACGACCTTCAGGTGGCCGCGGTCGGCATAGACCGCCAGCGCAACCCCGCCCACCGCAGCGCCGAAGGTGAAGGCAATAGAGAATTCGAGGGAGGAACTGAGGTTGTAGCCGTTGCGCATCATCACCGTCGGGAGCCAGGCGGTCGTGCTGTAGACGAGAGCCATGCTGGCGAAGGTCGCTGTCCACAGCAGGATCGTGCCGGTACGGCGACCGGGAGCAAGCAGGTGACCGACCTGTTCACGACCGGATTTCGGGACGGCACGCAATCTCGGCGTGGCAGGCAGCGTGCGCCAGATCAACGGTGCCAGCAGAATCGGGAGAGCGCCGATGAGGAAGATCACCTGGAAGTCGTGCTGGGGCAACAGGAATCGTCCGAGGAGTGCCGAGGCGGTACCACCGACACCGATGGATCCCATGGCGACGGCCAGGTGCAGTGTTCGACGACGTGTGGGGGCGTTGTCGCCGACCAGGGCCCCGACGAGTGGTGCGAGGGCGCCGACACCGATGCCGGTGGCGAATCGTGCCGCGCCGAGTAGCGCCATGGTCGGTGCGAAGGCGGCGGCCAGCATGGACACGGAGATCCACATGACCGCGATGGTCAGGGGGCCGCGGCGACCCCATCGGTCGGCGCACCAGCCGGCCAGGATGGACCCGAAGGGCATGCCGACCGCGGTGATGCTGCCGAGGGTGCCCAGCGTTGCCGGGCCGGCATGCCAGGTCGGGTCGTGCAGCAGGCTGGGCCCGATGGTACCGAGGGCGAACAGGTCGTATCCGTCGATGAACAGGATCAGACATGCGAGCACCAGCACGCCCGCACTACGCTGGGTGGGCAGCTTGGTGGTAGTGGCCATGGTGGTTCCTAACTAATTGGTGTGGCCGATTGCCCGGCGCAGGGCTTGTGCTGCGGTTCCGGGTGCTCCGGCGACCCAGGCGACGTGCTGATCCGGTCGAACCAGACTCAACTCGATGGGATGGGACAGCAGTTCCAGTGGGACTGAGGCTGCGGTGGCCGCGGCGGCGAATTCGGTGACGCGAGGATCGGTGAGGTCTCCGACGAGAGTGAAGCCGTGCCCGAGACGGTCGTAGAGCGACTCGCCCGGCGAGAGCCAGCGATGGGTGAGGCGGCCGCCGGAGCCTGCGGCGACGACCGGTGACCCGTCGTAGGTGTAGTCGAGAACCAGTCCGAGGCTGTGGAATTCCCCGTCCTTCGTGCGCTGGATCTGCTCGGCGATGTCGGGCCGGATCGTGTCGAACTGATCATCGACTAGGCGCTGGTCGGCCAGTTGCGACGGCAATGTCGCCATGTTGGTGGCGGCCTCGTCGATGGTGCGTGCGGCGATCGGTCGGCGTTCGCTCTCGTAGCTGGCCAACAGCGACCGTGGCGCCCAGCCGGCGACCACCGCCGCGAGTTTCCAGCCGAGGTTGATCGCGTCGCCGACCCCGGTGTTGAATCCGTGTCCGCCCCAGGGCGGGTTGAGGTGGGCCGCATCACCGGCGAGGAACACCCGCTCGGTGCAATACCGGTCGGCCAGCAGCATTTTCGCTTTCCACGGATCGGTCGCGATGATCTCGGCATCGATGGCCTCACCCACCAGCGCATGCACGAGGGCGCGTGGATCCGCTTCACCGGCCTTCTGATCGACGCCTTGCGCGATGCACCACCAGGTGTCCCGCAAATCGAGTCGCCCCATCACTCCGGGCCGGTCCGGTCGCACGATCCAGTAGTGCACCGCGGGTCCGTGCGGGACGCGGTCGGCGAGATCCGGTGCGCGGAAGACGATGTTGAAATTCGGTCGTTCATCGGCGGATCCGTCGTATCGAGCGCCGATGGCCTCGCGGACGGTGCTGTGGGCACCGTCGGCGCCGACGAGGAAGTCGCAGGTGATCCTGGTGAGGCTTCCGTCGCCATCGATGATCTGAGCGTCGATGCCATCCGTGCGTTCGACGAAGGAATGCAGTGATCGACCGGTCCGCAACCCGGCGTATTCCGAGGTGGCGACCGCAGCCCGCAGCACTTGTTCGACGGCGGGCTGGGGTATCTGCTGCCCCGGTTCGGCCGCGCGATCAGAGCCACCGAGTTCGAGGCCGAAGCATTTGTCGAACCGGGTGATCTCCCTGCCCAGCAACGCTGTGGCGAAGACGGCTTGATCCGACCAGTCGACGGGCAGCCCGGCGCGGTCGCGGATGGTGTCGGCCAGTCCCCAGCGGCGGAACAGTTCCATCGTGCGAGCCGATGTCGTCTTGGCTCGCGGCCGCAGCCACGACACCTCGCTGCGCGGTTCGACGATCACCGAGCGCACCCCGTGATGCGCGAGTTCCAGACTGGTGGCGAGCCCGACGGGTCCGCCACCGCAGATGAGTACGGGAACGTAGTTCGTCATTTCGCCGGACTGGGTGCGGGCTGGTTGATGGTGGTGAAGTACTGGACTGCCGCCATGACCGCGACCGGTGCGGTGATCAACAGCTGACCGGCCACGGTGCCCAGCGCGCCGACCGCGAGGACGCCGCCGATGCAGCCCACGGCAGCCGCGGGAATGAACGGACCGAACAACCCGATGATGGTGGCCGAGGCGATGGTGGCGCCGGCGATCCCGCCGAGCACGCAACCCACTGCGGCCCCGCCGATTCCACCGACGACCGTGCCGACGCTGGCACCGAGGGCGATCGTGCTGGTGAGCCGCGACCATGCGGCTTGTTCGCGCTCGTACTGGGTGCGCCACGGGGCTTGGTCCTCGTACGGGAGGGCGACCGGCTTGTACACGGCGTGAGCCCGATCGAACTGAGGGGTCAGTGTTGCGGTTCGATCGTGGACCTGCGCGGCGATCGGGAAGACGAAATCGTCGACGCGGAAGGACAGTTCGGTGCCTGCCACGACTGTGCCGTTGGCGGCGCGGAGGGTGAAGACGCCGTTGTCGACCGCCATGGAACCGGCATCGGTGCTGATCGTGGTGGAGTGCTCGTCGGTGCGGGCGGTGAATCCGACACCGTTGTCCTCGGGCGCGGCGTGCGCCGATGGAGCGATCACTGTCAGCAACGCGGTGGCCGCGAGTGTGGAGGCGGCGATGGTCTTCCTCATGGGGTTCCTTCGGAGTGGGATGATCGCGGTGCATCATTGCGCCGCAAGGGATCGGACGTTGATAGCTGCCCGCTACGCTCAGGCGCCGGTCGAATGCGCGCCGGTCATGAGTGCGGCCAGGTCATCGGGTTCGAGAAACGATGCCGGTGGCGGTGGGCCCCAGGCGTACAGGCCCTGCAATCCTTCGAGGACCTGGGGCGACCACAGGTCGTCCTCGGGGATGGTGTCCATGTCGGAGTAGTACTCGGAGAAGTTTCCGGCCGGATCACGCAGGTACCAGAAGAAGTTCGCGCCGGCGAAATGGCGTCCGAGTCCCCAGGTGTGCCGTTCCGGATGGTCTTCGAGCATGCGGTGCGCGCCACGGCCGACCTCGTCGACATCGTCGACTTGCCAGCTGGTGTGGTGCATGAAGTTGACCGGCGCGGCCATCACCAGCACGTTGTGGTGTTCGACCGAGCAGCGCAGGAACGCCGCCTTGTCGCCCATGTAGTCACTGATCTTGAACCCGAGGCCTTCGGTGAAGAAGCCGCGGGTGGTGTGCAGATCCGTACTGCCGATGACGATATGTCCGAGCTTGCGCGGTCGAACCCGGCCGCCGCGTTCGAGGAAAGGTGCTCTGCCCCAGCGGTCGATGCGATCCGGGCCGTTGTACGCCGTTCTGGCTACCGCAGGCTCGATGCGGATGCGGGGGCGCACGGAAACGATGACCGGGGTTCCGGTGACAGGTTCGATGGCGCGCACCGATTCGGCGGTTGCCTGATTCGGCACTCCGTGCGCGGTCAAGCGCTGTGCGGTGGCGGCGATGTCGTCAGGATCGTCCGCGGCGACGGTCAGTTCGAGTAGCCGTCTGGTGGGCGCGTGGGAGATACGGAGTTGTTCACCGCCGTTGCGGGTGGCGAATCGGCCGTGGCCGAGGTGTTCCAAACCGAATTCGGTGTAGTAGGAGATGGTTTCGGCGACATTGGGAACGCCGATACTCGCTGCGGCGAGACCGTGCAGTGCCATGGGTGCTCCTACTCCGACGCGCTGTTCTGGAAGAGCTGGTGCAATTCGCCGATGCCTTCGATGCGGCTGTCGAGCCGTTGACCCGGCTGGATGAAGCGCTGCGGATCGCGGCCGACGCCGACTCCGGCCGGGGTGCCGGTGAAGATGACATCGCCGGGGAACAGCGTCACCGTGCGCGACAGGGTCGCGACGAGATCGGAGACGCTGAAGATCAGGTCGCGGGTACGGCCCTTCTGCAGTTCCTCGCCGTCGAGACAGCACTGCAGTTCGAGGTCGTCGGGATTGTCGAACTCGTCGGGGGTCACCAGCCACGGGCCCTGCGGGGAGAACCCGGGGAACGACTTTGCGAGCCCGAATTGCGGTGCGGGGCCGCGCAACTGGGAAACGCGCTCGGAGATGTCCTGTCCGGCGGTGAGGCCCGCGATGTGCTCCCACGCTGCCGCCGCGTCGATGTGGTGGGCCGACCGGCCGATGACGATGACGAGTTCGATCTCCCAGTCGACATTTCCGCCGGCGGGCAGCGTGACGGTGGAGTCGGGGCCGGTGAAGCTCGACGAGTACTTGGTGAACACCGGAGGCAGATCGGTCGGTGCCTCGAACCCGGACTCGGCCGCGTGTGCCCGGTAGTTGAGGCCGACGGCGAAGACCTGACGTGGGCAGGGGGAGGGGGCGCCGAGGTGTTCGCGCTGGACTCCGACCGCGTCGGACGAGAGTTCGACGCGGCCACGCGCCCAGTCGGTGAACGCGTCCCACTGCTCGTAGACGGCCGGAAGGGCGGGGCCGAAGCGGCCCTGGGACGCGGTCGCGATGTCGACGGCCTGCTCGTAGCCTTCGGTGCCGACGATGAGCGCCGCCCGGTTTCGATAATTGGCGATACGCATAAGGGGTGTGTCTCCTCTGTGTTGGGTTCGGTCAGCCGACGTGCGCGGTGACACGCAGGCTCGTGCGGTAGTGCGACACCATCTGTGCGATCTCGTCGAGATCGGTGACGGTGGCGAAGATGTAGTGGTCGGGGCGGGCCAGCACAGCCCTGATGTGGTGATCGGAGAACCATCGGGCCCACCCGCCGTCGAAGTCGCGCAGATCAGCGGTGGCGCCGGCACCGATACTGAAAGCTCGTGTCTCGCTGTCGGCGAGCTGACGCGTCGACTCGGCTCCGAGCAGATCGCGAGCGGAAGCGTCACCGTGAATCAGCAGGACCGCGCCGGAACCGGTGGCGTCATCGAGAAGCTGTGGCAGACAATCGTGTTCGATCGCCAGTTGAGGAAGCAACGTCCCACGCAGTCCCGCGGGATCCAGCGTTTGCGCGATGACTCCGGGACCGAGGATCGGCTGCGCGGTTACCGGCAGTACGACGGCGGGATTCGCGAGGCCGGCGATCATCCGCGCGTCTCGCTCCTCGGCATGGCTCTCATCGAGCACGCAGATCACCTTGCCCAGCTCCACCGACATCGAGATCGCGTGTTGCAGATGGGTTTTGCGTTCGTCTGTGTAGGTGTCGAGCAACGACAGCTCGGAGACACCGCGCAGTACCCGGTCGAGTTTCCAGCTCAGATTGGCCGCGTCGCGGATTCCCGAACACATGCCCTGGCCCGCGAACGGCGGCATCAGGTGGGCGGCGTCGCCGGCGATGAGGACTTGTCCCCGCGACCACCGCTGCGCCCACCTGGCGCTGAAGGTGTAGACGCAGTGGCGTTCGAGTTCGGTGTTCGCCGGTGTGCGGCCCCACGGGCGCAGCAGTCGCCACACGGATTCGGTGGTATCGAGTTGTTCGGTGGGTTCGCCGGGCAACCGCATGAATTCCCACCGTCGTCGGCCGGGCCCACCGGACACGATGGTCGTCGGCCGAGCCGGATCGCACAGCTGCCAGTTCTGCGGTGACCAATCCCGATCGTCGAGTGGCACCGTATCGACGATGAGCCAGTCGAAGTAGAACCCGAGATCGACGACCTCGGTATCGAGATGTTCGCGGACCGTGCTGTTGGCGCCGTCGCAGCCGAGGACGAATCGAGTGGTGATCGACGTCCCGTCGTCGAGGGCGACAGTCGCACCGAAGTCGTGTTGAACGATTTCGAGGACTTCGGCGCCGCGCCGAATCGTGACCTCGTCCATCGTCTCGACCGCGGTGGCGAGGACGTGTTCCAGCTGTGGCTGGGAGAAGAAGTTCGCGACCGGCCATCCGTTGGGACCGAGTCCGGACCAGTCGATGCTCACGAGTACGTCATCGGCGCGGTTGCGCCACTCATAGCAATCGGGTACCGGTTCCGAGATCGCTCGTACGGCGTCGGTGAGCCCCATGGACTGGAACACTCGCCCGATCTCGTCGTCGAAATGGACTGCCCGGGGCAGCGGATACGGCTGTGTCCATCGCTCGATGACCAGCAAGTTGTGGCCGTAGCGGCCGAGCATTCGGGCTGCCGCCAAGCCCACCGGCCCAGCGCCCACAATCACGACGTCGTGGGTGGGCTCTTGATTCGGCCCCATTGCCTGCACCTACTCCCTGACTGAGGTCTGGATCACAGTCACAGTAGGGAGGTGTCCTACATCGCAAAAGCAATGTCCTGTATATCGAGACAGATATCAGGCTGAGCAGGGGGTTTGCTCAGGCGAGGTCAGGCGTCGCGGAGTTCGAGCTGGTGAGAAATCGCCGCGGCCGCGTCGCGGACGGCGGCCTCGACGTTCTTCAATTCCGCGCGGGGGACCCTGGTGGCGAGGGCGGCGATGCTGATCGCCGCGCACACCGAACCGGACGCGTCGCGGATAGGGGCGGCCACGCCGAGGATGTGGTCGTCGAGTTCTCCCTGGGAGATCGCCACGCCGCGCCTGCGGATGTGCACCAGGCGTGCGCGCAGGGCGTCGGGATCGGTCAGGGTCTTGGCGGTGAATCGCTCGAGCGGAGCTTGGTTGAGGACGGAGTTGACCTCGGCGGGATCGGCCCAGGCCAACAGGACCTCCGCGGCAGCGCCGGCGTTGATCGGCAGAACGTGACCGCGTTCGTAGGAAAGCCGCACCGTGTGTTGCGGCTCGACCAGATCGAGGCAGACAACCGAACGTCCGGAGCGCCGCGTCAGCAGCACTGTCTCGTTGACTGTGGCCGCCAGCGCGCGCATCGGCGGCATCGCGACATCGGTGAGCCCGAGACCAGCGCGGGCCAGGCGCGAAAGTTCGAAGATTCGGGGACCGAGGCGGAAGCCGTTGGTCGCTTCCTCGATGAATCCGGTATTGACCAGGCTCTGGATGTAGCGGTAGCCGGTCGAGCGGGCCACGCCCAGTTGCTCGCCGATCTCGGCGCCGGTCCACACCGGCTTGTCGGCGGTGAACAGCAACAAGATGTCCAGCGCGCGGTCGGCCGTGGAATTGCGCTCGCGATATGCGCCCGGGGCGCGGGTTCGTCCAGTCATGAACACACAGTAGAACGCCGATCGAGTCCTGTAAATCAGGACAGTGCTTACGAAAAGCAGGACATCGCTCCTACTGTGGCGAGCATGACATCACCGTCGATGAGGCTCACACGATGACGCCGATCAAGCCGCACTGCGACGTCGAAGTCGTGGTCTGCGGAGCCGGTCCGGTGGGCTTGACCGCCGCTGCGTTGCTTGCGGCTCGCGGTATCGAAGTCGTGGTCCTGGAGCAGAACGCCTCGACCAGTGACGAGCCGAAGGCGATCAGCATCGACGACGAAGCCCTGCGGGTATTCCAGCAGGCGGGCATCGTGGATCAGATCATGCCGGTTCTCGTGCCCGGCACCGGAACCCGCTACTACGACCGCGCGGGCACGCCGCTGTTCCACGCCAAAGGTCCCCAACCCTTCCGGCTGGGCTTTCCCTTCAAGAACCCCTTCGCGCAGCCGGACCTCGAGCGTGTGCTCGCCGATGCCGTGACGCGGGCGCCGAATGTCACGGTGCGCTTCGGGAACCGAGTCAGCGGTTTCGACCAGCATCCCGACCATGTGAGCGTGCACGTCGAGACCGCGACGGGTGCCTCGACCGTCACGGCCCGGTATGTCCTGGGCTGCGATGGCGGACGCTCGGCAACTCGGCTGCTGCAGGACATCGACATGACCGGTCGTAGTCACGACCAGGTGTGGCTGGTCGCCGACACCGTCGAGGATCCGCACACCGAGCGTTTCGCGATGCATCACGGTGACCCGGACCGACCGCACGTGATCGTGCCAGGCCTGCACGGTCGCTGCCGCTACGAGTTCCGCCTGTTCGACGGTGAGGGTGACCCCCAGCAACCGCCCGACTTCGAGCTGATCCGCAAGCTCGTCTCGCGCTATCGGGTCCTCGAACCGCACCAGGTCGAACGGGCGGTCAACTACCGGTTCAACGCCGTGGTCGCCGACGAATGGATGATCGGGCGCAGTTTCTTACTCGGCGACGCCGCCCATATGATGCCGCCGTTCGCCGGGCAGGGCCTGAACTCGGGCATCCGTGACGCAGCCAATCTGTGCTGGAAGATCGCTGATGTCCTCGCCGGGATTCTCGACGCCGACGTTCTCGCCAGCTATCAGCGCGAGCGGTTTCCGCATGCGCTGGCCACGGTTCGGATGTCGGAACGACTGGGCCGTGTCGTCATGACCACCTCGCCGAGCATGGCGGCGCGTCGCGATCGCCGGGTCGCCGCCGCGTTGGCGACCGAGGACGGGCGCGCGTATCTGGAACAGATGCGATACCGCCCGCCCCAGCACTACACCGACGGGCTCGTCGTTCCCGGTGACCTGCCCGCCCACGTCGGTGTTCCTCTCGGTCAACCACTCGTTTTCGATACCGCCACCCACTCGGTGTGCCGATTGGACCGAGCACTCGGTACCGGGTGGTCGCTGATCGGCATCGATGTCGGCGACGAGCACTGGCAGGGCGTGGAAACGATCCTCACTGCCTTCGACGCGACAGCCGCTCAGCTCATGCTGGCAGACCACATGCCCGGGAGCGGACGCCGCGCCCTCATCGATGTCGATCATGCGCTGAACAGTGAGTTCATCGCCTACACAGGCCGATTCGTGCTGTTGCGACCAGATCACTTCGTCGCCGCCGCATGGACGCCCGACCATACCGAAGACGTCATCGACCGGGTCCTGTCCTGGACACCCGGCGCAGTCGTCCACAACACGCCTCGACAAGGAGCAGTCAGCCATGGATAAACCGCAACGGATCGTTCTGCAGGAGCGAGATGCCGCCGGGACGCTGACCCGAACAGCGGTGTCGCACATCGGCTTCGCCGTCCCCGACGTCGCCGCCGCGGCACAGTTCTACGGCAGAGTCCTCGGTCTGGTCGTCCACGACGAGCTGCCAGACGGCGGCCTTCGTCTCGGCTGGGGCACCGGCCACCATGTGCTCGATCTGATAGAAGGCGCGAAAGGTCTGCGCCACTACGGATTCGAGGTCCGCGACGACGGCGGGGTGGATGGCATCGCCGAACGGCTCGCCGCCGCCGGACACACCGTCGGTCTGCTCGACGCATCGTATGTCGATTCCGCGGTCGGTGACTGTCGTGCCATCACGACCACCGATCCGCACGGCACCGAGGTCCACTTCCACGGCGCGGTGCAGCGACAGGGTGAGAACGCCGCGGACACCGGCCGACGGCCGATCAAGTATCAGCACATCACCCTCGGCACCGACAGCGTGGAGGCCATGGTCGCGTTCTTCGTCGATACCGTCGGGTTCCGCATCTCCGATCAGCTCGAGGACGGGCGCTTCGCCTGGCTGCGCTCCGACCGCGATCACCACACCCTCGCGGTGGTCGATGTCGGGCGCGGCGGCGACATCGACCACTACTCCTACGACCTCGCCGAGTGGGAGGACTTCAAAGCCTGGTGCGACCGGCTCACCGACGAGAACGTTGAGGTGACCTGGGGGCCCGGCCGACACGGCCCCGGAAACAACCTGTTCGTCTTCTTCGACGACCCGGCGGGAAACCACATCGAGCTGTCGGCGGAGATGGAGAAATTCCACGACGACCGCGTGACCTATGTACCGCGGCGGTGGCGCCCGATCCCCAACACCGTGAACCTGTGGGGCGGCCAGCTCGCCTCCTGGCGCAAGACCAGCGAAGGGAACTGACCGATGGCCTACACCACCTACGTCCACGACGGCATCGTGCGCGTCGGCGAAATCGAGGGAACCGCCGTCGTGCCGTTGGCCGGGTTCACCGAACTCGGTGCTACCACCACCGTCGACGACCTGCGCGGCGCGGCGCGCGTCACCGAAGCGAAAGTCCCGATCCGCGAGGTACGGCTGCTGCCCGTGGTCCCCAGGCCCGCCAAGGTGTTCTGCGTCGGGCTGAACTACCACGCGCACGTCACCGAGACCCACCGCGAACTACCGACCTATCCGGTCCTGTTTCCCAAATACGCCGACAGCCTGCTCGGTGCCTACGACGACATCGTCTTGCCCCCGGAAGCGACGCAGGTGGACTACGAAGGAGAGCTCGCCGTCGTCATCGGCCGGTCAGGACGCCGGATCCCGGAGAGCCGGGCCCTCGACCATGTCCTCGGCTATACAGTGGCCAACGACATCACTATGCGCGATTACCAGTACAAAACCCATCAGTGGATTCAGGGAAAGGCCTGGGACGCGAGCACGCCGCTCGGCCCCTACCTCGTCACACCCGAGGAAGTCGACATCTCCACCGCGGGGATCCGGACAATCCTCAACGGCGAGACGGTGCAGGAATCGGATCTGTCGAAATTGATCTTCTCGATCCCCCGGCTGATCGCCACGATCTCCACCTTCACCAGGCTCGATCCCGGTGACGTGATCCTCACCGGCACACCGGGCGGTGTCGGCTATCGACGCGACCCCCAGGTATTCCTGCGCGACGGCGACCGGATCAGCGTGGAAATCGACGGCGTCGGCGCCGTGCACAACGTAGTCCGCGATGCCGCGGCCGATTCGAACCAGGAGCAACACCGATGACCACTGCACGGCCCGCGCAACCCTCGATCGCCCGCACCCACACCCTGCGCATGCAAGGCGACTGGGGTGCGGCCAATCTGCACCGGGTCTGCGGGTGGGTAGGCCAGGAACTCACCGCCCGCAGCGGACCGGGAACGCGGTTCGCCATCTGGAACGGACGCGGTTTCGTCGACGGTGTCCATGCGGTGGTACGGGGAGAAGTCGATGTCGCGATGGTGACGCCGGCAGCCTTCGTGACCGCGGCGCTGGACGGACGCGGGGTATACGAGGGCGAGGCGCATCCGCAGTTGCGGGCGCTGGGCACGGTGCCCCAGCGCGACCGGCTGGTTTTCGGCGTACACCGCTCACTCGGGATCACCACCTTCGAACAGTTGCGTGCCGCCGCACCGCAGTTGACCGTGGCGACCGCACCCGATGACGGGGTCAATCACGTGGGCATCGCCGCACACGCGCTACTGGAACGATCCAAGGTCGACATCGTCGGCTGGGGCGGCAGCTTCCTCTACGCCGAACAGCCCTTTCCCGCTTTCGATCATGTGCTGGCAGGTCGGGCGAACGCGATCGTGCAGGAAGCCGTCATGGTCGGGCCGTGGCAAAAGTTCGGCGGCGACTATCACTTCCTCGAGGTGGAACCGGCGGTGCTCGCTTCGCTGGACAACGACCTGGGCTGGCCGTCGGCGACGGTCGAGGAAGGCTGGTTTCCCGGCGCACTGTCGTTCCGCACTCTCGACTTCTCGGATTTCCTGATGGTCACCTCGACCGAGCTGCCCGACGACATCGCCTACGCGATCGCCTGGATCCTGGGTGAGACCCGCGAGGTGATCGAGAGGCAGTACGCCCACCTGGCACCCGAACGCAGCCCCATCACCTACCCCCTCGACCCGGTGGTCATGGGGCGCACACCCATTCCCCTGCACCCCGGCGCGGCGCGCTACTACGACGCGCTGCCGACGAGCTGACCGCACCGTTCCCCACCCCGGAAACCGAGGAGTCCGCATGCATGTCATCGAAGACATCATGATCATGGGCGCAGCACAACCCCTGCGTAGCGTTCGCCGCGACGAACAGCTTCTGCTCGCGCCGCCGCACCCGGCCAAGGTCGCGCTCAAGTTGTGGAGCGAGCATCCTGCGCTGACTGTGGTGCACTTCCCGCAGGAGTACCGAGCACAACCCTTCGCGCCGCCGCGCGCGGTCTACGAAAGCGATCACCTGCGCGTGGAGTGGCAGACGATGGACAACCGTCAGCCCTTCTATCACCGCAACTGCGATGTCGACGAGATCTCCTATCAGGTCGGTGGTGAACGAACCCTGATGACCGAACAGGGCGTCATCGAACACCATCCGGGCGAATTCTCGCGGATTCCGCGCGGCGTCGCCCACGACAATTATGGGCGCCGCGAAAGCCATCTGCTGTTCTATGTCCCGGCCCCGGTGCGGGAACTCACTGCCGGAATCCGGCAGTCGCAACCGCTGTTTCCGCCGTTTCCCGGTTGGTCGCCGAGTCCGTGGAACGAGGCGATCACGCAGTGTATGGGCGCGCGCGGCCACGATGTCACCGTGTTTCCGATCGACGAGCAGCTCCTGCTCGATCGGGTGCACGAGGAAACCGATCGCATGCAGGTCCTTCGAGGATCCGGATCCGGGGTGGACTGGCTCTACGGCAACGATCGGTTCAGGCTCGGGGTCGTTGCCTTCGGCACCGAGGGCGAGACGCGTCGGTACCGGCGCAACCTCGACGCAGACGAGATCCACTACCAGATCAGCGGTACCCGCACTCTCATCTCGCAACGCGGAACGGTCGAGCTGGGGCCAGGCGATTTCGTCAGAATTCCGCTCGGAATCGCGTACACGACGGTCAGCACCGGGGCGGGGGAGTACATCTCGCTGCTGTCGAGCACCGAACTGCCCCAGGTCGCGCAGACCGATCGAACCGCACAACCCCTCACCACCGGACAACCGGCCACCGCGAAGGACCACCGATGACCACCATGCTCGCCGCCCGTGCTCTCGCCGGTGATCGCGGACTCGCGCTCGAACGCATCCCCGTCCCCGAACCCGGGCCCTGGGACGTCGTCGTCGCTGTCGCCGCCGCCGGGCTCGCACCCGGCATGATGCACCTGCTGGCGCGGGGAGCATTCAAGCACCTGCCGACCACCCTCGGCCACGAAGCCGCGGGCACGATCGCTGCCGTCGGATCCTCTGTCAGCACTGTCGCGGTGGGTGACCGAGTGCGGATACACCCGAATCTCAACTGCCGAAACTGTGTGTACTGCCGGACCGATCGCGACATGATGTGCGCCCAGCAGGCCATGATCGGCCATGCCGCCTTCGCCGACGTGCCGATGCCGCTCTACGACGAATACCACGACGGCGGCCTCGCGGAGTTCGTGCGGGTCCCGCACTGGCTGATCGATCCGCTGCCCGACAACGTGAGCTTCGATGTGGGCGCCAAGGTCCACGATCTGGCCAATGCGATGCGGGCCTTGAAATGCGCTGATCTACCGATGGGCGCCACCGTCGTCGTCACCGCGGCGACCGGAACCATGGGCACCGCCACGATCAAACTCGCCGAGCACCAGGGTATTTCGCGACTGATTCTCGTCGGTCGCAGCGCGGAACGGGTCAGCGAGGTGCGCGGGCTCGCCGGCGACGTGCCGACCGAGACTGTCGCACTGGAAGAACTCGACGCGGACTGGGCCGAGACCGGCCAGCTGACCCGTCGGCTACGCGAACTCGCACCCCGGGGAGCCGACGCGGTGATCGACTACATTCCCTCCGGCCCCGCGACCGGACAGGCCATGCTGGCCATGGCCACCGGGGCCAGCCTCGTGCACATGGGCGCCAACCCCGCCCCGCTGCCGTTGAGCCCGGCCGCGATGATGATCAATTGCTGGAAGTTCGTCGGCACCCGTGCCTGCACCCGCAACGACGCACAGCAGGTGCTGTCGCTCCTGGCCGCCGGGCGTCTGGCCGCCGAAGAGTTGATCACCGACCGATTCGCCCTGTCGGACACACTCACCGCGATCGAGGCGATGCAACGCCGCAATCACTCGATGTGGATGAGCGTCGTCAAGCCATGACCAGCCACCAAGGATCTGCTGTGAACATCACCCACTACGGGCACGCCTGCGTCCTGATCGAGATCGCGGGCACGACGCACGACCGCCGCGTGCTCATCGACCCCGGCACCTACTCGAACGGATTCGAAGGACTGCGCGACCTGGACCTGGTCCTGATCACCCACGCGCACCCCGACCATTTCGACATCGCAAGGACCACAGCCCTGCTGGACCGAAACCCCCAGGCGCGCATCGTTGTCGGCGCGGACGCGGCCGAGGCGCTCGATGGCTACGCCGCTGTCCGTGTGATCGCCGAACCCGGAGACGCGTTGACGGTCGGGGGAGTCGAACTTCAGGTAACCGGTGGCGAGCACGCCTGTATCCACCCTGAGCTACCGACCTCACGCAACAACGGCTATCTCGTCGAAGGCGCGGTCTTCCATCCCGGCGACGCGTTCGATCTGCCGCCTGCCCCGGTGGACACCTTGTTCGTGCCCGCCGGAGGCCCGTGGATGAAACTGCAAGAAGGTATCGACTTTCTCAGGGCGGTCGCGCCTCGCGTCGCCGTTCCCATCCATCAGGCGGGACTGGCTCTCGCCCACCAGAACATGCACCACCACCTGCTGGCAACGCTGGCCCCCGTCGACACCGAGGTCGTCGTCCTCGATCCCGCTACCGCCCGCGTCCTGTAGAACCGTCAGGAGATTTCGTGACCGACCCTCGAACACACGTCGTGCAGGCGAGCCGTGTTCTCGCTGTTGCCGGTCTCGGCGACATGGTCTGGGGACACGCGTCGGTGCGTGACCCCGGCGGTCGCGGCGTGTGGATGAAAGCCTCCGGGTGGGGATTCGAGGAGATCGACACCGACAAAGTCGTGTTGGTCTCGCCCGAAGGCGAGGTGCTCGACGGCACCGGTCGACGCCACCTCGAATACCCCATCCACACCGCCATCATGGCGGCACGCCCCGACGTCGGCAGTGTCGTCCACACCCACGCGCCGACGCTGTCGGCGTTCGCCTCACTCAACTGTGAGCTGCGTCCGATCTCCCACGACGGTGTCCTGTTCGCCAATTCGCGGCTGCCACGCTTCACCGAGACCGGCGCGCTCATCGACTCGACTCGACTGGGTCACGCGTTGGCGTGCACGCTCGGTGACGCCGATGCGGTCCTCATCCCCAACCACGGCGCGGTCACCGTCGGCCCCGACGTAGCCACCGCCGTCATGTACGCCGTCCTGCTCGAACGCGCCTGCCGAACCCAACTCATGTCGCTGTCGGCGGGTGGTCCCAAGACCTGGTCCAGTGAGTCCGAGACGGACTTCAAACGCGGCCAGGTCTGGGATCGGACCCAAGTGCTGGCCGGATGGAACTACCTGCTGCGCCGTGCCGAAAATGCCTCGGACCAGACTTCGACCTGACCCCGATTCCTGTATCCCGACGCGGGCGGTTCCCGTAAACTCCCTCGCGTACGTGCAGGTCAACCGGCCGACGATGGAGTCTCATGACGTCCACAGCACTGAAGAAGCCACCACCCACACCGGTTCTGCGAGCCATCGAGCGAGTGCGCGACGCGCTCTCGGCGCTGCATCGCCGACTGGTTCCGGGCCATATCGCGCTACTGGAACTACAGATCGCCGGATTCCTGTCGCAGGCGATCAGCGCCGCGGCCGAGCTGGGTATCGCCGACGAACTGGCCCGTGGGCGGCGCGGGGCGGCTGAGCTGGCCGCGGCGGTGGGCGCCGACGAGGACGGCGTGCGCAGGCTGATGCGTCTGCTGGTGAGTTTCGGGGTGTTCGCCCAGCATCGCGACGGTTCCTATGGGCTCACCAGGATGGGTGAGTCGCTGTGCTCCGACGGCGAGGTGACGCTGCGCGATACGTCCTTGTTCTTCGGTTCGCCATATCACCGCAACCACTGGACCCACCTGACCGACGCGGTACGCACCGGCGAAGCCGTCGGCCCCGCTCTCGACGGTGCGAGCTTCTTCGAGTACGCCGCGACGCACCGCGAGATCGGCGACCTGTTCGACCGCGCGATGACCAGCATCTCCACGCTGTCCATCGAACCACTGCTGGCGGCTTACGATTTCGGCCAGTTCGGCACCTTGGTGGATGTCGGTGGCGGGCGCGGCAGCCTGCTGGTGGAGATCCTCGATCGCTACCCGGACGCGGAGGGCATCGTGTTCGACCTGCCCGACGTCGTCGCGAACTTGGACAGCGAACTCGCGGCGCACGGGCTGGCGGGGCGCTGCGCGGCGCGGGAGGGGTCGTTCTTCGACGAGGTTCCGGCAGGTGGTGACGTCTACCTGCTCAAACACATCCTGCACGACTGGTCCGACGCCAAGGCCGAGCAGATCCTGCGCACGATCCACGCCGCGATGGATCGGTCCGCCCGGCTGCTGGTGATCGAACTGGTGCTGCCCGATCATCAGCGTCCGCACCCGGGCAAGTTCATCGACCTGGAGATGCTGGTCAACACCGACGGCGGCCACGAACGCACCGAGGCACAGTTCCGCGAGCTGCTCGCGCGCGGCGGTTTCACGCTGCTGCGGACGGTGCCCACGGCCGCGCCGGACTGTGTGCTCGATGCCCGCCCGCGCTGATCGCGCCGGACCCGCTTTCTGGCTCGACAATCCGCGGCGACAAGGTGTGAGTGCTCCGCTAGATTGCGGGTAGCTGCTCGCCTTGTACGACTTCGATGTCGAGTTCGATTTTGACGGTGGTGCCGACGGCGGCCACGCCCGTGCGCACGATCGCGTTGTAGTCGATCGCGAAATCGTTGCGGTGCAAGAGTGTTTCGGCGTGGAACGCGGCGCGTACGCCACCCCACGGATCGGGCCCGAACCCGCCGAAGGCCACCTCGAGGTCGACCGAGCGGCGCTGCCCGTGCATGGCCAGCTCACCCGGCATCACCCAGGTGTCACCCCCGGTACGGCGCAGCCCGTGACCGGTGAAAGTGATCAGCGGATACCTGTCGACGTCCAAGAACTCTGGCGAGCGCAGGTGATTGTCACGCATCGAGATTCCGGTATCGATACCCGCTGCCTTGATCTCCGCGTGCCCGGTGGATCGCTCGAACGACTCAGCGATATCGAGTCGCCCACTCACCTCGGCGAATCGGGCTTTGATACCGGCGATTCCCAGATGACGCGCGGTGGCGATCACCGTCGAATGTGCCGGATCGATCGTCCACGGCCCCGGCGGGGGCAACGCTACTGCCCCCACCGCCGGCACCAGCACCACCTCGCCGAGTACGCCTGTCCCCGTGGAAGCGATCTGCGCGATCCGTGCCACCGGCTCGAACCCGACAGCGGTGAGCACCGCGGTGTGGACACCCGCGGGCAGGGGGCCGGTGCTCACCGCTCCGGTTTCGTCGGCTACCGCACGGGCGATCTGGCTGCCCGTCATATCCGTCACCGTCAACACCGCGTCCGCCACCGGCCACCCCTCCGCGGTGCGAACCCGACCGGTCAACCCGCTCATCAACGATCCCCGAGCTCGTAGCCGAGCCGCACGTCGTAGGCGGCTTCGCCACCGGTCACGGTGACCTGCCCGGTCACCGGCGGATAACCACGGGCAACAACGGTGTATTGCCCTTCGGCGAGATCGGTCACGACATAGCGGCCGTTCTCGTCGGTGCGCGCCGATGCGGTTACCTCACCCGCGGCGTCGAGCACCGTGACCAGCACGTCCGGCACCGCCCGATCGCCGTCGGCCCGCGCCGATCCGGCGAGCACCGCCATCGCGGTCAACTCGATGTCGTGACGCATTACGCCACTGTCGGGCACCGTCAATGTGGTTGCGCTGGGACGCATGTGCTCAGCCGCCGCGACCAAGGTGTAGACACCCGACACCACGCCGTGGCACAGGTAGGTGCCGTCACCGCCCGTGACGGCGGCCCCGACCACCTCACCGCGCATATCGGTCAAGGTGATGGTGGCACCCGACAACGGCGAGCCGTGGGCAGCGGTACGGACGACACCCGACAGCTCACCGGAACCGACCAGGGTCAGATCCATCCGCTGGGTGCGCTGACCGACCGCGACATTGACCGCGGCCGGCTGGTGCCCCATCGCCGACACGATCAACACATGACCACCCGGCTCCGGCGCACTGATCGCATAGCCACCATCAGCGGCACTGCACGCCCGCGCGACCTGACGGCCGGTCTGATCGATCAACGTCAACACCGCACCCGGCAACGGCTGACCGTTCTCGCGGCGGACGTGTCCGTCCACCGCTCCACCGCCGATGTCCGAGCCGGACAAGTCGCCGGTGGACGGAGCGGATTGCGACGACGCGTCGACCTGGTAGGCGCGATGTCCGTTCTGATCTACCGGCGCATGCCGTCCGGCCGAAGCAGTCGGCACCAGCTCTGATTCGGACAACACTCGCTCAGCGCCTTCCCAGACCGCGTCTTCTTCCCACCTCGACTCCGCGAGTACGGCCAATTCGGCATCCAGCGCTGCCATTCTGTCGGCATCGGTCGGATTGTCCTGCGAGGCAGACTCTTTCGCGTTCGGGTCGAGGGCCGGATCGATATCGATCGTGCTGCGCAGCGGACGGTTGGGAAGCCACGCGGTCGCCAGGAGGGCGACGACCGCCGCCCCCGTGGCGATGAGGAAGATCCGGCCGGTCGCGTCACCGTAGGCGGCGCGCACGATCGTCGCTATCGGTGCGGGTAGGCCGTGCAGGTTCAGATTGCTGCCGCCGGAGGAACTGGTTGTCACACCGATCTTCGCGAAACCTTCTGTCGACAGCTCGCTCACCCGGGTAGCCAGGACCGATCCCAGCACCGAGACACCGATCGCGCCACCGAACGTGCGGAAGAACGCGACGCTGCTCGATGCGGCGCCGATATTGTGCACGCTCACGGTGTTCTGCACGGCCAGCACCAGGTTCTGCATCATCATGCCGACACCGAGCCCGACAACGGCGATGTAGGTGCCGACCAGCCACAGGTTGGTGGCGTGATCGATCGTCGAGAGCAGCCCGAACCCGACCACCAGCAGCGCACCGCCGGTGACGACGAACGCCTTCCACTTCCCGAACCGGGTGATCAGCTGTCCCGAACCGGTCGAGGCGACGAGCATGCCCGCGACCATCGGGATGGTCAGCACGCCGGCCACCGTCGGTGAGTATCCGCGCGCGGTCTGGAAGTACTGGCCGAGGAAGGTGGTCGCTCCGAACATGCCGATTCCGACCGCGATCGAGGCGATGATCGCCAGACCGGTGGTGCGCTCGGTGACGATCGAGAGCGGGATGATCGGTGACTTGGCTCGGGATTCGACCAGCAGGGTCGCGAGCAGCAGCACTACGCCCACGCCGACGTACAGGGCCGATTCGCGGGAGAACCACGCGTAGTAGTCCGCCTTCCCCGCGAACGACACCCAGATGAGCAGCACCGACACACCGGCCGTCATCAGGGCGGCACCGAGCCAGTCGATCGACACCCCGGCCTTGCGTTCGGTCGGCAGCCGCAGGGTCCGCTGCAGCAGCACCAGGGCGATCACGGCCAGGGGCACACAGACGAAGAAGCACCAGCGCCAGCCGAGCGGACTGTCGACGATGACACCGCCGAGGATGGGTCCACCCGACATTGACACCGCCATCACAGCACCCATGTAGCCGGAATAGCGTCCGCGTTCACGCGGCGAGACGATGGAACCGATGATCGCGACGACGAGCGCGGTCAAGCCGCCCATGCCGATGCCCTGGATGACTCGTGCCGCCAGCAGCATGGGCACAGTGCCCGCGACGCCCGCGATCACCGAACCGATGACGAAGATGACGATGGCCGACTGGACCAACAGCTTCTTGTTGAACAGATCGGCGAACTTTCCCCAGATCGGGGTGGACGCGGCGTTGGCCAGCAGTGCTGTGGTGATGACCCAGGCGTATGCGGTCTGCGACCCCTCCAGGTCGCCGATGATCGTGGGCAGCGCGGTCGCCACGATCGTGGTGCTGAGCAGTGCTGTGAACAGCGCCGCCAGCAGCCCGGTCATGGCTTCCAGGATTTGACGATGGGTCATCGCGACCGGGGCCCGCCGCGTCCCCGCCTCGACTGGATCAGACATCCGCTTCCTGACTTTCTGTCGAAACCGGCCGGCGCGCGCCCACCGCGGTGTGGGGCGCGACCGTGGCCAGTGAATTCCTGAGCTTGCGAACAACCGAGGTGGCCTGTTCGGCTTCGTCCTCGCTCCAATGTGTGAGAGCGGTCTGCAATCCCTGTGCCCGCGATAGTCGGACGCGCCCCAGCAGATCGCGTCCTTCGTCGGTGATCTGGATGAGGGTGGCCCGGCCATCGTCGGGATCGGCGTGGCGGGCAATGTTGCCTGCGCGCACCAGCTCGGCAACGTGCCTGCTCAGTGTCGACGGGCTGATACACAAGTCCACCGCGAGATCCACCTGCCGGCACGGACCCCTGGCCTCGAGCGAGCCCAGCACGCCGATACCGCCTGGAAGCAGGTCGCCTTCGTCGGGATGGGAGAGGGCAGCGCGGATGGTCCGGCCCATGAAATAGAGCTCTCTGATCAGGCTCTGAGCCGTATCGGGTGACACTGCCATGACTACTCCCAGACGAGAATATTTACTTGCAGAATGCAACTATACATTAGATTACTTGTGCTAATCAACTAGCTGGCTCTACGGGCTCTTCTGTGGGAAGTCGGCCGGTGTCGGACGTGAAGGAGACGTCCTCGGATATTCGACGACCGAGGGGGTGATCGCGGTGAGCGCTGTTTGCCGGGAACTTCGAGAGGTCGCGTAGTTCACCCGTATCCGGCCGCTCGACGCCGTGAAGCGTTGGGGCAGAACATGATCAGTCAACGAGTGCCGGGCGGGGAATCCGGATATCAACTGTGGCAACAGAACACGCAGATGATTGATGTCGATGTAGCATAACTGGTGAGCGGGGGGGCTCGGATCTGAACCCGCAGTGGCTCCCTTGCTTGTCGCGAAACTGTTCTGCTGCCGTGAAATACACCAATTCGACAGGAGATCGCCATGCCAGAAGCTCGCCCGGACCGCCTGCGTCTACTCGCCCCCGATCAGGAAGCCGCCGCGTTCGCCGTCGTTGCCGATCTGCTCACCGGGAACGCGGCCGGCGTCCCCGACTACTTGGTCGATGACATCGCCGCCGTCCGCGGGCGGTGCCGGTTCGCTCAGGTCCAGATTCCCGGCTACGACGGCGATCTGCTCGACGCGATGGCCGCCTGGCCGACCAGCGGTGGCCCCCATGCGCTTGTCGTGCTTCCCGCCGGTTTGGACCCGGCGGGCTGGAAAATGTACTCCGGAGCGCTGATCAGGCTGCTCATGCGCGGCTACGCCGTCGTTGCCTATACCGAGCGCGGCTTGCCCGGTTCCGGTGGTGAGCTGACAGTGGCCGGTCCCGAAGACGTCGCGGACGGGTCGCTGGTGATCAGCTGGGCGCTCGATCACCCGGAAATCGAGGTAGACCCGGAGCGTATCGGCATGGCCGGCATCTCCTACGGCTCGGGCATCGGCCAGCTCGTCGCCCAGTCCGATCCGCGCGTGAAAGCGGTTGTCGCCCTGAGCACATGGGCTGACCTCGGCGAAGCGTTGTACGACAACGGGACCCGCCACATCCTCGCCGCTGAAGCGCTGGCTGCGATCAGTGAGAAGCCCAGCGCCGAACTGGTGAAGGTGCTCGAGGACTTCCGGACGAACACCGACATCGAAGGTGTGCTGAAGTACGCGCGACGGCGGTCCCCCGCCCACATGCCGGATCCGCGCCGCCCCGTGCCGACCTTCTTCACCAGCTACTGGCACGAGACCATTTTTCCCCAGAACCAGCTGCTGAGCTACTTCGCCGAGTTCCCCGGCCCCAAGCGCCTGGATCTGGCAATCGGAGATCATGGGGCAGTGGAGATCCCGGGCTTGCTGCTCGGTGTGTACACCCGCACCACCGAGGCCGCGTACGACTGGCTCGACCACTATCTCAACGGTGTCGACAACGGCATCGATGACGACGGTGCCGTGCACACCGAGACTATGCACAGCTTCACCGTCTCCTCCTTCGTCGGTGTGGAAGGCTGGTCGTCCAACCCGATTCGCACCTACTATCTCGCCGCGCCCGCGAGTGGATCCGGCGATGGCGCGCTGGTTCTCGACCCGCCATCGGAGTTCAGTCGGAACATCCGTTCCGGGGACCCGAATGTCCGCGCCGTGAATCAACTGGTCATGGACGGCTTCCGTGAGCGGCTGCTCATGCCCGTGCGGCACAAGCTCGCCGAGGTCGACCGTTCCGCCGCAGCGGTGTGGACGAGCGCTCCGCTCCCGTCGCCGCACCACATCGCGGGCATCCCGCGAATCCGTGTGACGGTGACGCCCACCACCAAGGCCGCCACCGTCGTCGCCTATCTCTTCGACCTGGACGTGGTCACCGGCAACCTGAAGATCATCACCCATGCCGCGACCACGGTGAGCAACGCCGTACCGGAACACCCCACCGCAGTCGAACTGCGCTTGCAGGCAACTGACTATCGAGTCCCCGCCGGCCACCGGCTTGCCGTCATCCTCGCCACCGAGGACCCCCTGTACGCCGGCGAAACCGAACCTGGCACCGTGGTGACGCTGTCCGCATTCCACGGCGCCGCGGGTATCGATATCCCTGTGGCTGACTGATACCACCGGCGACTGATTGCCCTGGACAGCGCGGTCTCCGGCAATCAGTCGCCTACCGTGACTATGTCCGCGAATGGGCTCGGTTTGTGCGGTGCATCCCGCCGTGGCCTCACCCAGGAACAGGCTCTGGTAACCGTGCAAGCCGCGCTCATGGCGATGAATGAAGTCGCCAGGGATCCGCCCTCACCGCAGTCCCGACGCTGAGCGGCCCGGTTTCCATCCTCGCGGCAGCCGGACTCGGCATCTAGCCATAGGGAAGGTCTTTCAGGGTATATCGGCCGGGGTGAAGTCAACGCGAGTGGCCACCCCCTGCGTTCCACGGAACAGACGTGCCACAACACCCTTCGCGCGCCGGTCGGCATCACCTGACAGTCTCAGCCGAACGCGAACATCGTGGCGTGAGTGCGACATCGGCTGGCAGGGTGGGCGCATGGAGAACTTGCGGGACGCTGAGCGGCGGTTGCAGGCCGCGCAACTTGCTGGGGATGTGCAGGCGCTGGATCGTCTGCTGGATGACCGATTGATCTTCACCTTCGGCGCGGACGTCTACACCAAGGCCGATGACCTGGAGGTTCACCGCACCCGGACGCAGGTGGTGACAGCCTTGGTCGAGGAAGAGCTGAGCGTACTCACCGACGGGCGTGCCGGGGTGACCTGGTTTCTCGGGACCGTCGAGGGGACCGTCAACGGCGAGCCTTTCGGGGCCAGGATGCGTTACACGCGTTCCTGGTTGCACGACGATGTGCATGGCTGGCGGATCATCGCAGCACATGCCAGCACGACGGATTGATGGTCGGTGCGCTGTTCAGTTGACCAGAATCGGCGCCCCGTCGGATGGCACATTCGTGATATTGCGGACCCGGCCCCGCGTCGTCGCGGCCGCGGGCAGGGACAGGACGTGGCGGCGCAGGATCTCTTGGAGCACCGCCGCGCCCTCCATCAGCGCGAAACCCGCTCCGATGCACCGGCGCACCCCACCGCCGAACGGCAGCCAGGTATTCGGCGCCACGCTGCCGTCGAGGAAGCGGCCGGGCCGGAACACCGCGTCCGGGAAGGCATCTGGCCGCTTGTGGGCGAGCAGGATCGAAGTCGCGACGACGGTCTCAGCGGGCAGGTCGTAGCCGCCGATCGTCATGTCGCGCGTGAGCTTTCGCACGACCCCTCCGATGACCCAGTGGTAGCGCAGTGCTTCTTTCATCACCGCTTCGAGGTAAACGGTGTCGCCGTCGAGCGCGGCCTGGCGTGCGAGGTCCTGCTGGACGGGGTTGGCGGCCAGCTCGCGTAGCGCCCATGACAGTGCGGCCGAGGTCGTCTCGTGCCCGGCGGCGAGCAGGGTGACCAACTGATCGCGGAGTTCGTCTGGGGTGAGCGGGGTGTCGTTGCCGCTGCCCGCTGCCATCAGCCGCGACAGCACATCTGCGCCCGTGGCGTTGCTGCCGGTGCGGCGCTGCTCGATCTCGGCGTAGAGGTGGGCGTCCAGACTGGCCCGGTCGTGGTGGAACCGCTTCCAGGGTCCGCGTTTTTGCAGGGCCGAGTAGCGGGAACCGAGCAGGGTGAACGGTGCGATGTCGGTAATCCGGCGCATAGGTGGACCGAGTAGGTCGCGGCGGCGCGGATCGGCGACACCGAGCACCACCTCGCCGATGACGTCGAGGGTGATCCCGGTCATCGCGTCCAGGCTGCGGACCGTCGACCCAGCCCGCCAGGTCTCCACGTGGGTGGCGGCGATCTGCTCGATCATCTTGCGATAGCCGGTCATAGCGGGCCCGGTGAAGGCGGGCATCAGCAGGCGGCGGGCACGAGCGTGCTCGGCTTCGTCGGTGATGAGCACCGAGTGATCGCCGAGCAGCGGGCGCAGGATGCCGTTGCTCTCGCCGGCGTGCAGGTCGGTGGGGGAGGCGGCGAAGATCTCGCGGACGTGTTCGGGGCGGGTGAACACGACCAGATGACGGGCGTAGGGCGGCACCAAGCGCAGAGTGAAGGTTTCACCGTAACGGCGAGCGGTGGCGGTCATGAACCGCTCCCGCGCTTGCACATACCGGATCGTCTGCGCGATCGCGGGTAGTCGGGGGCCGGGCGGGTACATGGCGACGGTCCTCTCCTAGACACCTCACTCCACGGTAACCCCGAGCGGTGGCGCCGGTGACATGGACGGTGTGACGATCGCCGGAAGTTGCAGCGATTGATGGCCGCGCATCGGATGCGGGAACGCCTGTACGAGCTGCTGATGCCCTCTATCGATCCGGCCGTCAGTCGGATGCGCTGCACCAGTTCCACCGGACGAAACAACATCTGAGCGATGAATTGGGTGTGATCCCCGGGCGACCGCTGCTACGTCTGTACGAGGATATCTTGGCTCATGATTCGTCCCTTGAATCCGCTGAGTCCGTACTGCGCAGAACCGAATCAGGTATTGCGCGCTGATAATGTCCGGTCCGGGTTGCGATTCGAATTCTCGGCTCACTGATGAACCATTTACGGCGGTGAGCATCGGAGAAATTTTTGCAGGGGATTGCTGACGACCGCTGCCGGAATGGGAGATGATGTAGTGGTGAGTACCGAAAGCATGTCGGCGAACGTTCGCCCCAAGCGCCGCAACGGACCCCGACTACCGCCGGACGAGCGTAGAACGCAGCTGCTCGACGCCGCGCTCCGTGTCGTCGGGGATGCCGGGCTCGCGAACTTGACAATGCAAGCAGTCGCCAAGGAAGCCGGCGTGGCAAAACCGGTGCTCTATGCGATGTATCCCACCGCACCGGAGCTGGTGGCGCACCTGCTGCACCGGGAACATTCACGCGGAATGGGGCAGGTCTTCGCGGCTATGCCGCGTGACCTGCACGAATCTGACCCTGATCGCGAGTACGTCGCGGCGGTGATGGCCTTTCTCGAATCTGTCGCCGCGGCTCCGACCCGCTGGCGTCTGATCCTGCTGCACAGCGACGGTGCGCCGTCCGACTATCGCGAATTGCTCGGCGCTGCCCGCGACAAGCTCCTCGATCAGTGTGTCGAGCTGTTGGCCGCCGGTTTCGCTGTACGCGGCGGCCCGCATGAGGCCGACATCGAACTGATCGCCCACGTCATGCTCGGATTCACCGAAGTGCTGGGACGGATGGTGTTGTCGGATCCGCAACGCTTTCCGCCCGAAAGGTTGCGCCCCACCGTCCGATCCATGGTCCGGACCTTGCCCAACGAGCCGGGCGCCGCAACTGCTGGGATGGAGAGAACGGTGTTCGGCCCAGCGGGGCTGCATATCGACAACTGATGGCACGATCCGCTCACCGCATACGGTGAGCGGATCGTGCCGGTCGCTTACCGGAGATCGATATCGGCAATAATCAACACAGGCCAGGCGATCACCTCGCCGATGGTGGAGAACAACCGGTCGAGTCCGTGCAATTCGCCCAAATGGCTGTCGTGGGTGATCAACCAGATCACACCGATCACAAAATAGGGGACCCCACCGGCGATTGCCAGATACACCATCTGACGGATGCTGATCTTTCGTTCCATGAGCTTTGTCAACATTCTTGCTCTCTATTCTGTTCAGGCGATGTCGCCGAGGATCTGCTGCGACTCGATGAGCCCCTCGTCCGAAGGGGGTAAACCTTCGCCCAAAACGCGGTTGCGTTGTTTCTGGCGGAGTGCGTGATGGGCTTGCGAAGGGATGTCGTATCCATATGTTTTCTGTGCCTGCCGGGGTGTCATCGTCACCGGGTTCTTCGGCACTACTCCGAGCAGCACAGGCGCCGCTACCGGTACCGTGGTGGGGGAGATCAATTGCAGTAGCAGCAATTGCAGCCGGGTGTTCAAGCTGACCAACGTCATCGCCGCGCTCAGCCAGGGGATCACGAGGAGGTCCAGCGCCCGCCCGGTCGGCAACCCGGCCATTTCCCGCATCCAGCGCGGCATCGTGGCCAAAGTTCCGCGCCGAAGGAACGCCGCGACCAATTTGAACAGTGGTCGAAGCACGAGGGGCATCGGTGGCAGCATCACTTCGGCGTCGAGGAGATGATTCATCGCCTTCTTGGCGATATCGGATCCGATGAGTTGTGGCCGCATACGTTCGAAGTACTGCGCGATACCCTCGCGGGTACGGGGAACATCGGCAGGGTCGCAGGTTTGGAGCTCGGCGGCGCGGGCGCA
Organism: Nocardia sp. NPDC057272; assembly: GCF_042668615.1. Taxonomy (NCBI): domain Bacteria; kingdom Bacillati; phylum Actinomycetota; class Actinomycetes; order Mycobacteriales; family Nocardiaceae; genus Nocardia; species Nocardia sp. NPDC057272. Next base: position 124,962 of record NZ_JBHUYK010000004.1, on the reverse strand, counting down.
TTCGTGCCAGTACTGCGATTCTTCGTCCGGGCTGAGTCGCCCGGGTCCGAACCTCTCGTAGGCGACCAGCAAGGAATGCCACGCGGTGAGGTGGATCCACAGCTGTGACTGCGGATCATTTGCGTCGTAGTACCCGCCGGTCACTGGATCGATTCCCACGGCCTTGGAATGGATCTTGACCAGGATGTCGGCCACGCTCGCCGTCGACCGACTGTCGGCGAACATCACCATCGCGAAGTATCGCAACGTGCGGTCGTAGCGAGTGCGGGGCCGGCTGTAGATCGCACTCGTGGTGTCCACCGCCGCGATCAACGCGGGGTCGAGTTCCTCGATGACGACCGCACGCTGGAAACCGATGGTCAGCCCGGTCGGATAACTCCATACTCGCCACGCGACGGAATCGGGTCCGAAGAACCCGTAGTCCTCGGCGGGCGCCACCTCCGGTAGCGACAACCATGTGCGTAATGCTGCCATGCGCTTCTCCCCAAAATATCTGCTGTCGGGTCGATGTGACGATCCGTGTTGTTAATTACTACGCGTGTGTAGATATTGAGTAAGATATTAGCAGTGCCTATCCGGAACCGCTACGGCTATCGCGGTATTGCGGCCGGAATCCGAACGAAAGAAAATGCCCGATGAATTGCGCGCCCCACTATTCTCGAGGCGTGCTAGGAACGGACAGTGCGTACCGCGCGGGCGAGCAACCACACGCAGGTCGCGAGCCCTACCGCCGCACAGGTCAGTAGGAGCGCGGCAGTTACGGCGTAGGCGGCCCAGACGGGCAGCAGCTGTTCGAGCCCGCGGACCAGAGCCACCAGGGCGAATACTCCACCGAGAGTGGAGGTCACGGCCGCTATGGTCACAGCGAGCCCGGCCGCGACAGCGAGTCGCAGCCGTCCTGCGAGCGCGGTCGCGAGACGGGTGGCCCGGCGTCGGCCTCGGCGCGCGGCGGAGCTGTGCAGCGCGCCGACCAGCAGCGATTCGGAGTTGGTGTGGGGGAACGTAGTCTGGTCGGTCATCGGGCATCCTGCCGATCAGTGGGAAAGTGACGGGGTGCTGACCTCGCTGACCAACCAGCGGTCGGCGTCCTTGCGTAGCGACATGCTCACCGAGAGTTGTCCGGGAGCCGGGGCGCCCTTGGTGCCGAGGCTGGTAATGGTCTGATTGATGACGGCCACCGCCCGTGCGGTGGTCTCGTCGGCTGACTCGATGGCGCAACTGACATTGCCGACGGTGGAGACCACCTGCCCCTGTGTGAGTACGTCGCGTAGATCCCTGCTGGTGGCGTCGAACTCGGTCTTCCATTCACCGGTGGCGCCCGCCAGCACCGCGGCGAAATAGGTGTCCAGATCCTTGGCGTCGTAGCGAGCCAGAGTCGGGGCGTAGGCGCACGCGGCCTGGTGCGCGGCGTCGCGCGCCTGCTCGCGGGACCGGATCCGGTGGTTGTCCACGGCGAGAAGGCTCGCAGTGACCACGGCGATGATGGTGATCACGACCGCCGCTGGAATCGTGATGCGGCGCAGTGGGAGTCGTGTCACCGCGATCGCGGATTCGGCGGTTTCCGTCCTGGCGTCGTCGGATTCGGCGTGCGGGGGTTCGAGTTCGGTGCTCATCGGTGTCTCCTGGGTAGGTTCGAGTTAGTTGGCGGGCAACGGAACTGAGAGCTCGTCGCCGGTGACGCCGGGCGGCGGACCTGATCCGTTGTCTGGACCCGCTGGGCGTGGTCCGTTGGCGGATCCGCGGATCTGAAGCTCCGGATGGCTGGTGACGCAGTAGTTGTAGAGGCGGTTACGGCCGTCGGAGACCTGGGCGGGAGAAACCGGGATGGTCTCGTACTCGCAGGTGGGGCGTGGCCAGATGTCGGCCATGGTGTGGAAGGCGTTGTCGTGGGCGGGAATTCCGAGCGCGACCACCCCTGCGCGCAAGGCCGGAAACAGGGCTGACATGGCCGGAGTCCGCAAACGGGCCGCGCGGGTGATGGCGACGAAATTGGTCACCAGGTTCGTGAGCGGATCGCTGGTCTCGGTGAGTACTCCACCGAGGGTGGCGAGCCGACCCGGTCCGAGGTCGAGAAGTTCACGGACCTCGTGATCGGCAGCGTTCATCTGATCGAACAGCGCGCTCGACCCGCGCACGAGGGTGGTGAGGTCGGGTTGGGCGTGCGAGGTGGTGTCGGCGATGACCCGCAGATTGCGAATCAGCTCTGTGGTCTGCGGGAGCAGCCCGGTGAGTCCGGTCATCGCCTGGCTCAGACCGCTGATCACATTCCGCAGCACCTCGGGGCCGCCGGCGAGGGCACGGTCGAGTTCGTCGACGATCACGGTGAGCCGATCCGGGTTCATGCCGGCGATCAGTGCGCCGGTGTTGTCCAAGAACGAGTTGATCGTCACCGGCGTGCTCACCTGATCGGCGGGCACGGTCGCCCCGGCCGCGAGGTAGGGGCCCTCGTGGCCGGTCGGCCGAAAGTCCAGATACTGCTCGCCCGCGGCGGACAGGCGCCCCACCGCGATCGGCGTGCCGAGGGGGATTCTCGTCGAACTGTCGATCTCGACGTCGGCGAGGATGCCCGTGCTGTTGAGCGTGATGGCGCGAACCTTGCCTACCCGCACGCCGCGTACGGTGACGTTGCTGTGCGGCAGCAACCCGCCGGAGCTGTTCAGCTGGACCTGCACCGTGTAGGTCGTACGCAGTGGTCGTACTCCGACGACGTCGACGGCGATGTAGCCGGCTCCGATGACCAGCATCCCGACCATGCCGAGCATGGCCCCGAGGGTGCGGTGGCCGTACGCCCAGCGTGCCAGCCGGACGATGAGGGTGGCGGCGCGCCCGATCATCGGTGCCCTCCCTGGAGCCGGCCGAGGACCCTGGCCAGCACCTGGGCCAGACTGCCGATGAACGCGGTGGCATCTGTGCCGTCGGGCAATCTGCTGCCCTGCGCATCGGAGAGGGCACCGATATCCAGATACGAGATCCGCGCCGCGACTGCGAGACTCGAGCCCTCCATGGTCGCCCGAACCGTCGGGCTCAAGGTGTTGAGCCGATCCAGGGTGGTGCCCAGATTGTCGCCCATCCGAGTGAATCCGGTCATCAGGCCCTGCACGCTGTCGAAGAGGCTGAGAAACTCGGGACCGGTAGTCGATGTGAAGTCGCCGAGCGCTGCGGTCACAGTGGACACCTTGGTGGTGAGATCGGTGATGGAACGATTGTTTTCGGCGATCACCGCGATCAGATCAGGGAAGGTGTCGGCGGCCTGTCCGAGTTCGGCCTTGCGGGCGCGCAGCGTCGCGGTGAGTCCGTCGAGCCCGTGCAGGACCGAATCTATTTGCCCTGTCCGCTGATTCAATGCGCTGAGGGCCGCGGTGAGTTCGGTCAGCAGGTGCGACAGCTGCGGCCCGCGTCCGCCGACGATCGCGTTCAATTCCGAGGTGATGCGAGCGACTTGGTTCATCGCACCGCCGTCGAGCAGCATCGACATGGCCGTCATGAGCTCCTCCACCGAGGCACCCGCCGAGGTGTGTTCGCGGTCGATGACATCGCCGTCGGCGAGCAGCGGCGTGCCGGGACGGTGCTCGGGCAGAATGATCGCAACGTGAATGTCGCCCAACGGGGTCGGCTGTCGCAGTTCGGTTCGGGTGCCTCGGGGTAGCGAGATATCGCGGCTCACCTCCAGCTCGACATCGGCGAGGAAGTTCGTCGTATCGATACCGGTGACGACCCCGACATCGGTGCCGCCGATCTTGACTCGGGCTCGCTCGGGCAGGTTGAGGGCGTCGTCGAATACCGCGCGCAACCGGTAGGTCGGCCCGTCGACGCCGGGGCGGGGCAGCGGGACATTGTCGACGGTCACCGTGCACGAACTGATGCTGAGCGCGGTCAGTGCGGTGACGGTGAATTGGGTGGTCCGTTTCATTCGGTGAGTCCCAGCAGTGCGGCGGTCAGACCGAAGTCCGGACCGAAGTCCATCAGTTTTCCCGTTCGGCAGCCGTCGGCGCGCAACGCCAGCCGCGAACACAGCAACGACAGAGTTTCGTTGTCGAGCAACGATTTGTCGGTCAGCAGATGCAGTCGTAGGACCCGCTGTTCGGTGTTGACCGCGCGGGCAAAGTTGTCGCCCAGCAGCGGTGTCACGTCGACGATCTCGGTGAGGCCGCGTGCGTTGTCGCGCATCTGGCCGGTAATGGTGACCAGACGGTTCACCGCGTCGGTGAGTGGTGCACGGTTCTCGTCCAGCACCGTGGAGGTGTTGGCGATGAAGTCGTTCACCTGGGTGAGTACCGCGGCCAAGCCTGGAGCCTGTTCGCCGAGCAGGGCGACGAGCTCGGTCAGTCGCCCGCTGAAATCTCGGACGGTTCGGTCGTTTCCGGCGATCATCGTGGTCAGGTCGTTGAGTTCGATGATGGTGCGCGAGATCTGGTCACGATTGGCCAGCGACACCTCGAGCGTGGTAGCGAGCGCGGCGAGTGTCTCGCGAATTCGGTCGCCGTTGCCGTCGAGCATCGGGAACAGCACCCGGCTGGCCATCGGGCCGTTCGCGTTGTCGCCCTTCAACGCTTCACCGAGTTGTTCGAAATTGCGCAGGATGCGATCGAGTTCGACAGGGGTTCTGGTGCGGGCCAGCGGAATGTGAGCGCCGTCGGTGAGGGTTGGCCCCTCTCCGGTGTAGGTGGGGGTCAATTCGACGTGGCGGTTGGTGATGAGCTGCGGGGAGACCAGTGCCGCCATCACGTCGGCCGGCAGTTCGATACCCGGCTCGATGGTCATCATGACCTCGACGAACGCACCCTTGGGTTCGATGGCGTCAACCCGGCCGACCGGGACTCCGAGGACCGCGACGTCGTTGCCGACGAACAGGCCCGCGGCGCCTTCGAAGTCGGCGGAGAGGTGAATGGCATCGGGTCGCAGGGATACCGGGATCGAGGAGCAGCCCGCGCCGATGCCGGTGATGATCACCAGTGCGAAACACTGGAGCAATCTGCGCATCATTTGCACCCTTCTACCGCGTTCGCCAGGCACAGCCAGTTGTCCGGGAACAGCCACGGCATATAGATGTCGCCGTAGGGCCCCTGCGCGAACGAGTTGTTGAATTGGCGCACGGCCACCGGCATCACCTGATACAAGGCGTCGAGGTGTTCGCGGTTCTTCTCGAGACCCTGCGACATCGTGTTCAGGTTCTGGATGAGCGGGCCCAGCCTGCCGCCGTCGTCGATGCCCATGTCCTGCAGGATCTTCGAGGCGGCCGCGATATTGTCGAGCAGTTCCCTGATCAAGTCGCGACGCTTGACGACGGCGTCGCCGATCGCTTCGCCCCTGGTCAGCAGGACCAGCACGCTGTTCTGGTTGTCGGAGATCAATCCCGACACCTGATCCATGCTGCCGAGCAGCTGGTCGACCTCGTCACGCCGGGACGCGATCACTCCGGCCAATGCGCCGACGCTGTCGAGCGCCTGGGCGGTGAGCTGCGGTGAATCACCGAGCTGAGTGCTGACCGCGTCCAGGCTCGCGCGCAGCGCGTTCGGATCGAGCCGTTCGAGGTGCTCGAAGGAATTGCGGTACTTCGGATCGTTGACGACCTTGGCGAGGTTGTAGGGAACAGTGGTGGCCGTCAACGGGATTCGGCTACCAGGCGGCTCGCCGTCGCTGCCGGGATCGAGTTCGACGTGCATCTTGCCGAGGATGGTCGACATCTTGATCGCCGCTTTCGCGTCGTGCCCCACGCTGAGGTCGGGCCGCACACTCATCGTGACCAGGACACGGTCCCGTTCGAGCCGCACCGAGGTGACTGTGCCGACTTCGATCCCGGCCACGTCCACACTGTTGCCGGTTCGCAGTCCTGCCGCCTGGGCGAACTCCGCGTGGATGGTGTCCTCGGCGAGATGTACTCGGGAAAGCACCCCCGATCCGACGACCAGCACCAGCACAGTGACACCTGCCGCGATGCCGAGGGCGAAGTTTCGGTTGCGGAACGCATCGCCCAAAGTCGTGCGGACAAGGGAGAACAGGAACTTGATCATCGGCAGACCTCCGAGTGCGCGTTGCCGCCGACCTGTGAGAACACGTCGCGGGGGAAGATCACGCCCCACAACGAGATGTCCAGGCTGCAGACATAGGTGTTGACGTAGGTGCCGTTGCCGCTGATCCTGGCCAGTCCGGAAAGTATCAGGGGCAGTTCGATCGCTGACCGGTCCAGGCGCTCCCCGTTCGACAGCAACAATTCGACCCCTTGGCCGGCCTGCTGTTGTGCCTGGGCCATTCCCGGCGCGACCTCGGCGATCAGGTCGGTGAGTTTCGTTGTGGACTCGGCGATCCCGGTGACGGCGCCCTGCAGCACCGCGCCCTGTTCGTACAGGCCGCTCACCAGGGCGCGGGACTGGGTGATCAGGGTCTCCAGCTCGCCGCTGCGATGAGCCAAGCTCGCGATGACGTCGCTGAGATTGCTGATCACCGCGCCCAGGATCTCGTCGCGTTCGGAGAAGGTCGTGGCCAGTGCGGCGGCCTGGGTGATCAAGGCCGACAGCGACACACCGTCGCCCTGGAGCGCCTGCACCAGGGTTTCCGACAGCGAATTCACCTCGTCGGGTTGGAGCAGGCTGAACAGCGGCTCGAACCCCGACAGCATCGTCGAGACATCGAACGATGATTCGGTGCGCTCGAGGGGAATCGAACCGCCGGCGGGCAGGGGTTCACCCACCGAGTCACCCAGCGCCAGTGCGACGTAGCGCTGGCCGATCAGATTCTGATACCGGATCAGTGCTTTCGTGGTGGTGCTCAGGTGCTGCCGGGACTGCACAGACAGGGTCACTTCGGCGTGCCGCCGGTCGACCAGTTCGATCGCGTCGACCCGGCCCACGCGCACCCCGGCGATCCGCACGTCGTCTCCTGTGCGCAAGCCGAGTACATCGGTGAAGGTCGCATTGTAGCGGTGAGTGTCACCGGGAACTGAGCGTTGCAGGGTCGACCAGATCGTGTATGTCGCGATCAGGGCGAGCACGACAAAGACTGTGAGGCCGAAATAGACAGTGCGCGAGCGCATCTCAGTTGGCTCCTGTCCGAGCAGGCTCTGCGGTCACGGTTGCGCCGGTGAGTGCGGCGCCGAGCAGCAGCAGCTGGGAGGTGTTCGGGCGGGTGCCCAGGAAGGCCGCCACCGCGGCCGGGCCGGTCAGCGCGATCGGTCCTGCTTGGGGAACAGTCTGTTGCGGAGTGGAACGCGCGGGGAGGGTGATGCCGGGAATGACCAAGCCTGGTAGGGACAGCCCGGGAATATTCGGCAACGACGGAATACCTGGCAGGGCGGGCAGGCCAGGCAGGGTAGGTACGGGACTCGGGCCCGCGGCGGACAACCAGCCGGGTATCAGCTGCGTCGGATACGACTGTGGTGCGGGCGAATCCGGGACGCTGGCGGTGCCGCAGCGTGGACCGGCCTGGCCGCCGTAGTGCGGGCAGTCGGCCGCTGTGTACTGGCGGAACGGAGTGAACGAGACAGTGACATCCCATTGCATCTGTTTGCTGGACCCCCAATTGAAAACGGTGGCAAGGCGACTCAACGATTCGCCGAGCCCGATAACGGTGTCGCTCAGTGCGGAAGGATCTGCCGCGAGCGCACCGAATGTCTCGTCCAGTCCGACCACCAGCTCCTTTCCCGCATCCGGGTTCCGGGCGAAGAGGGCTTGGGTCGCGTCGGTGGCGGTTCCCGCCGAAGTCAGCAGTTCGATCACCTGGGCCCGGCGCTCGGTAATAGTGCGCGCCGTCTGTACTGATCTGCCCAGGGCGTCGGCCAGTTCGGGCGCCGATTGATTGACTGCCGCGGTAGCCGCGCCGAGATCGCCGAGCAGGTCGCCGACCCCTGGTAGTGCGCGGACCTCGGTGATCCATTGGTCCAGGCGTTCGATCGTCGAACCGGGGAGCCGGGCGTCGCCATCGAGCGCCTCGGCCAGGGTGGCCAGCACACGAGCGAGTTTGGCGGGCTGGATGCGGTCGAGAACATCGCGCAGGGTGGTCAGCGTTGTCTGCAAGGCAACGGTGGCGCGGCTGTGATCCTGTTCGATCACCGCGTTCGGCCGCAATGATGTCGCGGCCGAACCGTTGTCCACGAGCTCGATCCCGGTGACACCGAAGATGTTGGCCGGGACGACGCGCGCGGTTACCGACGCCGGAATCGCAGCCGCGGCATCGGGTTTCAGCTCGAGTTCCACGCGCTGGCGCAAGCCCTGCTCGGCGATCTCCACCGCCGAGACCGCACCGACCAGCAGTCCGCGAAAGCGCACATCGGCGCGGGCAGGTAGCCCGTCACCCGTGCTCGTCATGAGCGCGGTCACCGGCACGGTGTCTTCGAAGTGCCCCGCATAACGCAGCCCGAGCAAGGCGACGACGCCTGACAGGCTCATCGTCATGGCCACCCCGGCCAGATTGAGTCGTCCGCGCGACCAGCCGCGCCCACTGGGATCCGGATACATGCCGGCCCTCCTATCCCGATATCCGGATGCCGGAGTCCACGCCCCAGATCGCAAGTGTGAGAAGCAGATTGAGAAAGACGACGACAATGATCGTCATCTTGATAGCTCTACCGGCGGCGACCCCGACACCCTCCGGGCCGCCCGCGGCGATATAGCCGAAATGACACTGGATGAAGGTGGCGACGAGCACGAACGCGACCGCCTTGACTACCGAATAGACGATGTCGCCCGGGTCGAGAAACTGATGGAAATAGTGGTCGTAGGTACCGATTCCGTTGCCACTCAGGAAGAGTGCGGTGATCTTGGTGGACAGGTAGGCACTGGCCATGCCGATGCTGTAGAGCGGCAGAATCGCGACGGCCGCGGCGAGCATGCGGGTGGTGATCAGATAGGGGAGTGGCCGGATCGCCATCGACTCGAGTGCGTCGATCTCCTCGGCGATCCGCATCGATCCGATCTGGGCGGTGAACCGGCATCCGGCCTGCGCCGCGAAGGCGATCGTGGTGAGCAGTGGCGCCAGCTCGCGGGTGGTGGCGAAGCCGGAGATCGCGCCGGTGAGCGGGCTCATCGTGAGCAGATCCAGCGCGGTATGCGATTCCATGCCGACGGTGATGCCGCCGAATCCGCACAGGATCAGCACGACGCCGACGGTGCCGCCGCCGACGATCAGCGCGCCGTTGCCCCAGGTGACATCGACGATCAGCCGGGCCAGCTCTTTGCGGTAGTGCCGCAGAACGAACGGGATCGCCAGCAACGCTTCGATGAAGACGACGCCCTGATGTCCCAGTCTCGCGTTCGCCTCGGTGAGCGGGTCGGTCGCGGCCTTGACGGCGCGAAACGGGCGCAGCACTGGTGGCAGATAGTTCGACATCTCAGACCACCTTGGACGGGAACAGAGTGTTGTAGATCTGGGTCAGCGCGATATTGGCCGCGAACAGCACGATCGCCGAGCTGACCACCGCGGAGTTCACCGAGTTGGCGACGCCGCCCGGGCCGCCTTTGGTGTTCAGGCCGCAGTCGCACGCGATGATCGCGGTGAGCGCGCCGAACACGGCGGCCTTCACCAGCGCGACCACCAGATCGCTCGCGACCGCGAACGAGGCGAAGGTGCTGATGTACGAGCCCGGTGTGCCGTCCTGGACGAAGATGTTGAACATGTAGCCGGTGGCGAATCCGACGAACACCACGAACCCGCAGAGCAGAATGCTCACCAGCACCGCGGCGAGCAGCCGCGGAGCGACCAGCCTGCGCACCGGATCCACTCCCATCACCCGCATCGCGTCGATCTCCTCGCGGATGGTCCGCGACCCCAGATCGGCGCAGACCGACGAGCCGACCGCGCCGGCGATCATCAGGCAGGTGACCAGTGGAGCTCCCTGGCGGATGATGCCGAGGCCGTTGACCGCGCCGATGAAGGTGGTTGCGCCGACCTGGCTGACCAGTGATCCGATCTGGATCGAGACAATGGCGGCGATCGGGATGGCGACAAGCAGCGTTGGAGTGACTGAGACACCGGCCATAAATGAGGCTTGGCGAAGAAATTCCGTCAGTGGAAAGCGGCGTCGGACTACGGAACGCACTAACTCGGCCATGGCTTGCCACGCCATGGTGACCTGTCGACCCGCCGTCTCCACCGACTGTCGCGGATGATCGCGCCACCAGTCGAGGCAGAAGCTGACTAGGAGTTCGAAATCGGTTTGTGCAGTTATCTTGTTGGCTATCAACGTCATGACGATCACCCCGTGTTCAATGCCGGTCGCCGAGTTGCTCGACCGAACCTGACCTCTGATCTACACGGATGGATACCTCATATCTACGCACCCGTAGTCAGCTGTCTGGGACTGTAGCAAGGAGTTGCGTCGCACGTCGTCGATTGGTGCATGATCGGTCGATAGGTGCGCCAGATGGTCGCAGGTTGGTATTTTGTCGCCTGGTCGGTCCCACCATCTGTCTGGGTCAGTGCTGGGGTCGACCAACATGCTGTACTGCAACGCTCCTGATCGCCACACGTCCGAACCCGGAAGACGTCTTGGTTGCACGTCGCGGCGAAGTGGGCGAACGTCGTCGGCGGCCGATCGGGCACCGGACGACGAGCGGTTCCTGCAATTCCTGCCGACGAGCGAACTGACCGCGAGCCCGTTGAGCCCGGGCACGGCTCCCACCTCTGCCCATCGCCGCCTACGCCACGCTGGCCTCGGGATCACCCCGCTGTTGCTCGCGGGTCCCGGTCCCGTGGCTGCGAGTACTACCGCGACGAAGCAGCCGCCGACACCTCAGATCACGCGCAGCCCGAAGAATTGGCGATAGCCTCGGAGTATGACTGATAACGATCGGCCTGCCGAGAGGCATCGGCGGCCCGCCGGCGTCAACTCTTCGACAGTGGCAGCGGTCGGCAAGCTGTCGGAGGCGTTGGAGACGACCGAACGTGCTCGCGGGCACCTGTACAGCTTCCACCAGCTCACCGGTGGTGCCGATCTCGCTCTCGGTGAGGCGGTCGACATGTTGCGCGCCGCGGGTCATCATCAGCTTGCCGAGAAGCTGGCCGCCGAGCTGGTCGGCCGCAACGTGCTGCCCGACCGGTGGACGTTCCAGATCGTGGAGGAATACGACGAGGGCTACTACGCGCAGTTCCGACAGATCGAGCGCGAGATCCGCGACGAACTCGTCGACGGCCGCACGCATGTGTATGAGGCGGAGATGAAAGAAGCCCGCCGCTCCCATGGTCGTCCTGGGCACGAGGCCGGACCAGGCAGCTAGTCCGGAGTTTCTCCGTGCCAGCGGTACGCGGCCTGGTCGTAACTTTTCCGGTTTGGTATTTGCGCGGGTTTGCGAACCCCGTCGAGTACCACCGCCGTCCTAGAAGAAGGCACCGCACTCGCCCGGTCGCCGAGGCTGCCGCGCCGAGACGTCAATCGTCGAGAACTGTGCGCGCTGTGGTCGCGCCGGTGACCAGTTGATGAGCGATATCGGATAGGCGTGTGCTTCGTCGACGCCCGTAGTTGCGTAGGGCTTGGAATGCCTGGTCCATATCAAGGTTTCCCGCATGTGCGAGTACACCTTTGGCCTGTTCGATGGTGATGCGATTGGTCAGCGCGACTTGTAGTTGCTCGGTCAGTACCTCGCCGCGATGGATCGCTCGTTCTTGCAGGATCCCGATCGTCGCAGTATCGGCAAGTGCTTGAGCTGTCCGAAGGTCTTGTGCGGGCATGGGCCCCGGTTCGCGGCCGAAGAGATTCAGCGCGCCGATGGTCTCGCGGCGCAGTCGCATCGGTAGCGCGTGTACGGCGACGAAACCTTCGTCGAGAGCTCGGGGGACGAACAGCGGCCAGCGGTCTGCTGCGGTGCGGAGATCGGTGACCGAGACCGGTTCGCCGCCGTGTACGCAATCCCAACACGGACCTTCGCTGGTCTGGAGTTGGTACAGCTCGAGCATGCGGGTCTGTTCGGTCGAGGAGGCGAGCACTTGCAGATTTCCCCGTTGGTCGGACAACACGATTCCGGCGGCGGCGGCATCGAGCAGACGAACACAGTGGGAAACGAGCTCGTAGAGCACATCCACGATGTCGTAGTCGTCCACCAGTGTGTCCGCCATTTGGACAAACGCGTCCAGAAGGCTGGCTTCTCGTTCCCTGGTCGACAGCGGCGCCTCGGGCATAGCGTTGTCTCCTTCCTCCAGTGTCAAAGGTAATCCCCGACTCGCGGTTGCGCGGCTGCGGTCATCGACGTGCTTCGGGCTCACGGCTGCTCCAGGTCGGCGGGGGTCAATCGGCGGGCGACCAGATCATCGGCGACTTCGTCGACCAAACGTCCGGTCGTGAAGGAGTAACCACGTAATCGCGCGAGTGCGTGTGCCGCGGAGATACCGAATTCCGCGATGAGCATCCCCGTTGCTTGATGCACCTGGCCGCGACTGGAAGGCAGGTCGGTCCACCACGGTTGATCCATTACGTTCGTCTGCATCTCCAGCACAGCCAACATCACGATATCCACCGTCTGCAGCGCGATCGCGACCTGGGCTGCGGACAGCCAGCCAGGTCGCTCGCGGTAGAGATCCATCGCGCCGAGGCTGATCGCACCACTGATCAAAGGAAACGCGAAGATGGCGCCGACCGGTTCGTTGATCATTTCCGTGGCGAAGATCGGCCAGGCCGTGCCGGCAGCGTGCAGGTCCGCCACCAGTACCGGGCGATGGGTCTGGAAGGCTTCGAAGCACGGACCTTCCCCGAGACTGAACTGCACCGCATCGATCCGGGTAACCACTTCGTCACTGGCGTACAGGGTTTCACGAATATCGGCATCGGCCATCAGCGATATCGAAGCACCGTCGACCGGCAGCAAGTCCACACACATCCTGCCCAGTCGTGCTACCGCGTCCAAGCCGTCGCGGCTGCTGTCCAGCGTGGACAGGAGGGCCGCGCGAGCTTCGAGAACCGAGTCCTGTTCAGTCAACGACCGTCGCCGCCCCAGGCGGCATATCAACGGCACCCACTGCCACGTCCACGATGTGCATCGGTTGCCGCGATTCTCTGAGTAACGCATGGAACTGGTGGCGTACAAGGTACACGTCTCGGACGGAAGCAACGACAGACGGGTTTCACTCGGGTGACGGTTACGGACTACGAGAGCGGTCAGCACAGCACCCGGTTTCGGGGTACCCCCAGGCGTCGCCTTGAACCTACCGTCGCGCCGTCGAAGGCTGTAGAGTTCGAGGTAGATGCACGATGTCGCTCAAAATCGTGCTCAGCAAAGATTTGCTGTCCTTGACCCTGGCAGTCGAACGCAAACACGCGACGACCGAAGGTGTCAGCATGGGCAACAGATGGCTTGCTATCGAGCAACTGGACAGCCACACTTCCGCGGCCGAACCGGTATCGGTAACCGGACAGCAGCTGCCGCCGCAGCGTCACGCCGCCGGCTCGATCGACGAACATCGGCCTCACCCGAGAGCATCGAAACCCGCTGTCGCACCGGCTTCGCGACAACATCGTGGTAGCGACAGCTACGACAACATCGAACCGATACTCGAACAGCTGGCCCATCTCGGAACCCAGGATCCCCGCCGACCGATGTTGCGCGAGAACATCATCGGAAGATGCCTGCCACTGGCCGACCACATCGCCAGGAAGTTCGCCGGTCGTGGGGAAACCTTTGACGACCTCCAACAGATCGCTCGCCTGGGGCTGCTTCGGGCGATCGACCGCTTCGACCCCACTTACGGCGCGGGCTTCGTGGCGTTCGCGGTGCCGACGATCATGGGTGAGGTTCGCCGCCACTTCCGCGACCGCAGCTGGGCGGTACGGGTACCGAGGCGGATGAAGGAGATTCAGCAGCTTCTCGGCCCCGCGACCGACGCCTTGACTCATGAGTTGGGCCGCACACCCAAAGCGCGTGAAATCGCCGAGGAACTCGGTATCGATCTGCTCGAGGTAACGCAGGCGTTGATCGCGCGCAATGCCTACCATACGGCGCCGATCGATGCGCCTACCAAGAACGAAAACGACGGCACATCACATTCATTGCTCGACTTCCTCGGCGCCGAGGACCCCGAATACCGCCACGTCGAGGACTTCTTGGCCGTCCGGCCGTTGATCGCCGCACTGCCCGCGCAAGAACGCCAGGTGTTGCATTTGCGGTTCTTTCGATTCCGATCCCAAGAGCAGATAGCCCAACATCTCGGTGTCTCTCAGATGCAGGTCTCACGCATTCTGTCCAGAACTCTGAACACTTTGCGAGAGAGCGCATTACGCGACTGAAGCTGCCCGATATCGCCTGGGTGCAGGCGTGAGCGCCTGTTCGGAGTAGCCCGCGTCGATCACCCATGCGGTCGTTCCGACTAGCTTTGGGCCCCTTCCCCGACCGCATAGGTGAGGAACGGGTGGATGGTCTTGCCCGCGAGTGCGCCGGTGGCGTCGAGAAACGTCTGGATGCTCATCGGCGCGCGCGTGTTCCACACCGGGCTGTCCTGTCGTAGCCGGAGAGGTCGGGCAGGTCACCGGAGATCTTCGGGTGTGCGCCTTCCTGCTGTTCCAGCTGATTGCCCGCCGACGCGTGATCCGCTGCGTAGGTAGCTGTGTCGGCTCGGGCGCGTTCGCGGTGGGCGATCGGCGGGGGACGCCGTTGCCGCGGTGACCCCCCGGCGGTGACCCGCGGGGATCCCGGATCATCGGGTGATGACGTACCCGTCGTCTGGTCGGTGGTCACGGGAGCGGCGCAAGTCGGCGACGGCGAATGTGCGTTGTACCCAGCGGTCCGTGCCGTCGTAGCGAGGTCGGAAGGCGGTGCGGCCGTGGACAGTGACCCGATTGTCGATAATGGCCAGGTCGCCCGGAGTGAGCACCGTGGTGCGGGCGACAGCATCGCAAGCTCGGCCGAATTCGATCAGCGCCGCCTCGGCGCGCGGCGTCAGCGCGGTGGTCGCGATCGTGGCCATCCTGATGTCGGGATCGTCGACCGCACCCGACAACAATGGTTGCGGTGGGCGCACGGCGTTGTCGGTCGGGAACGACGGCGGCGGCGCGGTGACGAATTCTGGTGCGAACAGCGTTTCCCGGGCCGCTCGGCTGAGCAAGGGCAGCGCTTGACGCAGACAAGCGGTCCGCAGACCTGCGATCCGGTCGTGGTCGCCGCGGAGGCACAGCAGCAGCACGTAGTCGGGTTCGTGCAGGTGGAAGGCGTTCTCGTTGTGGAAGGTCAGCAACACCGAACCGGCGTTTCCAGAGAAGGATTCCCTGCCCCGCACGGGTACGACGTCCTGGACGAGGGCGCCGGCCTTCTCAGCCAGATACGCGGTCGGGTCGCCGAGCCCGCAGGCGATCATGGTGAGGACGGCAGCGGAGACGACTGCCGCACGCTGCACGGAATCCGCTGTCGACGGAGTATCGGGCAGTCTCATCTGGTCGACCGGCAGGCCGTGGATGACCAACGATCCGCGCAGTCCGGAGTGCCGCCGGAACTGCCGAACGCCGCGCCGCAGCGACAGCGGTAGCGCATCCCAGGAGTCCCGGGCGCGCGCGACCCAGGTCGGGTCGTCCACCCGGTCCTGCTCGCCTCCGCACAGTGCCTGAGCGAGGTGGTCGATCTCCGTGGTCTCCGTCGGGGGCAACTCCAGGTCTGCGATATCGACGGTCTCCGCGATTTCATGCATCGACGCTCTCCGTTCAGTACGTCAGTAGCAGGGCAATTGTTCGTCTGCTCAGCCATTCCGCAGGGCTGACACGGCGTTGGCGATGTAGTGATCGCCGAACCGGATCAGCGGTGCGTACTGGGCGGCCCGCCGATGGCGCATCAACCGGAGCTCGCCGACGGCGTTGTCCGGGCCGGTGGGCAACTGCGCGATGGAACGGCGAAGGCGCACCATCGAATAGGCGAGCGTGACGTGACGTTCGCTGTCGACGAGGTCGGCTTCGAGCAGGGCGTCACGGGCGGCGGCGAGCTCGGGATCGCGGGCAGCGAGCGCATCGTAGGAATCCGGAACCACGGTGAGTAGATCCTTCATCGCGCTGCGGAAAGTCTTGTAGCCGCGATGCTGTCGGCCACTCAACGGGGTCGACACCTCCGGGGGCTGCATGCTGGGGCGAACCGCGGCCATGTAGTAGTCCACCGGGATCGTGCTGGCGTGGATCATCGCCGCTGGGAAGCCACGCACATACGTGGTCGCGTGTTCGAGCCGCTCCAGTGCGGCGTCGGCCGCGCCGTGGCGGAGGTGGTGGGCGGCATCGGTCACCGCGACCGCCGCGCAGATATTGAACAGGACGTGGACCTGGTGCCCGACGAGCCACCGCGCCGTCCACTCGCTCTCCGACGAAATATTCTCAGCCACAACGGGAACGGGGGACTGCTCGGTCACCTCGTCGGTCTCCGCGGCGCCGGTCAGGTCTAGCACAGCCTGTCGCATCCCCGCGACTTCCACCGCCAAGTCCGCACCCGACAGCGGGGCCCTGCACAGGTCCGCCACACCGCGATGGATGACCAGAACACCGTGCAGCGCCGCCTGTTGATCGGACAACTCCACCTCACGGACCCGGAAGAACGACTGGCTCACCGACTCCGCGGGCAGGTCCTCACCAACGATCGGCGGGGCCTGCGAGGTCAGAGCCTCGACCAGTTCGCCGACAGCGGCTGCCCCTTGCCGCAACGCTGCGGTGCGCTCGACCGGACCGGAATGGGTCGGTACCTGTGCCAGCACGGCCGCGGCCCGCGTCGCCGCGGACCGGACCACAGCGCTCAGGCACGCGATGGTTCCCCCCTCGGGCACCCTCCGGAACACAGCTACTGGCGGGCGCTGGATGACAACCGGGGTATCCATCTGTCGAGAATATCCGCGGTCTTACCCGTTCGGTCAGCATTCGAAGAACTGAATCATGTTGACTCTAAGTATGTTTCGACTCGCACAGTCGCGACTGGCGGCGATCACCCCGGCTTGATCGCCGCCGACGCCGCGCACCCATTACGCCACGACCCCCGACACCACGACCCCCGACACCACGACCCGCACCTACTCCGAAGCATGGGAGGCTTTCATACCTTTTGCGGCACAGTGAATCTGGCGTCGCTCCCGGCGGACCCGGTCGCCGTCGAGCGGTATATCGCTCTCGGCGCCGTGCGCAAGGACCTCTCGGC
The DNA here is from genome assembly GCF_042668615.1 of Nocardia sp. NPDC057272. Classification (NCBI taxonomy): domain Bacteria; kingdom Bacillati; phylum Actinomycetota; class Actinomycetes; order Mycobacteriales; family Nocardiaceae; genus Nocardia; species Nocardia sp. NPDC057272. Next base: position 107,893 of record NZ_JBHUYK010000004.1, on the reverse strand, counting down.
GTCGACGTCGGCGGTGCGGATCGCCGCGATCGCTGGTTCACACCTTGTCGGCGCTACCCACCGGCCTCACACCGAATTCCGCAATATCTCACCCGGGACATGATCGACAACTGTTGCGGCGCAATGTTTGAATCATGAGTGCGGGGTAGTCGACATAGTGGTGCAGCGTTGCGCCTCCCTGACGTCGACATCGAAGGAAGACTTCATGAGCACACGCAACACCGCTACGACCCTGCTCGCGCAACTGCGCGTTATCCGCGAGTTGACGGAGACCGAAATCCGAATCGCCGAGACTCGAATCGCACAGGCTCGCACTGAGGCTGTACGCCGCGAACTGGCTGAGAACGCCCACAACGCCCGCGCCCGCGCGGAAGCCATCGAGGCCGCGATCCGTGAGCTGGGTGGCGCGCCGGAGCGGATCGGCCCGTTCATCGGAAGGGCTGCCGCCGCGGTCAAGGCGATCGGCGAACAGGCCCAACCGTTCGACGAAGCTTTGCTCGGAGACCTCGTCCTCGAACATCAGCTGCTCGACCGTGCCCGTTACGTCAAAGCACTCGCGACCACCGTTCAGAACGCCGATGTAGTAGCAGTGGCGCAGCGGTTGATCACCGCCCATACGGCCACCGTCACATGGTTGACGACCGTACTCGCCGAGGACGCGCTCGGCGGACCTGCGGCTTTGCGCCGAACACCGATTCAGGCGGTTACGGGGACCGCGGTGAAGCTGATCAATGTCCCTGTTACGTGGTCTGCTCGCAGCATCGACCGCGCGTTGGACACATTCCGTGCTGCTCCGCCCGCGCTGGGCGAGTTGCTCGCCAGGGGTGCGCACGCGGGCGATGTCGCCGTGAAGACGCTCGCGGCCTCGCGCGATGCTGTTCTCGAAACCACTGAGCAGGTCTCGCGGCGTGAAGGCGCGGATTCCACCGCCGAGGCAATGCATTCACTGCGCACCACCACCGGCCTTCTCGATCCCAGAGAGCTGCCCGTCAGTGGCTATGACGACTTGAATGTCGCCCAGGCGGTGGCAGCGATCAAGGAACTCGCCGATCCCGCCGCAGTCCGGACGATCCTCGCCTACGAGGAGGCGCACAAGGCGCGGCAGGGTGTCGTTTCGGCCGCGCAGAGCCGTATCTCGACGATCGCCCGAGAAGTGAGTGGTCTGAACTGAGAAGTCCCCTGACAGCCACCGTCGGTGCCGACGACAGCTGTGGCGCCGACGGGCGGTTGAGCCGTCGGACTGCCACGGCGGGAGGCATTGGTCCGCAGCGGCCACGTCCTCGGCGGCCCCGACGGCGCGGCGCAGTCCGGCTTTCCGCACCCGGCCGCCGTAGCGGCCGGTGAACCCCTGAGGTGCGGCCCCGGCCCACCGACATCGAGCACCGGCGTGAGCCGAGCATCGGTCGTCCGCCCCGACGCCGATCAGAGGCGGCCTGGTGATTCGCCGGGGCGGCACTCGATGATGTAGCGATCGCTCGAAGACCAGGTCAGCCGGTATTCGCAGCCCGCGCCACGGCAGATTGCTCTATCGGGTTACATCATCATGGGCATCCCCGGGAACATACGGTTCCACCAGTCGCGCACCATGGTCATGATCTGGTCGCAGGTCATCATCGCGCTCATCTCCTTCGACAGCGGTATCCCCGACCTGTAGAGGCAAATACCCCAACAACGGGAAGCGAATCCGGGTTTCCCGCTGAAAACGCCCGGATTCTCGCAGTAAGTACGCAATGCTGAGCTGGTATGGAAACCGGCAGGTGGTTCGAGCCGGGAGGTGTCTCACTTCGACTCTCGACGATATCGGCGAGGTCGAACACCACATCACCAGCTGATAGGAATCCGCCGCCTGCTGCCGGCGCTGGGCTGGGTGGTGCGCGTCGATGGCAGGTGCCGCTACTGTGCGGTCCCATGGCGAATCAAGGCCACCGACACCGGCACCAAGGTTGCACGGCGGCAGGTGATCGCCGCCGCGGTGATCGACGTTCTCGCTGAACAGGGTCTGGCTGACTCAATGCGCGGTGGACGCCGCCGCCGGATTCGGCAGCGGCGCGGTGAACTATCACGCCCCCACCCGGGCGCACCTGGTCCGTTTGGCGCTGGACGAGCTGTTCGCCCGCGACGGGGTCGTCGCCGCCACTCATTTCGCCGACCTGATCAGCACCCCGCAGATTCCCATGGCGACCCAGTGAAGTTCTTCCGGATTCAGTGATCTAGGAATTCGGCATCGCGTAAGGCTGATACGGAACCCTGTCGACAACGGTCACGATGTTGACGATCTTGTTCCTGTCGACCACGAGACGGTCCGCACCTCGACAGCGTAGACGAGCAGGTGATGTGAGGTCGTAAATGAGCACTGCTGTGGTGTCATTCCCGCAGGATGCGACCAGCGTCGCCCCTCGTATCGCGGGCAGGCACTGCGAGATGAACTGCCGGTACGCCCTCGAGCCGCTTACACGCCTGCCTTGTGTGTCGCAGACGATGTCATCAGCGACATAGCTCATGGCTTTGCTGAGGTTGCCGGCGGTCAACGCGGTGAAGTAGTGCAGGGCTGTCTGCACCGCGGCGGTGGACTCGGGCATGACTACTCCTTCAGGCAACGAACGCATCAGGGATCGCGCGGCAATGGCAGCGTGGGGCACCAAAGGCGCGCCCCTCGGCACGTCCCGCCGAGGCTCTTGGGTGCTCCGCACCGGGGGACGGGGCACAGCGGATAGTGGCCGAGTTGCAGACCGTGTTGCATCGTCTCGCTGTATCGGATCGACCATCGGAATCACGTGGTCCTTTCGTTCATCGCTATCTCGGTCGACGAAACGGTTCCACTATCGAACGCGAAGCGCGGAAAGTCCTGTGGCAGAGCGACATCAGTGACAGTGCATCGAACGTGTAGGTGAATGGATCAGGTTGTCGACGAATCGTCGGCCGTGGCCGACAAGCGTCATCGCCTCGCGTGTCGAACGCCTGAGACCTCTCAACATCTGTTGAGGATAGTCGGAGTATTGCTCGCGCAACCTGCCCAAACCGTGTTCGGTGAGATGGCACAAAATTCGGAGGCCGAGTTGGTGTACCCCCAAGTGGCACGCCATCGACAGTTCCAACTCGAGAACGGTTACGCGGTAGCGGCCAAATCCCATGCACAACAGCCGATTACGAATCGGGGACCTGCGATCGGGCATACGCGTGGGGATCTGGGCCGAAAAATCGACACCGAACACGTCGCCGCTCGAACGCCTTTGAGGTGGACGGTCCGATCGGCCGAGTAGATCGACTTGTCTCGCCCGAAGCCGGGGCTGAATCTCCCGAACCGCTTTACAGGACCCTCACTGCGACCTGATGCCGAGCCTGTGTGGCCGATTCCAGCCTCCACGGGAGCGCCGCGCATGCGCAACGCGAGGCCTGTTTCCAGGGGCACTCGTCGAGGTGCTCAACGGACTTAGTTGGCTTGTTCTGGGTCACGCCGATCAACCGTGGATTGACGCGGCTCGGGCGTGCGTCATCGCGGTGTCCTGCTTCTCTGGTAGGCAGTCTCCCGGCGTCGGCAACGGCTAGCAGTGGCGGATCTGGGCCGCGATCTTCGTCGTGGTCAGCTTGAGGCGTAGTGGGCTGACGACAATTCTGTGGCAACGGTGGTCAGGTCCGGGTCTTAGGCCGGACCCGACCTGTTTTGTCGGGTCGATCCCCGCGGCCACCCCCGCCTTTTCGGGGGTGGTCCTACGGGGTTCGTCAACCTGAGCGGGGACCTGGTTGATCGGGTCCTAGGCCCTCGGTGAGGATGGTCCGATGTCGGGTGTGAGGTTCGTGCGGCGCGTCGATGGGTTGTCCTACGAGTTCGTCCGCAACGGGGATGCGCATGGCTTCCCCTCGTATAGGCGGGTCGACCTCGATATTTGGTGTCGCCGACTGCCTGATTTCGGATGGGTAGTGTGCGATGCGGCCGGTCTGGTGTCGAGCCGTCCATTCGACGAGCCAGGGCAAGGCGAGCTCCCTCCCGAGGGCGCGTGGGTGAGCCGCAAGGGCGAACGGTCCTATGTTTATGACCTCGTGCGCGCCGATCCTCGAGCAGCAACCGGTTCAGGGATTCGGTAGGGCTGCTCGGTTTTCAGCATTGCGTAGCGGACGTCGACCGAAACGATCGCGGTGTCATATCTCGCCATCGCTTGAACGCCCGGATGAAGTTCGCCGAATCCGTGTACCCGAGACGATTCGCGATCTGGGCTGTGGTCAGCGGTGAGTTCCGCAGCATTTCCTCGGCCAGCGCTTGGCGCAGCTCATCGACCAGTGCGCGATAGGACGCACCTTCGTCGGAGAGGCGCCGTGCCAGCGTGCGTGGACTCACGTTCAGTACATCGGCCACCTCGGCGAGTGGTGGGATCCGGCCGGGTTCGCGCGTCAGGGCATCGCGCACCGCACCGGCGAAACCGGTTCGGGCACGGCGCTTGCCGAGCAGGTCGCGACACGCGGCCTCATAACCACGCCGGACCAGGTCATTGGCCTGTGGCAGGGGAGTGTCGAGCCAGGACGAGTCGCCGACCATCTCGTTGCGATCGGCATTGAAAGACGGTTCTGTTCCGAACGTGTCGACATAGCGGCTGGTGTCCGATGGCCCAGAGTGCCGGAAGCGCACCGAGGACGCCGGCACGCCGGTATTGGTCAGGTCGCGCAGGATCGACGTGGCCGCCGCCGAAATGCGTTCCACCAGAATCGAAGCGACATCTGGTGGTAGGTCGCTGCTGTCGATGGCAATGCCGACCTCGTCGGTGTCCACATATTCGGTGACGGTGATCGTGGTGAACACCCAGGCGAGTTCGACGAACTCGGCGGTCAGCTCGATGGCGTCTCGCAACGTCCGGCTGGTGAGCAGTGCCATTCCCCACGAGCCGTGCATCCCGGCGTGATAGTTCGTCCCCACCTCGACCCAGAATCCGGGTTCGCCGCACCGCAACTTGTCGAGATTACGCATCACTTCGAATTCTTGACATGCGGTGATCTCAGCGAACGGATCATCGAGCACACCAGGGTCGATGCCCGAACCGGCGAGGCACTCGTCCGCGGACCATCCACGACGAGCGGCGAGTTGGACCATGAGCTGGACACTGACCGCACTGATCGGCAGGTGCTGATGGGACTCGAAACTCGCCACGCGGCGAACATACCCATGGGTGGCAGAAAATGACAACCACGTGGCGGCGATAGCGCTGTCGTCGACGCCCCCGCCTTCGTAACGTGGTGGGCTCGCGCATATCACGGCAGGAGCCTTCCATCACATGAGTTCCGACTACGACGTCGTTGTCATCGGCAGTGGTTTCGGTGGCAGCGTCTCGGCACTGAGGCTGACCGAGAAGGGATACCGGGTCGCGGTAATCGAGGCAGGACGCCGATTTGCCGATGAGGATTTCCCTCGGACATCGTGGGATATCCGCAAATTTCTGTGGGCGCCCAAGTTCGGGTGTAAGGGAATCCAACGTGTTCATGTGCTGCCCGATGTCGTCGTCCTGGCGGGATCCGGTGTCGGTGGTGGTTCGCTCGTCTATGCGAACACCCTCTACGAGCCCAAGTCGAGCAACTTTTACGATGACCTCCAGTGGGCGCACATCACCGACTGGCGCGCGGAGCTCGCCCCCTATTACGACCAGGCCAAGCGCATGCTCGGCGTCCGGCCGAATCCCACGCTCACACCCGCCGACGAGCTGATGCGAGAGGTCGCCGACGACATGGGGGTCGGCGAGACTTTCTCCATGGCGCCGCTCGGCGTGTTCTTCGGTCGCGGTGATGCGAAAGAACCATCGGTGACGGTCGCGGATCCGTATTTCGGCGGCGCCGGACCCGCTCGAACCGGCTGTATCGAATGCGGAGGCTGCCTCACCGGGTGCCGCTACGGCGCCAAGAACACCCTCGTCAAGAACTATCTCTACCTCGCCGAGCAGGCCGGGACCGCCGTGCACGCCGAGCGGACGGTGACCCGGGTAAAGCCCTTGGCCCAGGGCGGCTACGAAGTGACCGCCGTACAAACCGGTGCGTGGTTCCCCAGTCGCACTGCCGTCACCTTCACCGCGGATCAGGTGATCTTCGCCGCGGGCACCTGGGGCACACAACAACTGCTGCACAGACTCAAGGCCGATGGAACGCTGCCGGGCATCTCGGATCGTCTGGGCACTCTGACCCGTACCAATTCCGAAGCGCTCGTCGGTGTGACGACCAAAATGCGCAATCGCAAGAAGTACGACTTCACCCAAGGCGTGACGATCACCTCGTCCATCCACCCGGACGAGCACACCCACATCGAGCCCAATCGCTACGCCAAAGGCTCCAACGCCATGGGATTGATGGCGACGGTGATGACCGACGGAGGGGGCCGATTCCCTCGCTGGGTGACCTGGATCGGACAGGTACTGCGTCACCCCGGCCACCTCGCTTCGCTCTACCTCGGGATCCGCCACATGTCGGAACGTTCGATCATCGCGCTGGTCATGCAGACCCACGACAACTCCCTGACGCTCTACACCAAAAGGCGTTTTGGGCGGACCCGGGTGACGTCGCGACAGGGCCACGGCGAACCGAACCCGACCTGGATTCCGGTCGCCAACGAAGTGATGCGACGCGCGGCCGAAAAGATCGACGGGTTTCCGATGGGCACGGTCGGTGAGATCTTCGACGTTCCGCTCACGGCCCACTTTCTCGGCGGCTGTGTCATCGGCGAGTCTCCCGAAGCCGGCGTTATCGACCCCTACCACCGCGTGTACGGCCATCCCGGTCTGCATGTGGTGGACGGCGCGGCGGTCTCGGCGAACATCGGCGTCAATCCGTCATTGACCATCACCGCACAGGCCGAACGCGCGATGTCGTTGTGGCCCAACAAAGGCGAGACCGACAGCCGCCCGCACCTCGGCTCGCCCTACCAGCGGCTCGCCGCGGTGACCCCCACCGCCGCGACCGTGCCGACGCATTCGTCCGCCGCGCTGCGCCTGCCCATCACCGCGGTCGGCGGCAAATCCCCTTGTCACCAGGAGCAGAACTGATGTCCACGTCCCCCGATGTGAACGCCCGCGCCAAACTGCACACTGTCTACGCCGCGTTCCGCGCCGCCCCAGCACCAAGGCTGTCCGACCTTGTCGGCGATCACGAAGGACAATTCGCCGGACCGTTCTGGTTGCGCGCATGCGGACCGTTGACCGTAGCGGCGACAGGAATGCGAGGCTGGTGCGGCAAGTCGTTCACCGAACCGGACGATTCCGACGCCTACCTGCGCGGCGTAAACCTGCTACGCCGTCGCGGCACCATCGAGCCATCGATCCCGATCACCGCGCAGATCGGGCCCTCACGTGTCGACGGCGAGCCGGCGTTGATCGTCAGCTACCCCGCGACCGCACGGTTTCCCTGGAACCGCGTCACCGACGAACTCCGTCCTATCAGCTCCCGCAGTTTGCTGGGTCTGACATTCGGAATCCCGGGCGGCCCGTCCAGCGGCGCGCCGTTTGTCCTCCACCGTCGCGAATCCGCTGATTCATGACGGTTTCCGTGCAACAGTGCCAGGTGCTCTCGTGATGCTCGTCGAACCTGCCGGGAATCGGCGTCGGGCATCCACTCGGCACGCCCGGCGTCACCTCAATGTGTATCGCGGATCCGGGCAGCGTCGCAGTTCGACTGGAGCGAAAGACATGTTGGACAGGGTTATTCATTTTGAGACCGCGCCGCGATGAGCCAGCACCTGACAGACGACGAAGTCGACGCCTGGAATTCCTTGGCCAGCGTAGTGGAGTTGTTGGCACCTGAGCTCGGAACGCGGCTGCGACGAAAGTGCGGGCTCAACCACATCCAATACCGCGTTCTGGAACTGCTGTACGCCCGACCTGGACGACGCCAGCGCATGATCCTGTTAGCAGAAGCAACCGAGGCGTCGATCTCGCGAATGTCGCACGTCGTCTCCAAACTCGAGCGTGCTGGACTGGTCACCCGCGGCAACGATACCGGCAGGTACGTCGAGCTTACCGACGCCGGTCTCGACGCATTTACCGACGCGGTACCGCATTACATCAGCGTCGTGCGTCAGCTGCTCCTCGATGCCTGGTCGACACCTGAACTCACGCGCCAGTTCGCGGCTATGACCGCTGACCTCGCACGCCACCTCAAATCGCGCAACCCGAGTTGAGGACACCGAGCGGGCGCGGATCGGGCACCTTTTGTGCTTCGAGGGCTCCGATTTCCGGTGATGGCCGAGCCGTGGCGTCGGCGTTGACGGCATCGAAGTCCTGCCACTGGCCGAGACCGGCCAGCTGGTCAGACCTGGATATTTTTGAAATGAGTCGTCCTACATGGTGAACACCGAAGAAGTACGCAATGGTCCGCTGGCAGACCTCGAACGGGTCGGACCGACGCTGACGGTATCTGTTGGAGCGAAGTCGGACCCGACGGAAAATGTGCTCAGCATTGCTGAGCAACGCCTCAAACGATCGGTTCGGAACACTGCTCCATTCGGATCTCTTCCCACTCGTCCACCTAGCGACCCGGTTGAGATTGCCAACATCTGCCGCGAGCTGGTCACGGGCGTGATCGAAGGCGGGGATGCTGCGGAAGTGACGCAGCGAATTCGCAGGTCAGCTTTGGACTGGGCGCGAAAAGGCGTACCGATCGACAATGTCCTGGCCGCTGTGCACGAAGGATTCGAATCCGGCGCGAGCGTAATCATCGGCGGTTGGACGAACGGCGACAGCTCGAACCTGACGAGCGGGGTCGAGTGGATGCTCGAGGTGCTTGCGATGACCACTTCGGCTATCGCCGTAGCATATCTCGATCAAGAGGCTACAGAAGGTATCGAAAATCATTCTGCTGAAAATGCTCTGGCGTCGGCGATGCTGAGCGGGCGCGCGGACTTCAGATCGGCTCGCGAATTCGGGATCGATATCGCCGACGTATATGTAGTGCTCGCTATCGCGCTACCCATCCACCGCGAGGAAATTGGGCAAGGGGTCGAGGTGGCACGTCGGCTGAGTCTGGTTCAAGCTGAACTCGCCCGTCAATGTTGCGACACCGCAATGTCGGTACTGAATGTTGGCGGTGGAACTGTTCTTCTCCCGCAATCGGTGTACGATGATGACCGGCTCGCGAAGGTTGTCGCCGCGCTCTCCGCCGCAGCGAACGTTCCGTTGATCGCGGCCGTAGTGCGATCTGCGAGAGATGAGATTCCTCTCGCGGCTACTCAGGCCCACGAGCTGTTGGAGATGATCGAGAGGCTCGGGCTCGAGTCCGGTTTACACTTTTTCGATTCCCTGGCGCTGGAGTTTCAGATCACCCGTCCTGGTCCAGGCCGTGTGGCGTTAGCGTCATTGCTCGAGCCGCTGGCCGCGCACCCTGAGTTATGGGAAACCCTGTGTTGCTATCTCGGAAACGACCGCAATCGTAAGAAGACAGCTAGCGCACTGGGAGTTCATACGAACACGATCGATTATCGGATAAGGCGCGTTGGGCAGCTGACCGGACTCGATCTAACCCTCCACGCAGGACTATGGTATGTGCGGTCTGCGCTCATTGCCTATGCCTTTGTTTCAGAGAACGTGCAGGTTCCGCCAGGGACCGTCATTCGGTCTAAGATCCCACCCGCCGTATAGGGACTCACACGAACACCTATGCGAGATTACTGAGGGCTTGCGGATCTCGGTTCGTGTCGCGCTGTCGTGCCATGAGTTCGGGGTTGGACGACGGTGGCCACCGACGAGACGGCAGCCCAGGGGTTCGTGCGCTACACCTGCCGTGCCGAAGACATGCAGATCGAGGCTCGCCGCGTCGGGCACCTGCGCAGCGGTATCCGGGTGTTTCAGCACCTGTCCGACTATTTCGCGACCCGGCTCTCGCCCACCGAGTGGCCGCACTGCCTGATGGCCACCGTCAGCGACACGGTCTCGACCGATAGGCCCAGCTTCCTGCTCGTGTTCGGTGCCGATCACTCAGTGATGGACGCGTACTCGATGATGTTGGCCATCAGCGAGATTCAGCGCATCTATCGCAGCGTGCTCACCGGCGCAGGCGCCGAATTGCCCGATGTCGGCAGCTATATCGAGTTCGGCGCCGACGACCGCGCGATGGGCGTGACGATGACGGTGGACCATCCTGCGGTCCAGCACTGGGGTCGATATCTGCGCAGCGGGGGCGGGCGGTTTCCTGCCTTCCCGCTGCCGATCGCACCGCGAGTCACCGAGGTTGCCGGCACATTCCAGGAAAGCGCGCTGCATCAGAGCAGCCTGTCATCCTGGGTACTCACCGCCCCGCAGGCTGAACGGCTGCAGTCACGCAGCCGCGCGGCGGGCCACTCCACACAGTCGGCGGTCTTCGCCGCACTCGCGGCGACCCATCAGGTCCTGGTCGGCGCGCAACCGTTGCGCTGCGCAATGCCGGTCCACACCCGCTACGCGCCCGAACACACGCACGCCATGGGCTGGTATGTCGGGCTGCTACCCCTCGAGATCGACCACACCGAGGCAGACACCTTCAACGAGTTGCTCGCGCGCACCACTGCGGCCATCGATTCGACCAAATCCCTGGCCCGCTACCCGTTTCCACGCATCGCATCGTTGCTCGGCAGCACCGAGATGCCGCGGTTCGTCGTGTCCTACGTCGATGTCCGGTTCGTACCCGATGCCGAGCAATGGCAGCAGTGGGGTGTGCGGCCGTTGCGCAGTAGCGAACTGTCCGACGACGAGGTCTACCTGTGGATCGCGCGCTCGACCGGCGGGATCGCCGTGTCGGCCCGGTTCCCTAGCAACTAGGTCGCCACCGCGAATGTGCACCGCTTCATCAACACGTTCACGATGATGCTGTCTACGGTGACCGCCGACGGCACGCTATTCGATCGTCGCCCCGATGTCGCCCCTGCGGCCGGGTGAGGTATCGATGATCATCAACGCTCTTCGCAATTGGCGGCCCGCGGCAGGCGAGCTGGTGGAATGGCACCCGACCGAGGATGCGATAGCTGCCACTCGCGCCACCGAGCGGGTACCGCGCCGTACGAGCGTGAAATGCTGTTCACCGGCGAGGGTGAAACGGCCAACGCGTCGATGTGGTTCAACCGCGACTCCCACCATCTGTATTTGGGCTGCCAGAGCCCGGCTACACCCTTCGCTCAGCGGCAACTCGCGCGCTACCACTCCCACTTGCGCACCGTGTTCGCCGCCGTCGTCGCGGACGGGGACTATTCGATATCCACCGACCGGGAGGTGGCGCTTGCACGTCACCACAGTTGATCGCTACACACGTAGACTCGCTAGTCGAGGTCGCCTCGGCCAACCCGCGCGGCCCGCGTGACACGCCGGACTCGGTGAGTTCTACCATCAACACCGATGACTGACGGCCAAGTGGACGGGCGCACACTGCGGTATCGGCATCGCCGACCCGAATTGCTGGCCGCGGCCACGGAGTACGTGCTCGATCACGGCATCGACGACGTGTCCTTGCGGCCCGTCGCCGCCGCGCTCGGGGTATCGCACGCGACACTGCTGCGTCACTTCAACTCGAAAAACGAGCTTCTGCTGCACGTGGGGGAGAAGATCCGCAGCGATTTCGTGCGGTCATGGGCGCATGACGAGCACTTCAGCACCGCGACGTCTGCCGCCGAACTGGTGCGCATGGTGTGGACGAGGTTGTGCGAGCCCAGGGAACAACGCCAGTTCATTCTGTTGTTCCAATTGGTCGGTCGCGTGGCGCGCGTTCCTGCGGATGCGGAAGCGCTGGCGCCGTCGATCGTCGACGATTGGCTCACTCCGATCGAGGAACGCCTGTGTGCCGATGGTTGGCCCGAGGGTGAGGCGCGCAGCCTCGCCACTCTCGTCTTGGGGCAGATACGTGGATTGCAGTTGGACTTACTTCTGACCGGAGACCGCGCTCGGGTCGATACGGCGTTCGACGCGGCGATCGCGATGATGCACCGACCTCGAAGGCCCTGACGCACTGGACTCGATCTCACGTCGACGATGGCACGAATGCCGTACCAATCGGTTTGCCAAACCGATTGGTACGGCTATGATCGCGCGGTATGCGGACCGACGAATACCGGAGCTTCGACGCGCTCGGACTAGCTGAACTTGTCAAAGCCGGCGAGGTGACGTCCAGCGAACTACTCGACGTCGCCCGGCGGCAGGCCGAGACGGCGAACGGTCGCCTCAACGCGATCATCCGGTTCATGGACGCCGAGGCGGATCGTCGCGTCACCCAGGAATTGGTCGGCCCCTTCGCCGGTGTTCCGTTTCTGATCAAGGACATCGCGCAGGACTACGCCGGCTTGCCCAGCAGCAGCGGGTCTCGCTCGTTGGCGCGGATCCCAGCCCTCGAGCACTCGACGGTGGTGCAGAGATGGATCGATGCGGGCCTGGTCATCTTCGGAAAAACCAACACTCCCGAATTCGGCGCCAAAGGCGTCAGCGAGCCCGAACTGTTCGGTCCCACCCGCAACCCGTGGAATCTCCATCGAACGCCTGGCGGCTCGTCCGGGGGTTCGGCCGCGGCGGTGGCCGCCGGAATCGTTCCAGTGGCCGGAGCCAACGATGGTGGCGGTTCCATTCGGATCCCGGCGGCCTGTTGCGGACTCGTCGGCCTCAAGCCGGGGCGAGGGCTGCTTCCGTCAGGGCCCGATGTCGGCGAGGCCATGCACGGGGCCGCGGTCCAGGGAGTCGTGTCCCGGTCGGTGCGTGACACGGCCGCGATGCTCGACGTTCTCAAAGGCGGAGAACTCAGCGGCCCGTATCTTCCCGCCGTCCCGGCCGAGACGTTCCTCTCGCAGGTCGGTGCCGACCCGGGGCGACTGCGAATCGGAGTCTGTGTCTCCTCGGCCATCAATTCCTCGCCACATTCCGAGGCTCTAGCGGCGGTCGACGTTACGATCCAGGTGCTCACCGACTTACATCACAGAGTCGAGATCCTGGACAATCCACCGGTCGACGATCGAGGGCTGGCCCAGGATTTTTTGTTGACCTGGTTCACCTACCTGGCGTGGGAAGTCGCCGATGCCAAGCGCCGATCTGGTTGCGGCGAAGAAGGTTTCGAATTCGACACCCGCCTGATGGCTGCGCTGGGGCGGGCCTACAGCAGTGTCGAATACGTCGATGCCGTCATGCGTCGCCATGATCACGCGCGGCAGCTGTCGAGCTACTTCGACAGCTATGACCTGCTGCTGACACCGACACTGGCAGACCTTCCACCCCGAATCGGCTCACTCGACACACAGCGGTCGCTGCGTCTGGCCGGGGAGCTGCTTTTGAAGACGGGGACTGCGGGCTTCCTGCGACACTCCGCGCTGACCGATCGGCTCATTCATAACAACCTGAGTTGGACTCCATACACACAGTTGGCCAACGTGACGGGACGACCAGCCCTGTCGCTGCCACTGCACTGGACCCCCGACAACATTCCGATGGGTGTGCAATTCACCGCGCAACTGGGAGGTGAAGCGATGCTGCTGCGATTGGCAGCGCAACTCGAAGAGGCTATGCCGTGGATCAACCGACGCCCGATAATGTAGCCGGTGACCACATTCGACATCCTGCACGCGCGGGTAAGCGCGCTGGGCCATGTCTCCTGATCGAGTTTCCGTTTCTCCTTCGACTCACAGAGGCAAGTACGGGTGTTGGAGACGGGGGAGCCCGTGCCCCGGCCGCCGAACCCGGTGCGGGTATCTGGCCGTAGCAGGAACGCCGGCGAGACACCTACGCCGACACTGGCGACGCCAGGCTCAGTCGCCCCGCGTCGAACCAGCGGCCCGCCGAAATTGTTGTACAGACCGGGCATGCAGATGCTGTGGGTCCCTAGGCCAGTATCAAGGCAGTGCGTACTCGGTCGGCTGGAGCCGCTTCGCTACTTCGTCAGTCCGAGCAGTGCGGCGGTGAGCCCGTAGTCGGGGCCGAAGTCCTGGACGTTGCCGGTGGTGCGGCAACCATCGGGACGCATCTGGATCCGCTCACAGAACACGCTGACGATCTCGCCCGACAGAGCCGTACCGACCAGCGCCTGATTGCGCATGAAACCCTTTTCCTTGTCCATCGCACCGTCGATGTTCTGCATGAGCAGCGGCACGACGTCGACGATCTCGACCATCGCGCCCGAGTTGGCGCGCAACTGGTTGGTGACGGTGGTCAGACCGGTCAGCGAGGCGGCCAGTTCGTCCTGATGCCCGGCGAAGGTCGTCGAGGTGTTGGACAGGAACGCGTTGAGCTGATCGAGGGTGGCCTGCAGGCCAGGAGCTTGTTCGGCGAGCAGCCCCGACATGGCGGTCACCCGGTCGCTGAAGTCGCGCACCGACTGATCGTTGTCGGCCAGCATCGTCGTGAGCTCGTTGAGCTTGATGATGATGTTGGCGATGGCGTCCTTGTTGTCGACACCGACCTTCAACGCACCCGAGAGCGCGTCGAGGGTTTCCCTGATCTTCTGGCCGTTGCCGTTGAGCACCGGGTAGAGCACCCGGCCCGACAGCGGGCCGAGACCCTCCTGGCCGGGTTCGGGCTTCAGCGCGGCGGCGAACTGGTCGATGGTCTTGATCATCGTGTCCAGCTCGACCGGCGTCCTGGTGCGCGCCTTGGGCAGGTGATCGCCGGACTTCAGCGCCTCACCGCCGGTGAACGGCGGGCTCACCTCGATGTGGCGGTCGGTGACGATCGAGGGCGAGATGATCGCCGCGATCGCGTCTTTCGGGATCTTGACGCCGGCGTCGACGGTCATGTGGACCTCGACGTAGGTGCCCTTGGGCACGATCTTGTCGACCTTGCCCACCGCGAGGCCGAGGACCATGACCTCGTTGCCCTCGTACATGCCCGCGATGTTCTCGAAGTCGGCGGTGATCTCGGTCGAGCGGCCGAGCCCGTCATGGGCGGTAAGCGGGGAACAGCTCAGCGTCATTGTCGCGGCGGCGGCCGCCGCGACAATGCGGAATGGTCTGTTCACGGTGTTGCGCACAAGCCCCACGGTGTGTTCCTTCCGGGCGTTGAAGACACGCACACCTCGACAGCCGCGTCCTCGAATACCAAACTGATGAAATAGTCACAGATGACTATTTCATCAGTCAAGAAGCCGGGGGAATCCTCACAACCGCGAGGGCTTTGGCTTGTGATGTCGGCGAATCCCCACAGGACTGGGACGATTTCGCTGCGGGGAACGCGAGCTAGCGCTGACGCGCCGCTGCCTCGACCACGGCAGTGAAGGCATCGGCCGCCAAGGTGACCGTGCTGTTCAGATCCAGGTCGGAGTCATCGAAATACTCGTCGGCGAGGCGGTCGAGGAAACCTACCCATCCGATGACGGCCGCTCGGGTCAGGGTGGTCATCGGTGTAGGCAGTCCGGCGAGTTGGGCGACCTGTAGCACGCCGTGAGCGCGTGCTTCCCGGACCGCGCGCTCGATCTCGGGGTCTGCGAGCGCGCCCTCGCGCATGACTTTCACATAGGCCGTGCGATAGCGGTCCAGAAACTCGATGTGTCGTCGCACGAAGCCTTCTATTCGCGCCCGGGCTGTCGTTTCCTCTGGTCGCGGACTTTGGAACGTAGCGAGCTTGCCGAGGATGTCCGCGAGCGCGGCGGCGACTAGGCCCTGCTTGTCGGTGAAGTAGTAGAACAACAGCCCGTGGGCCACGCCTGCGCGTTTGGAGATCGACGCGGCGCTGATGTCGGCGTCATCACCCGCTTCGCCGAAGACTTCGATCGCCGCGTCGATGAGCGCCTGCCGACGATCGCGCCGCGGACGAGCACTCGCCCGGCGCGAAGGCTTCGCTCCGGATTCCTCGTTCGTCGGCATGGGAGATGAGAATAGCCGACTCGTGGAATCGCCTCGGTCGACCTTTTGACTACAAGTCAAAATATTGACTGAGAGTCAAACTGCGTTTAGCCTCGACGCACAGCCGCCCGACGAGACGAGGTACGAGCGTGACCGACGAGGCGAATGACGGTGCGTCACATAAGATCTCCCGGGTCGCGCCGGACCGCATCGCGCACTGGGTGGTGAAATCCGCGCGGCGGGACGAGCTGGTTGCCTGGTACGGCCTCGTGTTCGGCGCCGAGATCATGTATCAGGACGAGCAGATCTCATTTCTGACATGGGACGAGGAATCGCACCGCTTGGCGATCGTCGCCGTGCCCGCGCCGGTGAAGTTCCTGTTCCCGCTCGCGAGGTTCCGGCGCAAGGTCTACGGCGTCGACCACATCGCGTTCACGTTCGTCTCGCTCGAACGGCTGCTCGAGAACTACATCCGATTGAAGAGGGTCGGCGTCACACCGGTGTGGAGCATCAACCACGGGCCGACCATCTCCCTGTACTACGAGGATCCGGACGGGACGCGGCTCGAGTTCCAAGTCGAGAACTTCAGCCCCGAGGAAACGTCGGCGTACTTCCGCACCGCCGACTTCGCGGACAACCCCATCGGAGTCGACGTCGATCCCGAGTACCTGCTGAGTCAGCTGCGCAGGGGTGTGTCACATGCGCAGCTGCGCCCTCGGGAAGCCGGTGTGCGGCCCGGGCGGCCGATCGTCGCCAACCGCAAGACCATCAACCTCCGCACCCTCTGATCCGATTCAGGAAGAGAAACAGATGAGCACTACTGTCATCCGCACCACTGAGGGCTGGTGGCGTCTCGACGGCGACCGCGCCGCCCGTATCGACACCCCCGCGGTCACGACAGCGCAGCTTCTCGCCGATCGTTCGGCGATCACCGCGGCCGCCGCGGATACGGACGCGGCGACGCTCACCCCACTGTCACCGGTCACCGCGCCGTGTCGCCTCGTAGCCCAGCTGTTGAACTACCGTTCTCATGCCCGGGACGTCGGAGAAGATCCGAAAACGTTGCAGCCCACGTTCTTTCGCAAGTCATCGGCCTCGATCAGCGGTCCGCACGATCCGATCACCCCGCCCGCCGATGTCGCATTCGTGGACTACGAGATCGAACTCGGTGCCGTGATCGGCGCCGACATACCCCTCGGGACGGTGGTGACCGACGAGAACCTGGGGGAGTTCGTCGCCGGCCTCGTGGTGGTCAACGATATCTCGGCGCGGGAAGTGCAGCTCACGAGAACGCAGGTGTACGAGAGCAAGTCGTATCCGACGTTCACTCCGGTCGGACCGCGGCTGGTCCTGCTCGACCGCGAGGAGCTCACCCGTATACCGCAGCTGCGCATGACGTTGCGTGTCAACAACGAAGTCCGTCAGGACCAGATCATCGGCGACGACCTCATCACCCCGCCGGCGCAGGCGCTGACGCGCCTGGCCAGGTTTCAGAACATGGCCCCTGGCGACCTGTTGCTGACCGGCACACCCATCGGCACCGCGATCTCGGCGCCGCCGAAGATCGTGCAGAAGATCGGGGAACTGCTGCCCCCTGCGTGGAAGTGGAAGATCTTCTTCGCACGGCAGGCCCGCAACAGCAGGTACCTCTCGGTCGACGATGTGGTGACCGCGATGATCGCTACCCCTGACGGGTCGATCGACCTCGGAACGCAGCGCATGGCGGTTCGGTGACGGGGACGCGCGTTGTCATTGTCGGAGCAGGCCCGTCGGGAGCCACCGCCGCATTGTTGCTCGCGGCACGAGGGATTCGGTCAGTGGTGTTGGAGCGCCGCACCGCGCCCCTGATGCATCCGGCGGCGCACGTCATCAGTGCCCGCACGTTGGAGATTTGGCGTGAGTACTCCCCGGATCTGGCTGATCGCATCGCGGCCATGTCGCCGCCGCGCGAAACCGTCAAACTCATCAGTTGGTACGGCAGCCTGACGGACCCGCCGATCGGGTCGCTGGACCTGCTATCCGTTCCGGAATTGCTCGCCGAGGTGGAAAGCTACAGCCCCTACATGGTCTCCCACATCGGCCAGCATCTGCTGATGCCCGTGCTGTGGGAAGCATTGGACGACCAGCCGCTGATCGAGTTCCGGCGAGGCGTCGAGGTCACCGCGCTCACCTCGAATGCGCGCGGCGCCAGGGTCACTGTCGCGTCGGCCGACGCGCCGAACTCGCGCTCGACGGAACGCGGCGAGTACGTTTTGGCCTGCGACGGCGCCAACAGCACGCTGCGCGATAACGCAGGCATCGACCTGCGCGGTCCGGTGCTTGCCAATATGGGCAGCGCGTTCTTCCGTTCCCGTACCCTGTTTCGCGATGCTGCCCGACCCCTGCTGAGCTGGGTCTACACACCCGAACTGTGTGGCGTGCTCATCGCCCATGCGGCCCACCACTACATCTTCATCACCGCCTACCTGCATCCCGCGCAGAAGATCGCGCGCACCAGTCGCGACTACTGGAAGCAAACATTGCCCGGAGTCTTGGGCACCGACGATTTCGAAATCGAATCGACGGGCACCTGGGTGATGACCTCGCAGACCGCCCAGACCTTTCGGGCCGGTCGTCTTCTGCTGCTTGGCGATGCGGCCCATCGGTTCCCACATACCGGTGGGTTCGGACTCAATTCCGGTGTACAGGACGCGCACAACTTGGCATGGAAGCTCGAAGCGATCCTGAGTGACGGGGCTCGCGATGAGCTGCTCGACACCTACGAGGTCGAACGACGGCCCGTGGTGGAACGATTCGCCGACCAGAGCGTCACAAATCACTTCCGCCTCGACAAGGTGACGCGACACGTCGGTGTCACCAACGCGATGCTGCACTCGGCAACTGAAGCGATGCGTCGACGGCCGCTGTCGTTGCTGCCAGGTCGGGTGCTGGCTCCGCTTCTCGATAGCGCGACCCGGCTCCAGACCCGGCGTACCGGTCGGCTGACACCGAATCATCGCAAAGCGAGTGTGCTTCGCGAACGCGTCGCCGCGGAAATACCCGGTCAAATCGAACATTTCGTGTCCATGGGTCTGCAGTTCGGCTATGTGTACAACGGCCCACTCGTCATCAGCGAGGCGAGCGGTCAGACGCCTGTCGACACGGGTGAGCCGACTGCGGAGGTTGTGCTGTACAAACCGACAACGCGTCCCGGCGCGAGGCTGCCACACGCCGATCTGCTCGCCGACGGGCGGGTGAGGCCTGCCCACGACGCGCTGGATCGCACCGGCCTGACGGTGTTCACCTTCGCCGAGGACCAGTGGCGCGCCGCCGTCCCGTCCGGCATCAGCGTGGTCGCGCTCGTTCCGGGCGACGGCGCGCAGCGGGAACGGCTGATAGATCTCTACGAAGTCGGTACCGACGGTGCCGTTGTCGTCCGGCCCGATGGTCACGTGTTCTGGCGGACGACGCGATCCGCGGCCGACGCCGCACCCCATCTCGCTTCGCTGATCGACGCGCGGTGGGGAGCGTACTACGACAGCCGACCGACCGGGCGGTCGGCGGGCTCCGCGGTTCGCTGAGCGCTCGACCCGAGCAGGGCGGGAGTCCCGCTCAGGTCGTGGCTGGATGGGATCTGCCTCGGCAGGGAACGCCTATGGCGCACGTCGGGTTCGCACGGACCCGACGCCGTATGTCTTGGCCATGACGGCCTCGATTGCTCTGCGCGGCAACAATCTGCGGGCCAGGAACACTGCCGATGCCTTGCTGCCGACGGCATAGAGAGGCAACGTCTGCTCGGCTTCGACAGCTTCGAGCACAGTGCGGGCGACCTCGTCCGCCGTAATTCCCTGAGCTTCCTTCGCGTCGAGGACGGCGATCGCCGAGGTGAACTGTTCGACGTAGGGGGAGTCGCTACTGATGTATTTGGTGCGGCGTCCGGACAGTCCGGTCGCGATGGAACCTGGTTCGACGGTGGTGATGTCGATTCCGTACGGCTTCAGTTCATACCGTGCGGCGGTCGCGAAGCCTTTGAGGGCCGCCTTGGTTGCGACATAGGACGATCGGTAGGCGAGGGGGAAGCTCGCGAGCATCGAACCGATGTTGATGATCCTGCCACGACGCTGCTGTCGCATCCCGGGCAATAGCGACTGAGTCAGTTCGATGGCACCGAAAACGTTGAGCTGGAACAACCTCCGCACCGCATCCATCGGTAGCTCTTCGAGTGGTCCGCATTGGCTCTCACCGGCGTTGTTCACCAGGACATCGACAGCTAGGTCGTCAAGCGCGTCGATGAACCGGGCGATCGAGCCACGATCGGTGAGATCCAGGTCGCGGTAGTCGACGCCCGGCACGGGATCGGCCACGGTCGAACTGTCGCGGCTTGTCCCGAGCACGCGGTAGCCGCGAGCGACCAAGGCGGTGGCGACAGCCCGTCCTATTCCGGAGGACGCCCCGGTGACGATCGCTGTCTTCATGCCGACTTCCTGTCTGCTGGGACGAGCTCGAGAGGAAGCTGTTCCAGTCTGCGAATGATGTTGTTGACGGCCCACTTCGGTGTGCCGACCAGCTCGATACGTTCGACACGATCGGCCAGTGCCCGCAGAATCGAAACGGTTTCGAGCCGTGCCAACGTCCGGCCCGCGCAACCGTGCACACCCCAGCCGAAGCCGAGCTGGCGGCTCGCGTCGCGGGTGATGTCGAAGGACTCGGGGTGATCCCATTCGGCCGGGTCCCGGTTGGCGGAAGCGAAGAGCACCAGTACGCGGCTTCCACCCGGGATCTTCACCCCACCGATGTCGGCATCGCGTGCGGCCGTGCGGGAGAACGCGCGCAACGGCGATTCGATCCGCACGACCTCGTTGACGGCATGGTGTATCAGTTCCGGATTCGACCGCAAGGCCTGCCACTGCCTGGGGTGCTGTGAAAACAGGTAGAGCGCACTCGAGATCGCGCCGATGGTGGTGTCCAGCGACGGGGCCAGGTAGTCGATCATGAGCGCCGGGCACGACTTCTTGTCGATCCTGCCCTCGTCGGCGGCGTGGAAGACGTCACTACCCATGCTGTCGTCGAGAACCGATCGATCGCGCGCGACACGGCGGGCGAAGGCCAGCATTTCGGCGGCAGCCTTCGCCGCACGGACGGAGTGCCGGTTGATCGGCCCCATCGAGTCGAACGTCGCACTGGCCCAGCGCAGCAGGTCCGCGCGCCCGTCGTGTGGCCAGCCGATGAGGTCCGGGACCACCGAAAGTGGCAGTGCGGTCGCGAGATCGTCGACCCCGTCGATGCGGGTGTTCGTCAACGCCGTGTCCACGACGCTGTCGGCGAAGCGCTCGACGGTATCTGTCATTTCCCGAAGCGCTCTCGGCGTCAGTCGGTGCGCGAGAACGGACCGTTTGGTGGCGTGCTCTTCTGCGTCGCTGTTGAGCGTGGTACCCCGGCCGAGGCGGTTGGCAACGCGGTTCAGCGACACCCCGTTACCCGAGACAAAAGTCGCGTCGTCGCGGAGCACCGCCTTGCACTCGGCGTATCGGGAGATCGCGAAGACGCGTTGGCACGGTAGCCACACCACTGGGCCGGCCGCGCGTAATGCCGCATAGTGTGGGTAAGGATCGAGGATCGCCTCGGTATCGAAGAGATTCTCGCGATATCGCGGGATGGAAATGTCAACCGCCATGGGATCTCCTGTGCGTGGAATCGGTGGTCAGAGCGGGGCAGCTCGGTACACGGGTGTGTAGGGAGGGGACTGATCGGGAGGTCGCCAGCACGGTTTTGTCGGGTCGCACGATCGCAGCCGTCGCGCGTCCGCGGCGCAGCCATTCGCCGAGTTCGGAAGATGCCGGTACCGCCAGGATCGCGGCGCCGCGCCGGTCGAGTTCGGTCCGCTGTTCGCGGGTGAGCGGGGTGGCCGCGAGGAAGAGAAAGCGTCCGCTGGCGATCTCGTCGACTCGCGTGCCGTCTTCGACAACGCAGTTCGGACACAGCGAGCCGGCCAGGTCGAACGGCCGAAAAGCCTGTCGCGCAACGAACATCGACCGGGAAAGGCGCGGTGTGGCGCTGTCGGTCACCTTGGATCTGACGACCGGAACGTGGCCGAGGAGCGGCCACACCCGCTTGCGGATCACCTCACCCGCCGCCGCGGCACTTGTCATCGCCCATCCGACAGCGACGGCCAGACAGATCATCGATGTGACGTGCGGTGTACGTTCGGATTGATAGGTGTCGAGTGCGTCGTCCGGCAGTTCCGCGCTCATGAGGGCGACCAGTTTCCAGATCAGGTTCTGGGCGTCACGAAGACCGGCGCCCATGCCCTGCCCGATGAACGGCGGGGTGAGGTGGGCGGCGTCACCGAGTAAAAAGATCCTGCGGTCCCGCCATCGGTCGACCACCTGGGCACGAAAGGTGTACGCGGTGGACCGGATCAGCGTCAGTTCGGGACTTCTTACCTCGCGCAGCCAGGGGGACAGGAGCGGCTCGATGGTGTCGAGCGTGGCGAACTGGTCCGCGGCTTCGTCGTCGCGGAGGCGGAACTCCCAGCGGTAGCGTGATGCGCCGATGCGCATGTACGTCGCGGCGCGTTCGGCATCGCACACCTGGTGCACGCCCTCCCACTGCCCGAGATCGGCGTCGGTGGCGATGTCGACCACCAGCCACCGCTGTTCGAAACCCAGGTCGCGCATTCGCGAACCGATCGACGCGCGCACGACACTGTTGGCGCCATCGCAGCCGAGGACGAAATCCGCTGTGACAGCGCGTCGTTCACCTGTCACGGCATCTCGGTAGGTCACGCGAGCGCGATCACGCAGGTTCGCCACATCGAGCACTTCGCACCCACCGCGTATCCGCACGCCCTGCGCCGACGCCAGCCTGGACCGCAGCACGCGCTCGAGATCCGGCTGGTCGAACATGTTGGCCAGCGGGAACCCGTGCGGCATCCGGTCGGGGTCGCGGTCGAACTCCGCGAGCGTGGCGATCGCGGAGTCGACCAGCCGAAGGCCGCGGCCTGGCCGGGAGATTCCCGCGAACTCGTCGCTGAGTCCGAGATCGGCCAGAATGCGGTACACCTCGTCGTCGAGATGCACCGCTCGCGGCTGCGGGTACACCTCGTCCCAGCGATCGACGATCAGGCACTCGATGCCGTACCGTGCCAACAGCAACGCCGCGGTCATACCGGTCGGGCCCGCCCCGACGATCACGACCGGGTAGTGCTCGACCCGGCCTCTCTCAGCGCCCATACCGCACCGTCGTGCGCTGAATGCCGAGGTCGAGTGCGCCGTCGGGTGTCGAGGCGGTCAGCTCCACCACATCGCCGTCTTGTAGATAGCGCGGGTTCGACGCCTGCTTGTTGAAGAAGATCTTCCACTTGAGCGCGGGCGGTATCAGCGACCCGAGGATCTCGATGGGTTTGGCGGGAGCCTTCAAGGCCGTTCCGCCAGGAGTGCCCGTCAGTAGTAGGTCGCCCGCGTCCATGCGCTGGAATCCGGTGAGAGCGCGCAGGGTTTCGAGTGGGCCGTAGATCATGTCCGCCACCGTGCTGTTCTGGCGCACTTCGCCGTTGACACGCAGTGTCAGGCAGAGGTCGTGGAATCTGTCGAGCTCGCCCGTCTCCAGCAGCAGCAACAACGGGCCGACCGGTGTAAATGTCGGATACGACTTGCCCTCGTAGAACTGGGTTTTGGGCAGTTGGATGTCGCGGGCGGACACATCGTCGGTGATGGTCAGTCCGGCGATGAAGTCGCCGATGTTCGACTCGTCGAGTTCGGTGCCAACGGGCAGCGTCGCACCGAAGACGAGCCCGATCTCGATCTCGTAGTCCAGCAATCGCACGTGCGCCGGTTTGACGATGTCGTCCTCGGGACCGCTGATGGACCCGGAAGACTTGCGAAAAAACGTCAGCGGCACAGTCGCCGGGTTCATCCCCGAATCCTGCACGTGCGACACATAATTGGTCATCTGCGCGACAACCCGACACGGCGCTGTCACCGGGGAGACGAGCGCCAAGGTCTCCACGGGCGTGGTGTCGCTGCCGCCGCGCGCCGCGTCGATCGCGGCTCGGTCGGCCAGGAGTTCGCCCGTGGTCGTGGCGGCGGTGTCGATTCGGACAGCGCCGTCCGGGGTCAGGACCCACCACGCGTCGGCGGTTCGCAGCACGGAAATGCTCATGAGTTGGCTACTTTCAGCAGGCCCCGCAAGCGCTGGGCGTCGAATTCGTTGTCTCGGTGCAGTGAAGAGAAGATGGACCCGAGTTCCCGCAGCGATCGGCGGCCCGGTGCTGTGCCGAGGAAGTCCTTGGTCGCCGGTGGGCCCCACTGCGCCAGGCCCGAGGCCGTCATCGGCGCCCAGCCCGGTTCCAGGGAGCTGTCGAACAGGTCGCCGTCGCTGAAGTGCTCGACGAGGAAACCGTCGGGATCGCGCCAGTAGTCGAAGATCTGACTGCCCTGGATGTGTCGTCCGATGCCCCAGGACCGGCGATAGCCGCGTTCGGCCAGGAACTCGCCGCCGGCTGCGAGCGCGTCCAGGTCGCACACCTGATACGCCGAGTGCACGTACCGGTCCGAGGGGCCGAGTGTCATGGCGAGGGTGTGATGGTCGGTGGGTGTGTTTCCGCGATCGCAGCGGATGAAGGCCATCACCGGCCCGCGTTCGCGCTGCCCGTCGTAATACAGGAAGTCGCTGACGATGAGTCCGAGATGCTCGAGATACCAGTTCAGGTTCTCCAGGTAGCGGGTACGAGAGAGCACCACATGGCCGAGCCGCTCGACCCCGGCAGGCACACGCGGTGGCCGCTGCGTCGCATTGATCCGGGCGGCGGACTCGCCGATGTTGAACGTATGCGCGCGCTGGCCCGGCAGCTGCGGCAGCGGGCGCGCGCCGGCCACCACGCGCACGGTCTTGCTGCCCGGATCGTTCAAGGTGACGCCGATGCCGCCGATACTTTCGGGCAGGCGCTCCACGCGATGACCCGTCACCTCGGCGAGCCTGAATACGTCGGACTCGTCGGCGGCCAGGAAGGCGGCGCCGACGAACCGGGTGCGATCTCCCTTGCGGATGATCACGCACGCCGTGCCCGTCTGTGTGCCACGCAGGTGGATCTCCTCCGAGGTGCGGTAGGCGACAGAGAACCCGAAGGCCAGCGCGAAAGCCTCGGCCTTCAACAGATCGGGCTTGCGGAACTCGAGCCAGGCGAGGTCGGCGACCTTGATGATCGGGTTGCTGAAACGGCCGGGGTGCTCGCCCGGCAGGGCACCCTGATCGACGTGCAGGTCGCGATGTGCGTCGCTGCGGACCTCCGACATCTCTCGACTCCTCTTTCGTGCGCGGCAACTGTCTGACGATATCGTCACCTATGACTGTATAGTCAGTCAAGGGTTCTGAGGGAGTCGTCAGATTTGAAGGCGATTAAGATCGCGGCAGCTGAAACCACTGTCAGAAGGTGACTAACGAAAATGTCCGCTACAGCGAACAGGCTCGAACGCCGCAAAGCTCGCACCCGCTCGGCTCTGATCGCCGCTGGGCAACGCTTCATCGCCGAGGGCAGGCTCAACGCGCCCATCCTCGAGATAACGCAGGCCGCGGACGTGGGAATGGGCTCGTTCTACAACCACTTCGACAGCAAGGAAGAACTGTTCGTCGCGGCGGTCGACAGCGCGTTGGAGTCGCTGGGCGACTACCTCGACTCGCTCACGACCGACCTCGCCGATCCGGCGGAGATCTTCGCCACGTCCTTCCGGATCGTCGGCCGACTGTTTCGGCTACAGCCTGATCTCAGCCGGGTCCTGGTCAACTCCGGCGCCTCGCTGATCGAATCCGAGCACGGCCTCGCGCCTCGCGCCGCACGAGACATCGCCGCCGCGACACGCGCGGGACGCTTCACCGTCGAAGACACCGATCTGGCGATGGCGCTGGTGGCCGGATCGCTGCTCGGCCTCGGACGCCTGCTGCTGCAGCAACCCGACCGCGATTGTGCTGTGACCGTGGACGAGATGACCGTCGGAATACTTGTCGCACTTGGTCTCTCGCGCGACGATGCCCAAGAATTATGCAGTAGACCAGTGTCATTGGATGGCGAGACCGCGGCCGACGTTCCGAGCTGATACTGCGACACGGCAATGACATCGAAGGCCGGGCGCGGCCGACGGTGACCTCTGACAGGGCCTCGGCGGGGTCAGGCTAGAACGCGGTGGCCTCGCGCAGATTCCTGCTTCAGGACCGGGACAGGCGGGGGTGACCCGAGGTCAACAGCAGCGGCGCGGGCACCCTCGTTGTGAACATGATATTGGGTTGCGGGCGAAATACCGTCGACCGCGCAGGCCGAATGACGGTCAGACTCCGCAGGTGGGCTGGCGTGGAGTCGACCGGTATCGGTGGCTTTGATGCGACCGGTCCGGCGGATGCGCTGCTGCGATCTGGACGTGGTCGGGGCACTGCGCTTGCTGTGTCGCCGCTGCCCGGTGGCGGGCTTGTGCGACTAAGAGTTCGTTGAGGATGGACGACAGTTCCACGGACGGCTCTACGCCCTCGCTGATCAGTTCCGCGATGGCTTCGACCCGCAGCAGCCGCGCTCGCGTACAAGCGGAAAGCAGTGGTTTCGGTTGTCCACACCCAGTAGGTCGTTGGCGAGCCGGCCGGTCCGGTCGCCGAGCAACCTGCTCGATCCAGCACGTCTCGAGGTTTCGTGAGCGACTAGGTCACCGATCGACGGCCGGACAGGTCAGTAGCGCCGCCGGCCTGAGTTCCGCCGCGTGACGATCACGTTCTGCTCAGCACGACCACGATGCTCCCGGTGGTAGCGGGACAAGCCGACTATGCGAGCAGGCGTATTTGGGGCCGCTCGTCCGTTCACCAGATGAGGAAGTCTGTGGTGGCGCCTTGGGCGGGTCATCTACGTCGATCTGTTCGATGACGATCTGGACCTTTCGCCACAAGGCGAGTGCGCTACCTCTGAGCTAAGGGGGTGTCAGCCCGACATTTTGTCGAGGACCGTGCGGGAACTAGATCAAGGCCAGGTGCAGGCGTGGTCGCGATTGAACGAGCCGGCGCTTCCGGTGCCGGTGGGGAGGTTGCGGGTGGCGTCTGCGTATGCCTCCCCTGGGGTCGCCCCTTTACCGAAGCCTACGATCGGGAACCCTGCGACGATCGCGAGCGGACTCGTCACGACTGCACCGCAGCCGTTCGCGAATGTCACTATCATCCGGCAGTCGATGATGCCTTGACCCTTGCATGCTCGGTCGGCGGCTTGAATGGCGTCGGCTTCTGTCGGGTGGTTGACCGAAAACGCGTAGACATTGCCCCACACGCTGAGGGAAGCGGCGCCCCAGGTGACCGGGTCGGCGGCTGCGGGCGGTGCCGCGAGGACGGCAGCGGCGCTCACCGAGAGCGCGGCGACCGCAATGGACTTGTTGAACATGTGGTGTGTGCTTCCTCTGCGCGCCGACCAGGTGCGGCGATCGCATGGAAGATACCGCAGCGCATGGACGCGAGGTCGCCCCAAAAGTCTTGGGGTCACGGCAAAGACCGTCACGAATCACGGCGTTCGTGACGGATCTGCCGAAACCGATCGATCAGTCCTTGTTCCTCGGGGAGCATGGCCTTTCTGCCCGGTCGACCTGCCAATGGCAGGAAGTGGAGAGGATGGGTTGTTGCCTGCCGCCGCGCAGCGATCTGTCCCGGGAGAGAGTGCGATGCTCGGGGTCGGCGAGCTCAGGTGATGGTGACGCCGCCGTCGACAGCGATGGTCTGCCCCGTGACGTAGCCGCCGGCGGCAGAGGCGAGCCATACCGCGGTTGCCGCGATTTCCTCGCCGTGGCCGTACCGCCCGAGAACGACCCGGGGCATCAGGGACGCGGCATAGCCCTCGTCGTAGGTGTCGGTCATCTCGCTACGGAAGAACCCGGGGGCCAGCGCGTTGACGCGAATTCCCTTGCGGGATCCCCATTGCTGGGCCAGATCCCGTGTCAGTCCGATGATGGCGGCCTTGCTGGCGCTGTAGGCGGCCTGTGGCAAGCCCGCGGTGGTGAGTCCGAGAATGCTCGAGATATTGATGATCGAGCCGCCGGCCGGCATGACGCGGCCGCAGGCTTGCGCCATCCAGTAGGAGCCGTGGAGGTTGACATCGATGACCGCGCGGAACTGGTCGGGGGTCTCCCGGGTCGCCGGGTGGGCGGAGGCGACGCCGGCGTTGTTGATCAGGACATCGACGCGACCGAACTCCGAGATGGCCGCGTCGACGACAGCCTGGCACTGTTCGGGTGCCGAGACGTCGGCGGGAACGACGACAGCTCGTCGACCGGCTGCACGCACGGATTCCGCTGTCTCGGTGAGCTTGTCGGCACGGCGGGCCGCGAGAACGAGGTCGGCGCCTGCCTCGGCGAACCCCTGAGCGAACGACACTCCGAGTCCGGACGATGCGCCCGTGACGATGACGACCTTGCCGGTCATGTCGAACATTTCGAGTAGGGACATCGAGTTCTCCTGCGATGTAGTCGAGGTGGTGCGGTGAACGAGGCTCACAGCCAGGTCGGGTCGGTATCGAGGGTGGTTCGGTCGAGCTGCGCCAGCAGTGTCAGCTGCGCGGCGACCTTGGGCAGTTCATACCGGAAGAAGTACTGCGTCGCGACGCGTTTGCCGTCGTAGAAGGCCCCGTCCAGGTCGCCGACAGCGAGCAGCTGGTCGAGCCATATCCAGGCGATCACGATGTGCCCGGCGGCTTCGAGGTAGATGCTCGCGTTGGCCAGCGAGGCGGCACGGTCGTCGACAGACCAGATCCGTGCGGTGACCGCGACCAATTGATTCAGCGCCTTGCCCAGATCATCGGCATAGGTGGACAGCGCCGGCGCGGTGGAGGCGCGGTCGATGGTGTCGCTGATGGTGTCGGCGAGCAGGGCCAGGCCCGCACCGTTGTGCATCGTGACCTTGCGGCCCAGCAGATCCAAGCCCTGGATACCGTGCGTCCCTTCGTGAATGGGATTCAGCCGGTTGTCGCGGTAGTACTGCTCGACATCGAACTCTGTGGTGTAGCCATAACCGCCGTGGACCTGGATCGCGAGACTGTTCGCTTCCAGACACCACTGTGACGGCCAGCTCTTCGCGATGGGAGTGAGGACATCGAGGAGAAGGTTCGCTCGATCGCGCTCGGGCCCGGTCGTTGTAGCGGCTTCGTCGACGAGTTTGCTGCAGTAGAGCCCGAGCGCCAGGGCGCCTTCGACGTAGGACTTCTGGGCCAAGAGCATCCGTTTGACGTCGGCGTGTTCGATGATGGCGACGGGCTTGCTGTCCGCGGCCGAGGCAGCGTCATCGATCACTCGGCCCTGGATGCGAGTGCGCGCGTACTCCAGGGAGGCGAGGTAGCCGGCGTACCCCAGCGCGGTGGCCAGTAGGCCCACACCGATGCGGGCTTCGTTCATCATGTGGAACATGTAGGACAGCCCGCGGTGCTCGGTGCCGACGAGGTAGCCGACCGCGCCGGATTCCGGAGTGGGGTTGAAGGTTCCGTCTCCGAAGTTGAGCAGTGCGTTCGTGGTGGCGCGGTTGCCCATCTTGTGGTTGAGGCCGACCAGTGCGACGTCGTTGCGCGTCCCATCGGCGAGATACTTGGGCACGATGAACAGCGAAATGCCCTTCACCCCTGTTCCGCCACCGGGGACTTTGGCCAGCACCAGGTGAACGATGTTGTCGGTCAGCTCGTGATCACCCCCGGAGATCCACATCTTGGTGCCGGTGATCCGGTAGGTGCCGTCCGGCACCGCGACGGCTTTGGTGGTGATGTCGGCCAGTGACGATCCGGCCTGGGGCTCGGACAGGCACATCGTGCCGGTGAAACGACCGTCGAGCATCGGCCGGACCCAGGAATCGATTTGCTCGGCGGTGCCGTACTCCGCCAACAGACTTGCATTGGCGGCAGTGAGGAAATAGTAGGAGGACATCGCCGCGTTGGCGGCTTGGAACCAGGTCATCGACGCGCGGTTGACGACAGTCGGCAACTGCATGCCACCCAAAGCTTCGTCGAACGACCCGGCAATGAGCCCTGCGCTGCGGAACTGGTCGAGGCCGTCGCTGATCTCGCTCGGCAGTACCACCTGGCCCGCTGCACCGATGTACGGCGCGTTCCTGTCGCCCTTTTTGTTGACCGGCGCGAAGCACTTCTGGGCGATGTTCGCGCTCAAATCCAGTACCGCGTCGAACGTCTCGCGTGAGTGGTCTGCGAAGCGTTCGCGAGTAGTCAGTGAGTCGACCTCGAGCCACTCGTAGAGCAGGAACTCCAGATCGCGGCGGGACATCGGTGTGGACATGACATTTCCTCAGGGTGTGTGCCGGACGGGACAGGGTGAGGTCACTTGGTCGCGGTGCTGTGCGATGAAGCAAACGAATGGCTATGCGATTGCATAGTTTCTATACGATCGCATATCCTGCGTGGAGGAGGGCGACATGTCAACCCCATGGACCGAGAGGCGGAGTCCTGTGGACGTATCACGATCAGCGGTGCGCGATGAACTAGGTACCTCCAAGGCGGCCGCGCGGATACGCGCCGCGGCCATCGAGGTCTTCGCTGCCAAGGGATACGGTGCGGCCGGTACGCGCGAGATCGCCGCCAGTATCGGCTTGAGTCCCGGAGCCGTGTACCCGCACTACAAGACCAAAGAAGCGCTTCTCTACGCCATCAGTCTGGAAGGGCACAGTTCTGTTCTGGACGTGGTCACCGCCGCCGCACACGCCGGGGCTTCGGCAACTGAGCGGCTGATATCGACGGTGAACGCTTACGTCATGTGGCACGCCGACAACCACACCGGCGCGCGCGTTGCACAATACGAACTACGCTCGCTGTCGCCCGAGCACTTCGCCGTCATCGCTGAAATCCGCCGGTCGACGTCTCGCATATTCTCCGAGATCATCGAAACCGGCGCTGCGGCAGGTGAGTTCGATCCCGTCGATGTTGGGGTTGCAACTCTGGCAATCACCTCACTCGGAGTCGATGTCAGCCGATGGTTTCCTTCCAAGACCTACTCCGACGCGGATGTCATCGCTGCGGGATATGTCGAACTCGCCCTCCGCATGGTCGGAGCGCGGAGGTCTTGACTCCGCTCCAGGAGTTTGCCCGAGCGGGTCCATCCCGGTAGCGGTCCGGGAGATGCCGGATGCCAGGGCGCTCGTTGAAGTAGGTTTGGATCGTCTCGCGCCGCGGGTCAGCACCTCGCGCGCGTAGCAGGCGAATCGCCCCTAATGGGTCGCCGCTGGTGGCCGTAGCTGCCCAGTAGATCGCTGGCATCCCTTTCTCGGTCACCGCGTCGATGTCGGCTCCGACGTCGAGCAGACGCTCGATCGTCGCGGACCTCGCTACGACCCCTTCTATCCCTCGCGCGGCCGTACTCGCTTGGCGCGAAATCCGCAGGTCCGCTGGTGAACCGGGACCAGTAAATTCGCTGGTGGGGGGCGTTAGCCTTGTCGGTATGGCACGGGATGAGCGCGGAGTTACCGCCCAGAGCGAAGATTTCTCCAACTGGTACAACGACGTTGTCTTGAAGGCTGCCCTTGTCGACCGCGGACCGGCCAAAGGCACCATGGTCATTCGACCGTACGGGTACAGGATCTGGGAACTGCTACAGGCCGAGCTCGATCGGCGTATCAAACAGACCGGTCACGAGAACGCCTACTTTCCGCTCTTGATTCCCCAGTCCTACCTCGAACGTGAAGCCGACCACGTCGAGGGATTCTCACCTGAACTCGCGGTGGTCACGCACGCGGGCGGTAAGGAGCTCGAAGAACCACTTGTCGTACGACCTACTAGCGAGACGATCATCGGCGAGATGATGGCGAAGTGGATCAGTTCCCATCGCGATCTGCCGTTGTTGCTCAATCAGTGGGCCAATGTTGTTCGATGGGAGATGCGCCCGCGAATGTTTCTGCGCACGACGGAATTCCTGTGGCAGGAAGGCCATACCGCGCACGCTGACGAGGCGCAGGCTCGTGTCGAGATGGAGTTGGCGCTCGGGATCTACGAGACCGTTGCCCGGGAGCTGGCGGCGATGCCGGTCGTGCCGGGTGAGAAGACCCCCGGTGAACGCTTCGCGGGCGCTGTCGAGACGATCACGATCGAGTCGATGATGCGGGACGGCAAGGCGTTGCAGGCCGGGACCTCGCACTACATGGGCACCAACTTCGCGCAAGCATTCGGAATCCGGTACGCCGCCTCCGATGGGCGAGACACATTCTGCCACACGACATCCTGGGGAATGAGCACCCGGATGCTCGGCGGCGTCGTGATGACCCACGGCGATGACCGCGGCCTGGTGCTGCCGCCGCGCCTGGCGCCGCACCAGGTCGTCATCGTGCCGATCATGCGCGGTGATACCGCGGCCGCTGTCGTCGCGGCCGCCGATGAACTGGCAGGCAAGCTTCGGTCCGCTGGGGTCCGCGTGTACGTCGATGATCGGGACCAGACGCCGGGCTGGAAGTTCAACGAGTGGGAGATGCGCGGTGTCCCTGTACGCGTCGAGCTCGGCCCGCGCGATCTCGCTGCCGGGACAGCGGTGATGGTTCGGCGCTTGGGGGAGGAGGGAAAGCAGTCGGTCGACTTGGCGACCCTGCCCGACCTCATGCCTGGGATCCTCGACGATTTCCAGGCGTATCTACTCGCTCGCGCGACCGCGTTCCGCGAGGAAAACACCATCGCTGTCGACGATTGGGCGGCGTTCGAGGCGGCCGTCGCGACGGGTTGGGCGTTGGCCCTGCACTGCGGTAAACCACAGTGTGAGATTGACATCAAGGCCCTCACGGCGGCGACGCCGCGGTGTGTGCCGCTGGCCGGAGACGCCGAAAGCGGCCAGTGCGTTCGTTGTGACGCACCGGCGTCCTACGGCAAACGGGTGATCTTCTCCCGGGCCTACTGAACCCACTAGGGCGGCCACCCCCGCCTTACGCGGCCAGCGCGTGTGACGAGAGCGGTTCGGTATTCGGCTGCTCAGCGATCGTGGGTTCGAGGTGTTTCGGCTGCCCGCTCGGGGATGACGCCGGCCGGTTCCGCTGTCGAGGCGCACCGGGCGACCCCGCGCACCGGCGGTGGGGTCTGTGTAGGTGAGGTTGTCACCGGCAGGAGCGTCCGGTGCAGGTGGTCAGTTCACCGAGGCGGTGGTCGAGGTCGGTGATGATGTCGGCGTGGGCCGCGCCGCCTTGGGGGGTTTTGATGAGGTTGGTGAGTTGGGGGGGTCGGCCTGCAGGTTCACGCGCAGAGGCTCGCAGGTCAAGAGTTGCTCGGCAACTGAGCGAAGCTGAGGCTATTTGGCGCCCTCGAGGTGTGAGCGGCGCGGGATCGGGTCCACTTAGGACAGCCTCCTCGACCAGAGTCCCAGGGTGCCGTCGTGACCTCGCTCCGGGTCGTCTTAGTCCCGACTCTCGCGGGTCTTGACTTTCCTTATAGGAAAGTGGGACTCTTGCTTTCCAGGTAGGAAAGAGGGTTGACCATGGAAAACGTTGCTCCGGACCAGGCGCGAGCCGCGTTGGAAGCGGTTGAACGGGCGCGCAGCCGAGTGGCCGAGGAGGTCGGGCTGCCACGCGCGTACTGGTGGGGGATGGCTGTCGGCTGGGTCGTGTTGGGCCTGATCGGTGACCTCGGTCCGCAATGGCTGATCATCGCTGCGACGGTGACCTTCGGTGCCGGGCACGCGTTCGTCGCCTCACGGTTGCTCAGCGGGCGTCGCCGCACCGATCAGGTGCACGTCAGCGCAGCCGTGGCCGGGCGCCGTATCCCGATCGTGGTGGTGGGCATGCTGTTCGCGCTCGTCGCCCTCACCATCGCTGTGGCGATGGTCCTGCACTCCGGCGGTGCCGGAAATCCCGGAATCTGGGCGGCTGTGCTGGTCGCGGCGATCATCGGGTTCGGCGGCCCGGACATCCTTCGTGTCCTGCGGCGTTGGTTCGGCGCGTGACGCAAGCCCGCTTCGACGAACTCATCCACCCCAGCACCCGGCTCTCGCTGGTCGCGACGCTCGCAGCTGCTGACTGGGCGGAGTTCGCCTTCCTCAAAGACCGGCTGGGGCTGTCGGATTCGGCCCTGTCCAAGCAGCTCGCGACCCTGGAGACGGCTGGCTATGTCACCACCGAACGTCGTTTGGAGGGCAGTCGGCGCAAGGTCCGCGCTCACCTGACCGAGCGTGGACGGCAGGCCTTCACCGGCCATGTCGCCGCCCTGCAGGAAATCGTCGCTGCCGCGACATCGGTGAGCCCGGCAGCACCGTCCTGATTCGAAAACCTTCGGCGAGTCCGAGTTTCGCCGATCGCCTCGTATCGCCCTACTGAACAGGAGTCCGACATGGGAATCTTCGGTAAGACCAAGCGTGACCCCGAGCCGCAGCCAGCCGCTGGGCAGCCTGGGCCAGATCCGGAGGTCAAGCGCCGTCGGCGCCGTCGTCTCCTGGGTGGCGCGTATACCAGTGGCGGCAGCGGAAGCTGACTACCACGCTGCCCTCGATGTGCTGACCAGCCTTTTGCTCTATGCAGAAGCGGTCTCATTGGCTGCGATAACATCGGCCGAGATCCGTCCGCGAGTCGACACGGTGTGGCCGTTCTTGCTGGCCCATGCACGAATATCAGTGAGATCTTTGCGTCGAATCGGTTCGGGCGCAGGAGATTTCGAGGCGAGCCGACACGTCGATGCCGACCAAGCGGGCGCGCCCGCGTAGCAGTCCCACTGCGCGGGACTTCGAAGCTGCGTGGCTCGGTCCGCTGTTAGCGTGCGAGCGATGAAACGTGTTACTGCATCGCTCGTGGTCGGGGTCGCGGCCGCGCTCCTAGCGCCAATGCCCGCCGCGGACGCCGACACCGGTTCGTCGTCTTTGTCCGGCGGCGGTTCGTCCTCGTTGTCAGGCAATCAGTCCGAATTGCCGCCGTACGCGCAGTGGATCGGCGAGATCACCCCCGTCGTGGCCGAGGCAAAGACCTACCTTGCCGGTCGGCTGCCCGGCGCGACACGGCCCGCGATTGTCTTCGACATCGACAACACGACGCTGGAAACCTCCTACAACACCGGCCTGATCATCCCGGCGATCCAGCCGGTGCTCGGTCTGGCGACCTGGGCGAAACAGAACGGCGCCGCGATCATCTTCGTCACCGGCAGGCCTGCCCTGGTCAACGCTTACTCGCAGGCGAACCTGTCGTCGGTCGGCTACCCGGTCGACGCGCTGTACGGCAGCGCGCCGACCACACTGTCTGCGGGCAATTCCGGCTTGGCCGAGTACAAGACCGCGAGCCGGGCCGACATCGAGAGCAAGGGCTACACGATCGTCGCCAATTTCGGCAACAGCCCCTCGGACCTGTCCGGCGGGTATGCCGAGCGCACCTTCAAGTTCCCGGACTACAACGGCGCACTGAACTGATCCGC
Source organism: Nocardia sp. NPDC057272 (assembly GCF_042668615.1). Lineage (NCBI taxonomy): Bacteria > Bacillati > Actinomycetota > Actinomycetes > Mycobacteriales > Nocardiaceae > Nocardia > Nocardia sp. NPDC057272. The sequence goes on along the minus strand of NZ_JBHUYK010000004.1, from coordinate 72,812 downwards.
CTGGGTAGTCGCAAAAACCAGAAGTGGTGCGCTCGAGGGGCCGTCAGGTGCGATCCCAAATGTCGATGACCGGCACGCCGACCGCGGACCAAGTCCAGAACGGACACGCCGCCACGCAGATGTTCACACATCAACGTCGGCACGGCGCGCTGTCGTCCACGACCAGCGCCGCTACGTGGGCTGCGTCAGCACACGCTGAATCGAGCGGTGCAGCATCGATCCCGGAAATCGTGGACGTGTCCCTACCTGCGGTGGGAAGCTCGAAGGAGCCGGATCCCGACCCGAGGGAGCATGCGACATGGTGGACCGGACAAACGCGGCGCAGCGACCGGAGAGCATCCGGAACGTGGCGTTGGTCGGCAGCGGTGGTGCGGGCAAGACGACGCTGGTGGAGGCGCTGGCGTTGGCGACCGGGACGGTGAACCGCGCAGGCCGCGTGGAGGACGGAACATCACTGTCGGACTACGACGAGGTCGAACGGCGACAGCACAGATCTGTGCAGGTGTCGGTGGTCCCGGTGACGTGGGGCGAGGTGAAGATCAATCTGATCGATACTCCGGGATGCCCGGATTTTGTCGGCGAACTGCGGGCCGGGTTGCGGGCGGCGGACGCGGCCCTCTTCCTGGTGTCGGCGGCCGACGGAGTGGAGGGTGTGGCGGGGCCTACGCGGGAACTGTGGGCCGAATGCGCGCGGGTGGGGATGCCGCGGGCGATCGTGATGACACATCTGGACACGGCGCGGGCGGAGTACGCGGAACTGGTGCAGACCTGTCAGGCACTGCTGACCGGAGGAGCGAGCGACGCAGTCCTTCCCCTGCACCTGCCGGTCTACGGGCAGAAGACTCCCGATGGGCACCGGCCCGCGATCGGACTGCTGGAACTGCTCGAGCGACGTGTTGCCGACTATCGCAGCGGGAAACGGGTGCGCACCGAACCTTCCGCGGAACAGCTCGCGGTGATCGACCCGGCCCGCGATCGGTTGATCGAGGCGATCATCGCCGAGAGCGAAGACGAAACGCTGATGGACCGCTACCTCGACGGCGATCCCGTCGAAGTCGACACCCTGGTTGACGACCTGGAGCGCGCCGTGGCGCGCGGAAGCTTCCATCCGGTGCTGTTCGCGGCACCGGCAGCTGAGGAAGCGGAGCAGGGCTTGGGCGCGCTCGAACTGCTGGAACTGATCACGGCAGGGTTCCCGACACCGATCGAACACCCGCTGTCGGCTACGCCGCGCGGTGACGGCACCGCGCCCATCGCACTGGGCTGCGATCCGGCGGCCGAACTCGCCGCGGAGGTCATCCGGACCTCGTCTGACCCGTACGTGGGACGGGTATCGCTGGTGCGGGTGTTTTCCGGCACGCTGCACAGCGAGGACACCGTCCGCGTCTGCGGACCCGAGCACGAAGCCGACGACCGGGTCGGCGGGGTCACCGCGCCGTTAGGGAAACAACAGCAGACACTGACCGAGGCCGTCGCCGGCGATATCGCGTTCGTGAGCAAACTCGGCCACGCCGAAACCGGCGACACCCTCTCCGGCACCGGGAAACCCCTGCTGATCGAGCCGTGGCAGCTGCCGGAACCGTTACTGCCTGTGGCTGTTCGGGCGCAGGGCAGGGCCGATGAGGACAAGCTCTCGCAGGGTCTGACCCGGCTCGTTGCCGAGGATCCGACCCTGCGGCTGGAAAACAACGAACACACCCATCAGCTGGTGCTGTGGTGTCTGGGGGAATCCCACCGGGACGTCGCTCTGGAACGGTTGCGCGGGCGGTTCGGGGTGCGAGTGGAAGTGGAACCGTATCGGGTGGCGTTACGGGAGACGCTCGCCGCGGAAGCCGAGGGGCACGGCAAATTGGTCAAGCAGTCCGGCGGGCACGGGCAGTATGCGGTGTGCCGCATCCAGGTGGAACCGCTGCCTGCGGGGGCGGGATTCGAGTTCGTCGACCGGGTGGTCGGTGGGGTAGTGCCGCGGCAGTTCATCGCGTCGGTGGAGAAAGGGGCACGGGCGCAGGCCGCGCGCGGGGTCACTCCCGGATATCCGCTGGTGGATGTGCGAGTGACACTGGTGGACGGGAAAGCGCACTCGGTGGACTCCTCCGACGCCGCCTTCCAGACCTCGGGTGCGCTCGCCCTTCGTGACGCGGCGGACGCGTCCGGGACCCTGCTGCTCGAACCGGTTGCCGCGGTGCGGGTCACGGTCCCCGACGACCAGCTGGGCGCCGTCCTCGGCGACCTGTCCACCCGGCGCGGACGCATTCTCGGCACCGAGCAGGCCGATACCGGCTTCACCCATATCCGGGCCGAGGTACCCGAACTCGAACTGAGCCGGTATGTCATCGACCTGCGATCGCTCACCCACGGGGCGGGGTCGTTCGCCCGCGGGTATTTGCGGCACGAGCCGATGCCGGCCGGGGTCGCCGAAAGGGCACGCAAGGAAATCGCCGAGGCGTCGGCCTGAATCGCCGGGGCGATCGTGCAGAGCAGGTCTCCTCGACGGGCGCCGCCGATCGAGGCCGACTGAGTGGTGCTCGCCCTTGCCGACGTCGATGCCGCAGAACACGGCGTATACCTGCGTCACTTGATGTTTCCTCATCAGGTTCGAAAACGCTGGTGGAAACGGTCGGCCGATCTAAGCGTCGACGCCCCGCACCCACGTGACGAACAGACCTCGATTGCGGCCCTGTCCCCATTAGCGGTCCGTCGACGCCACCAGTGCCCGGCGACACCACTCCCAAAATCCGCATTCATCCGTCGCAACCCCCCGAAATCAGGGGGCTTCGATCCATGTCTAAATACCCGTGTTTCACACTAGGCTCGCTCGCATGCTCGTGAAACGCTTTGCTGCCCTTGCCATCGCGGTCGCCGCGTTCGGCGCCCCCTCCACCGGACTCGCTATCGCCGTGCCCGAAACGCCGACGCAGCCCACCATCAGCCACACCGCCGCAGCCGAACCGGTCGTCCTACAGACCGGCTCGGCCGTCATCGATCTACTCGCGTACATCGCTGCGGGCTGCATCGGCAGCTGGAGCCCGGCCCCGCCCGCACACTGCGTCTGACATCGACCAAGCGGGCCCGTCGGACGATCCGCGGGCCCGCTCCACTGAACGCGCGCTCATGCCGATTATGTAATGTCGGGTAGGGCCTGCTCGAGCTGAGTCCTATGGTCTGGGGATGGCCCTCGATGCTCGGTACCAGGCAGTTCCTTACGAACCGCTGCTCGAACGCGCGATGCGTGATCGTGAGGCCGCCGAGAACGCGATCCAGTTTTTCAGCAGCTTGGCTACCAGCGATGGTGCCGATTCGCAGTACCGGAATGACCCGATCTGGGCGGAGCTGGCCCCGGTCGCTCGTCAGATCGTGAGGCAGCGGCCCGACATTCTTAACCGGACTTTCTCCACGCGAGCGTGGGACGCGGCGTACTGGTTGCTTGCGCCCAACCGCCGGAAGCAGGAAGAACGCAATCCAGTCGGGTTTGCCGAGATCGCAGTATTCGGGGCGGAGCCCCTCGCTTCGGGTGCGACTGCGGGGCAAGGGAATCCGCTTCGGTTTGTGCGCCCGATTACTGCGCGAACGATAGCTGACTTTGTGGAGAACAATCTGGAGACTGCTTCACATCTGTTCGACGCTGTAGCGATGGAAGTATCCGGTGTCTATAAAGGACCGTGGGATCGCGACTACCTTCTCGATCAGCTGGCCCAGTATGCCGAGTTGTACCGACTTGCCGCCGACCTGGACGAATGCGTACTGGTAACACTCGACTGAACCAGCAGCTCGGTCAAGCGATGAGTGTGCCGCGATCGACTCACGACCGGATGCCTCCTGATGCCTAGACCCGCGCGGCCTGAGGTCGTGACGAAAGGTGGCGCTGGGCGGGCTGCGGCAAGATCGACGAATGAAGAAGACCCACGGGGCTGCACATGACCCATCAGTGAAGGACCTAGCCGACCAGACCGATCGTGAGTTCTTCACCTTGTTCGCCAAGAGAACTGGGATGTACATCGGCTATACCGACCTGCGTGGAGTCCTCGCCTACATCGAGGGCTACGACATGGCGTCCCGCCGCTGTGGTCGGCCATGTCTCGAGGGGTGGCGCGAATGGCTGATGAAGCACCACCAAGTTGGGTCGAACCTGGTCTGGCGGGCACAGGTAGAGCAGATCGCCCTGCCTGATTGGGACTTCACAACACCGTTGACCACCGAGCAGGAGACACACGTCCTCGCAGTGCTTTTCGAACTGCTCGACACCTTCCTCGCCGAACGTGAGTCCGCACAGCCACCAGGCTGACCAACACACACAGTCGGGTGGCATCGTTGTGCACCAACCCGCAGAACAAGACGAAACTGCCCGCGATGATCAACAGGTCCACCAGCATGTGCCGAACACCGAAGTAGGAGAGCGATTTTCCTACCGCGATCGCGACAATTCCGGGCAGCATCAGGTGCGCCGCTGAGTTGAGGAAGCGGCCGATCCTGGACTCGTCGTTGTTGAATGCGTTGTCGACAAACGCCATTTCAAGTTGCCCTTCTCGGATTCAGTCCAGTGGCGGGTGTCTGCGAGCAGTGCTGCTGCGACGGACTGTGCTGTGTCTGGATCGTAGAAGGGGGCACCGACACCGTTGACCTTCATGGCGCTCTCCTCTCCCTCATGCGGGCCTTCCGTTGTTCGTCGGTCGGCACCGCCCATCGATGCCACCCCGGGGTTACCGCCCGCCGCTGGCAATGGCCCTGTTGGTCAACACCACGCCAACGGCACGCGTTCGGTACGGCCGGACTCCTCATGCACCACTGTCGTCGGCGTCCTCGAGGCCGAGCAGTACGTGCTGGCGCGCACGGAAGCTATGCCACAGATCCCGCAGGGGCCGATGAGGGTTCGGGTTCACACACCTATGGGAGTCGTCGAGGTGCTCTGGCGTGGTGACCCGCAAGAACGCGACGGCGATCACCACATCGAGTGGACTGTCGATGAAGAGATCTGCTGGGGCCACAACACTGAGTTGTCTACGGTTCCCGAGCCCGGACTCCGACAGGAGGGTAACCGAGTGATCATGCGCGGGCAGCTTCATGTGGACGAGGTTGGCGGTGTGGACCTTCGGGTGGGTGACTCGTCGATTCTGTTCGACCTTGCCTCACCGATCCCTGCGGGCGCGGATGGCGGCTGGGTAGAGATCAACGTCGAAGCGGAGACCGTCTTTCTGTACCCGTATCAGCTCTGAGGGTGGTCGCACTCGCGCGGATACTCACTTGCTCTACCCAACCGAGCACTGCCGCTGCCGCCGAAATGCTTCGAAGAGTCGCCCACGCTAACCGCTGGTCCGGCTACGGACTAGGGGCAGAACATCCGTAAATGCCGCGACCTGCGCGATCCAGATGGCTGCGGCACCACCCGACGAACGCACTCAACTGCCGATTTCAGTTCGGACTGCGGCGTGCGTGCCAGACGGATCGTGACGCTTCGAACAATGATCTTTCAGGGAAGTTGTTCACCAGAACTGCCAAGTGATCGGAGAGGGCACCCTCGATTCTGCCGTGATCCGCGCATCATCAACCGAACGGTGCGGCCCGGAATCAGGCCAGAATGACCCATCGTCGCGGAGGGCTTTGAACGACACGTAATAGGAATGCCCGGCCGAATCGAGGATCGTCTCCTCGCCCTCCGCGAGTGTGCCCTCTTCTCGGGCTACCTCGTACCAGAAATCGTAGTCGAGACGGACGACGAACACCGGCATGAGAACGACGTCGGCATACAGCCACGAACCCGTAGCTACGATCTCCTGGCCGTTCATGATGACCAGATGCTACGCAGAGTTGAGAGATACTCGCTTCGGTGCCTGGTCAACGCCCTATATTGCCGCGACCCGCGCAATCCCGAGGGCCGCGGCACCAGCCGTCCAACGCACTCTTCTGCCGATGCACGGCCTTTCGAATCTGTATCGGTGATCCCGGCCGGGGCGTCCGCTGCGGCCGAAGCAGGGGTTCAGCCGTATAGCTCAATGGCCATGCGGCGCGCGAGAATGATGCCGCCGTGCGGGCTTTCGGCCGAGGACAGTGTCCTGTCCGCCTCAATCGCGCTCGTCAATCCCTCACCGTCTTCTCGGACATCCCGGCATTTCCTGAGGTCGCCAGCAGGACACTGACCGCAGCCAGACAATCATGACGACAGGATCCGACGTCAAAATTTGCCGACACGAACACCTTTGGGCCGACGACAATGCCAGAATCCACCGATTGGTGGCGTCACCGACGGTCAGTAGAACCAGCAGGTTCTGCCGGTAGGTTGTCTGGTATGGGTAGCGACAAGCTTCCGGCAGAGGTCGGTCGGAGTGTGAAACTCTTCCTGAATGCCATCGACGAGCTGGCACCGGGTCTGGTGACCGGCTTCTACCTCGTCGGATCGGTTGCCTTGGGCGATTTCCGTCCCCGCGGCGCCGGGCGGGGCCGGCTCACGACGGCCAGCGATATCGATTTCGTCGTGGTGACCAAGCAGCGTCTCGCGGGGGAATCCCCAGAGATGAAGGCGTTGTCCGAGGCGCACGCGCGGACTGTGGCCGCCTTCCCGCGGCCGAATTTCGATGGCGTGGTGCTTACTTGGGCCGACCTCGCGGCCGGACCCAGCCGGTGCCCCGACGTCCCCTGCGCCCAGGAGAACCGGTTCACACCTGCTGGACGCTCCGGTGTCAATCCAGTCACGTTCTGTGAGTTGGCCTGGCACGGGATTACGATACGCGGCCCTCAGCCAACCGAATTTGACCTGTGGGCAGACCGAAATACGCTGCACGAGTTCACTATCGAGAATCTGCGCGCCTACTGGCGGCCGTGGTGGCATCAGAATCAGCAGCGGCGGCCGCTGCCTCTCATCATCGGCCTCAGTGCATGGTTTCCAGTCTGGGCTGTTCTGGGTGTGAGTCGGCTGCACCATCTGCTTGCCACCGGAACGATGACCTCCAAATCCGGTGCCGGTCGATACGCCCAGGAGGTGTTCGATCCGCGCTGGCAACCCATCATCGCCGAAAGCCTGTACCTGCGCACCAACGGCACCGAGGGGCATCGCAGCTACCGCAGCCCGCTGGCTCGGCGCCACGACACCCTCGCCTTCGTGGATAGCACCATCGATTCTGCGTTGGCAAGGCCGACCTAGCTGGTGATGTATTCACAGCCGTCGCCTTCGTAGTGAATCTTGTCGTCGAAGACCATGGCCTGCCCCTCCGGCCGCGAGCGTCAACCCATCGTTCCACGAAGAACTGGCATCGATCACGCAGCGTGGTCGAATCCACGTCGCTTCTCCAAGAAGGTGCTCGCGGAACTTGGCAGATGGGGACGTTCGTGACCGCGCGCTCAGCGGCAGAAGAGTGCGTTGGGAAGTCACGAATAAATAAGCCCAGCTACGCCGCGTCCGGGCGACTTCGCCGCTGTCGAAGCTAGCCGGATGCCGACCTCTACCCAATCCAGCACCTCAGGGTCGAGCGCCAGCCGTTGTTCGGCGGTCGTGGCCTCCCATTGCTCGACTGCTGTGACGCACTGCGCGTGTGTCCACTCCCCATAGATGCGCGCGTACTCGATTCCGCCAGGGAAGGTGAGTACCTTGCCGCCCTCGAACTCGGTGAACCCGATGGCGTTGATGTTCAGTTCACTCAATCCGCTGTCGATCGCTAGCAGGCGATCGTAGGGTCGCAACCTAGATGCTGCTCACCGGTCCCAGTCGGCAACCGTGGAATCTTGACACTGCTATCGGCAGATGCGGACGTTCGTGACTGCGCGCCCAGCGGCAAAATAGTGCGCCTCTCGAGCTGCTTTGCGGCCTCTCGATTGGGCGTATCACCAGAAGCAGACTATGTCCTTCTTGGCCTCCCGGGATGCGAGCATGCACTCCACCAACAAGTAGGGGACTTCATCGTCTTCGTAGTCGTATTCATCGAAATCCTCAGCGCTGAAGTGGAAGTCGACATCGAGGACGAGCTCGCCTCTCGCCGCTGCGCGATCTGCCGGCGACGACTCAGCAGTCGAACCTGATAGGAGCTCTGAGCACGCATCTTCTCCAGAAGTGAACTCGCCGAGTATTGCACGGCCCTTCGGCACAGTTCCGGATCGATCCCCCGCCGACGGCGAGGCGATCGACGGGTCCTAGAACCCTCGATAGACACCGTTCGGGTCGGATGCGGAAGCGAAGTCCTCGAAATCCATGTTTGAGATGGACAGGTTGTTCTCGACGGACCACATCTGTGCCGGCATCACCCTGAACGTTCGGCCTCGTTCGTGGCCGGTGTTTTCCGGGCCGGTGTCCACCGCCAGGATGGGATGTTCTGGGTTGGTGATGGTTTCGGTGTCGGCGATGAAGACATAGTACGGGGGTGCGTCACCGATTCTGTCGAGCAGTGCGGTGATCGACAGGCCATCGTTGTCTGGATTGTCGATGCAGGTCAGGCAGGCCACGAAATCGGAATCCTTGCCCTCGCCTGGGGCCATCGCCGCCGCTGCGGTCGCGCGCCATGCAGCATCGTCGCTGAAGTCGGTTCGGATGAGCAGGGAGACGTCGCCGTTTCCGCCGAGGAATTCGTCGAGCTGGCGCCCGATTCCGAGGGCCGCGTGAAGCTCGGCATCGGCTTGTTCGGCAGCGTCGCGGTCGAGGATCGCACAGATTTGCGCAGGTGTGGCATCGGGTGGCTCGGGTGCGACGATCGAGGCGATGATCCGGGTGCAGTCTTCGGCATCGAGTGGCGGGTAGGCGCGAATCTCGTATGTCCATGGACCGACCGACTCGCGGTGCAACGCCTGCAGGTACTGGTTCTCATCGAGTTCGGGTTCGCCGAGTTCGGTGAGCCACTGCCGCAGCGTCACGGTGGGGTACTGGGCGATGACGTGCAGGGCCAGGGTTCCGGTTCGGGGGTCGCCGTCGACGGGACGGGCATCGATCGAGCCAGGTAGCCAGGTGACTTGTGGTCGCGGGATCTGGGCGATGGCCTGCATTTTCGCGTCGTACTCGCGTCGCGCCGACGTCTCCAACCGGTCTTCCTCGCGGGCCGGGCCGTGCCATTCGAACGCTGCCGGATCGAAGTGCTCGTCGAAGACTGGGTTCGACAGTTCGATCGAGTGTCCGTCCACGGTGCGCGACAACGCGATTCCGAGCTCGGCGTCGATCACGTAGGTCACCTCGCCGCCACTGTTGCTGTCGGTGAACCGCACCTGCCAGCCGGTGCGGCCGTGCACCTCTACCGGGCTCACCTCACCGTGCTGGCGCAATTGTGACCATGGGTCGTTGTCGAGCTGCCACAGCGAGTAGGCCCGGACCAGCAGGACGGGAGTATCGCCGGCCCACGCGACGCCCGTGTTCGGAGACTTGACGGTATGGATCATCACCTCGTCGGACCTGCGGTATTCGTGGGCGTCGTTCTCGATGTAGGTGGGGGCGCCGGAAGCGTCCTCGATCCGCCAGGACGTGGGTGGCTGATGCTGGACTCGTCCGGCATACCGGCCGCCGGACCAGAATTCGGCCTGCACGGATCGTCCCATCGTGCTGAAATTCAAGCCCCGAACTTGCGGCCACGTCATCGACATCTCACCAACCTAAAGGGTGACCCAAAGTTGAATCAGCTTCTTGGCGATGATGCCAGGCGACTGCAGGACGGCCTGACCACGGATCTTCGCTTTTCCCGATGTGCGGTTGGATCTCGACGATGAGCGACCGTCGGGCCTGCGGGGGCGATCTGGCCATATCGAGGCATGTACTCAAACCTCGGTCGGTGAGTTGGATTGCGACCAAGTCGGTTGCCCGTGGTCTGGTGCTGGACTCGGTCCGCGGCGAGGACGTCTACCAACTCGGGGCCGGCTGAATTGATAGGCGTGCGGTTGCACCGCTTCCGACAGTCGCGAGTGCTCCACCAGGACCGACGTACCGCTACTAGGCCGCATGTCCGGCACGGCGTTCCCTTGAAGCCCACGGGTAGTGCGGACGGGACACGCGAGGCCGCCGTGCGGATGAACCTGCGTCGTGATACAACGTATTCGCTGAACATGTTGTGAGCTAACACAATTGATGTCGCGCGGCCCACAAGTTGAGTGAGAGCTGCTTAGGCTTCGTAGTGGGCAAGGTCGCCTTCGGCCGTTTGTGAGATGAGGTCTGTGGACCTGGGTTCCGATATCGCACAGCTCGTTTATCGAACCCAGGAAGACCAGTGAAATCGTGTCAGAAGCTGATCATTCGCAAGGGCCGAGTACTACAGGACCGCACCGGGGTGTCCCACAGCTCCTCTCTGTCGACCCCTTCATGCGGTGCCCCGCCGATATCGCCGCCTACGCACCGGGCTCGCTGATCCGGAGCAGGCGAGTCGAGCTGTCACTGTTCGGTTCGGTCCGGCAGCAGGTCCAAGCCTGGCAATTGGCCTACCGCAGCAATGACCTGTTCGGCCGGGCGGAGATCGCGATAACAACCGTCGTGCTCCCCGCGGGGGCTGTCCCGGACCAGGACCGCCCGCTGTTGTTGTTCCAGTCCGCGATCGACTCGGTGACCGAGCGTTGCGCGCCGTCCTACGTGTTGCGCCACCATACGCGGGCGCCGGGGTCGATCACCCGGCTCGAATGGCCCCTGATCGCGAATGCGCTCCGTCGTGGTTGGGCGGTCAGTATCGCCGATCACGGTGGTCTGAAGGGAAGTTTCGGCGCGCCGCGGGAGCCTGGTTATCGCAGCTTGGATGGAGCACGGGCCGCACTGTCGTTCACGCCGCTCGGCCTGCATCCGCGAACGTCGATCGCGTTGTGGGGGTACTCGGGTGGTGGCATGGCCAGCGCGTGGGCCGCCGAGATGGCTCCGAGTTACGCACCCGAGTTGAACCTGGTCGGTGCGGTGCTCGGAGCACCGGTAGGTGATCCGGGTGAGGTGTTCCTTCGTCTGCACGGCAGCCGATTCTCCGGTTTTCCGCTGATGGTCGTGGCGGCATTGCGTCGGCTCTATCCGGACCTCGACGCGGCCCTCGACGCTGATATTTTGCCCGCGGGGCAGGCGTTGCTGGCAGCCGTCGAGAAGCTACCGCCGATTGTCGCGCTGCTGCGGATGTCGGGGCAGAGTTTTGACGACCATCTACGACGCCCGCTGGATGAGATTCTCGCCGAGCCGAAGGTTCGTGCGGTGCTCGATGATCTGCGGTTGGGGTTGTCTGCCCCGGCGTGCCCGTTGCTGGTGCTGCAGCCGGTCAATGATCAGGTGATTCATTGCGGCAGTGTGGACGAGCAGGTCGAACGGTACCGGGGCGCGGGCACACACGTCACTTACGTGCGCGACCGCTTGAGCGACCACTTCACGTTGCTTCCGCTGTCGACCCCGATGAGTCTGGGCTGGTTGTCCGACCGCATCGCTGCCGAGCCCTTGGCGCCACCGAGCACGCGAACCGTGCTGTCATCGAGCATTTCGGCGCCGAGTCGGCGCGGACTGATCGGGGTTGTCGGTACCGCGCTGGCGGTGGCAACCGGGCGGCCGCTGATCGGTGCGCCGATCGCTTCGCTCGGACGTCACCTGGCGGAGAAGGCGGCCTAGGCGCTGCCGACACTTCGCAGCACTGTCGCCAGCGTGCGCGACCTCGTGCAGGCAGGACGAAGCCGTCTTGCGTGGACGTCGTGGTCGCGCTGGCTCAGTGGGCAACCGATCATGACGACAAGATCGAAACCGTACGCCGCGAACTCGACGCTGCCACGTCACCGCGTAGATGACCGTGAGCTCCTGTCCGCGTGTTTCGGACAGAACTTCGGGCCGTTTCGGACATCGTGCGGTGAAGACGTGCGCGCCGCCCGAAAAATGACAGACGGTCAGTCGGGTGGTTCTTGTGCGTCGTCTGGCTCGCTCAACTCTGGGGCTACTTCACGTGTTGCCATTCCACCCTGGCGACCCTGGTCGGTAGGGCCGGGTCTTCCACCTTTCGGCTCGTCGGCTTCGTCATCGGTGTCGCTAGTTCTCGGCATGAGAATCCTCCTTTGTCGTAGTTTCGCCATATCCGTTTCGGTCTGCCTCGACCACACCGTTTCGGCGGGCCCGGATCGCGTTCACGAGGGCGAGCACGGCTCCGAAAGCGACGAGCACGAGTCCGCGCACCCACACCTCACTGTCGATCCGGGTGAACAAGAACAGGCACGAGGCCAAGCCCAGCCACGGAAAGACGGCCGGAATTCGGAAGTGATCGGGCTCGCCGTTGTCTCGGCGCAAGACCAGCACTGCCGCATTGACGCTTGCGAAGACGAACAGCAGCAACAGCACCAATGTGGCTGCCAGGGAGTCGACTTCGCCGGTCAACGCCAGGATCAGTGACACGGCCGACGTCGCGAGAATCGCCACCCACGGTGTGTGCCTGCTCGCCAGGATCCGGCCAAGAACCGACGGAAGCAGCCCGTCGTTGGCCATCCCGTAGGCCAACCGTGACGACATGATGCCGGTGAGCAGCGCGCCGTTGGCGACGGCGACCAGCGCGATCACGCTGAACAGCCAGTCGGGGATGTCACCGGCGGCGCGAACGACCTCGAGCAGCGGCCCGCTGGACTGTGCCAACTGATCGGTGGGTACGCAAGCACTGGCGACCACACCGACCAGCAGGTACACCACCCCCGCGGTGAGCAATGCCCCGAACAGTGCCGTGGGATAGGACCGCCGCGGATCTTTGACCTCCTCGGCCAGATTCACGGAGGTCTCGAACCCGACGAACGAGTAGAACGCCAGCACCGAACCCGCCAACACCGCCCCGATGGCGTTGTGATCGGCGGTGCCCACCTGGGTGAGCCGATCCAGATCCGCGTCGCCGCGCAGCATCAGCCACGCGCCCAGGGCGATGATCAGCAGCAGCCCGCCGACTTCCACCGAAGTAGCCACCACATTCGCACTGAGGGACTGCTTGATCCCACGGATATTGAGTGCGGCGAGCAGTGCCAGGAAGACGACTACGACCACGAGAGTCGGCAACGAGATCAACGATTGCAAGTAGTCTCCGGCGAACGCCCTGGCCAGCGCGCCCACCGAGACGATGCCGGCAGCGAGCATGCAGAAACCGACGAACGAACCAGCCGCGGGACCGAACGCGATGGTGACGTAGTGGGCAGATCCACCTGCTCGCGGATACTTGGTGGCCAGTTCGGCGTAGGAGCCTGCGGTGAGCGCGGCCAGCACGAGTGCTGTCAGCAGCGGCAGCCAGACCGCGCCACCGGACTCACGGGCGACGGATCCGACCAACACGTATACGCCTGCGCCGAGAACGTCACCGAGGATGAAGAAGTACAGCAGCGGGGTGGTGACTGCCCGCTTCAGCGATTCAGGCATGGGAGGGCCATACCCAGTTGTTCCCGACCCAAGCACGCGGGTGCGGCCGTTGCGCGCCGACCGTCGGTCGAAGCCGAAATACAGCCGTGCTCGAACAGCCCGCTCGCGAGATCAGAAACCGACGAGCCCCGACGCCAGATCCACGGTGTTGATGATCTGGGTGACTTGCTCGCGTGCAGTGGGGCACTGGTCGCGTGTGACCGCGTCGATCGCGTCGCGATGACGAGCGACGGCGATATCAACGAACTCGCCGCCGCGATGAACCGACGCTGAAGGCGGGGCCTCATGGGCGGCGCGGCTTTCTTCTCGGTCACTGATCCACGCTCGGCCTGAGATCCGACTCATCCACCAGGCACGAGCGTGAGTCGGGCATGTATTCCGGCCGCGACCCGGTACCGGTTGGGAATGGGCTAGCTTCTCCCGTCGACCGCCTCGAGATACGCGCAGTTGAAGCACAGCGCGCGGTCGCTACTGCCAGGGCAGTAGATGAATCCCTCGGCCTTGCGAACACCGTCGTAGCAGTCGATACAAAGCGCCGAAGTGGTTCAGTTGCATTCGGTACGGCGAGCTGGCGTCGTAGGTCTCCGACCGCAGTGATCTGCGATCATCGCCTCGGACAATCGCGCCGCGGCTCTCTACAGCGGCAATGTTCGAACGCGATGACAATATTTGTTCGCGTTGTCTATCTCGGTAGGATCCCGATGAGTACCCAGTGAAAGGTCTTGCAGTGGCTGAGGATCGTCGGACCCGTCGTACGCGTGGCCTGCTGAGGGGAGCTTTCGTCTCTCTGGTGCTCCAACGAGGCTTCTCCGGGGTGACCGTGGAGGACATCACCGAGGCCGCCGACCTGGGTCGGGCGACGTTCTACACCCACTACGCCGACAAAGACGCGCTCCTCGATCACCTCGTCACCGAGTTGATCGAGGAGATGCAGCGCAGGCTGCAGCCGCTGGTCGCCGATTCGGTGAGGGGATTCACCGGTAAGCCGGTTTTGGAGTTGTTCCGGTATGCGGCCGAGGAGCGCGATGCTTTCCGGGTGGTGCTGCGCGGGGCGGGCGATGGGCGGGCCTTGCGTCGTTTCTTCGACGATCGCAGTGGCGCCGCGGTGGAGATCTTTTCCGCCCGTGCGGCCGCTCAGGGGGTCGAGTTGCGGATCGATGCCGAGGTGCTGGCGCGTGCCTGGGTGGGAGAATTGGTCGCCACGCTGTCGTGGTGGCTCGAATCGGAGAGCACGCTCAGCGCCGAGGAAATCACCGATCAGCTCCTGAATCTGTCGCTGCGCGGCCGGTATTGGGCGTCGGGCTTCGATGACGAACCGCCGCCACGTCCTTGACCGCGAGTCGCGGGGATGCAGACCCTTGCTGCTGCGGCCGGGTCCGCATCCTGGCAGTGGCGACTCAGCGGGCTTCTGGGGTCGTCGGAGGCATCGGGGAATTGATGGTGGTGAAGTACTGCAGGGCTGAGGCCAGCGCGACGGGTGCGGCGACGAACAGCGTCCCGCCCAATGCGCCGACCGGTGCCATCACGAGCGCTCCCGCGACGCAGCCGGCGAGCGGCCCGAAGATCGCGGTCAGGACCGCGCTGGGGGCTGCGACGACACCGCCGACAACACATCCGACGCCACCGGCGAGAACGCCGCCGAGGATGGCGCCGACCATGACACCGAAGCGGATCTGACCGTCCATCTTGGTGAAAGCCTCGCGGTCGCGCTCCTCTCGGGTGCGTGCGGCGACATCCTCGAGGGAGGCGATCGGGGTCGCGGTGACCGCGCGCACCGGGTCGGTGACCGGCGTCAGGGTGGCGGTGCGCCCCTCGACGGTTGCCTCGATGGGCAGGATCTTGTCGTCGAGGTGGAACGACAGTGGCACGCTCGCCAGAAGTTGCCCCTGCGGGTCTTTGACCTGCAACTGGTCCTGGTCGACGAGCAGCGAGCCGGCGTCGACGGTGACAACGGCCGACTTACCGGACTGAGTCGCGGTGTAGTTCACCTCGGAGGTCGGGATGGTTTCAGCGTGGGCGATTCCGCTTGCCGCGGCGACCGCGCCGGCAGTCAGTAGGGCGGCGGCTGCGGCAGTCCTGAAGTGCATGATGTTCGAATTCCGTTCTCTGCGAGGGCAACTGAAGTGCGCCCGGCGAGCATCGCCGTCGACCACTCTTGAGCAGAGTGTCGTTAATAGACGTGACGTCAAGTATTGGGCAACAAGCGCAAGATGCTAGCCGTGAGTCATGTCACTCGTCAACCTCGAGTGTGGTGCGGATCACCAATGAATGAAATTCGCGAAATTGCTCGACATCACGTCCAATCATGGGCACTATGTCCAACAACTGTTGTGTAGTTGTGAGCGAGGACGTGTGAACGTGGCGAGTGAGAACACAGGCCGAAACGGGTCGCCGAAGGGCGGCGCGATCGAGCAGTTGGACTACCGATTCAGCCTGGCCAACGAGCGGACGTTTCTGGCGTGGATCCGTACCGCACTCGGTCTGTTGGCAGGCGGAGTGGCGGTGCAGACCCTGGCAGAGCAGTTCTCGACAGCAGGGTTTCGCCGTACCCTCGCCGTTGCCTGCGCAGGCTTGGCGGTGGTGATCGCGGCGGTAGCCCATCGGCAGTGGCGACGCGTCGAGACCGCGATGCAGCGCGGCGACGACCTGCCCGGATCCGCGTTGGTCCCGGTGCTGGCAGTCGGAGTCACCGGTGTCGCGCTCGCGGCGGGCACCGCGGTTCTGGTGTCGTGACCGTCTCGAGGGAGTGGGCGCCCGACCCGGGTCTGGCTGTCGAGCGGACGATGTTGGCGTGGCGACGCACCGCGCTCTCGGCGGCTGTCGCGTTCGCGATCGTCACCCACGCCGCCCTGACCAGCCCTATCGCTTGGCCGATTGCCGCAGCAGCGGCACTGGTGCTGGTCGTCGCCTCGATCGCCTGCCATCTGCGCGGACGTGCGCTTCGCACACGCAGCCCTCGCCGGATCGGCGTGGTGGTCGCGACCACCGCTGCCGCGGTTGCATTCTCCGCGGCAGCCACCACGATCGGACTGAACCTGTGAACTGCTGCGCGCCTAGGTCTGACCGGGACTACAACGTTATCCAACCCGCGAGTCCGAGTAGTTCGTCGGCTGCGGCGCTTGCGCGTACCGGACTCGGCGGTTTCGAGAGATTGTCACATCTGGTCGCGTTGGCCGGTGCGCAGTTCACCATGGGTAGTGTGGCGCCGGAGTGCTACCGCGCCGACGGCGAGGGACCTGTGCGCCCGGTGCGGGTGCATGGCTTCCAGATCGCCGCGCACACGGTGACAAACGGCCAATTCGCTGCGTTCGTCTCCGAGACCGGTCATTTCAGTGATGCCGAGCGCTTCGGCTGGTCCTACGTTTTCGCCGGGTTCCTGCCCGCGCCGCTCCGGCGCGCCGCTCGTCGCCCGGAGGCCACGCCATGGTGGTGTGCCGTGCCCGGCGCGAGCTGGTGGGCGCCGGAAGGCCCTGGCAGCGATATCTTCACGCGCGCCGATCACCCGGTCGTCCATGTGTCCTGGCGAGATGCGCAGGCCTACTGCCGATGGGCCGGGGTCCGGTTGCCGACCGAAGCCGAGTGGGAATACGCCGCCCGCGGGGGTCTGGACCAGGCGCGCTATCCATGGGGTGACGAACTGGCCCCGGACGGATCCCACCGCTGCAACATCTTCCGCGGACGTTTCCCGGCACATAACACCGCCGCCGACGGGTACCGCGGAACCGCGCCTGTGGATGCCTTCGCCCCCAACGGTTTCGGGCTGCACAACATGGTCGGCAACGTGTGGGAGTGGTGCGCCGATCACTGGGGCACCGACCACCCCCGCGACCTCGTTGTCGACCCGCGAGGCCCTGTCGACGGCACGACGAAGGTGCTGCGTGGCGGGTCGTACCTGTGTCACGACAGCTACTGCAACCGCTACCGCGTCGCGGCCCGCATCCACAACGAACCTGACTCCACCAGCGGGAACACCGGATTTCGCGTGGCCCGCTGATCGAGTTCCACCATGCTCGGGCTGCTCGGCCCGGGCACACACCAGAAAGGGGACCTCACCGGTGTCCGAACAACCGATGAACGTGCTCGTCGTCATGTCCGACCAGCACAACCCGAAGATTCTCGGCGCGGACGGCAACGCGCTCATCCGCACCCCGAATATGGACGCTCTCGCAGCCCGCGGAACACGGTTCGATTCCGCCTACTGCGCCAGCCCGATCTGCGTCCCCTCGCGTGCCGCATTCGCCACCGGTCTGTATCCCCATCAGACCGGGCACTGGGACAACGCCATGGGCTACGACGGAGTCGTGCCGAGCTGGGGGCATCAACTCCAGCAGGCAGGGCGACGGGTGGAATCGATCGGGAAGCTGCACTACCGCAACAGCTCCGATCCGACCGGATTCGATGCCCAGCATCTGCCGATGCACCTCAAGGACGGCATCGGCCAGGTATGGGGCTCGGTCCGGGACCCGTTGCCGCGCCGCGACAACGCCCCGCTGATGGTCAGCATCTCCGGCGGCGCCGACTCCGACTACACCCGCTACGACGCCGCGGTCACCGACCGCACCTGCGAGTGGCTCGGCGACGCCGACAATCACCGCGAACCCTGGGTGCTCTACACCGGGCTACTGGCGCCGCACTTTCCGTACCTGGCGCCGCCGCGGTTCTTCGAAATGTATGACCCGGCGCAGATGCCGATGCCGACGATGCGGCCCGACCAGGGACACCCCCGCCATCCGTGGGTGCAGACCTTCGCCGAAGTGCTGCCCGGACTAGACGCCGCCAATACCGAAGAAGAGCGCCGCCGGGCAGCGGCCGCCTATTACGGTCTGGTCAGCTACCTCGACCACAATCTCGGTCGTATCCTCAGCGCGCTCGATGCCAGCGGCCGAGCCGACAACACGCTGGTCATCTATACCAGCGACCATGGTGACATGGTCGGCAGCCGTGGGCTGTGGGGCAAGTCGCTGATGTACACCGAGTCCTCGGGTGTCCCACTCATCATGGCCGGTCCGGGGGTCGCGGCGGGATCGGTCTGCCGAACTCCGGCCAGCCTGATCGATGTGTATCCCACGATCCTGCAGGCGGCGGGTGTCGAGGGCTCGACCGGAACACGGCCGCGGCCGGGCCGCTCCCTGCTGGACCTGGCCGCCTTGCCCACCGATCACGATCGAGCGGTGTTCAGCGAGTACCACGCGATGGGCGCACCCAGCGCGGCGTACCTGATCCGCAAGGGCGACTTCGCATTGCACCACTACGTCGACTTCGATCCCGAGTTGTACAACGTGCGCGCCGATCCCGATCAGCGTGTCGACCTGGCCGCCGATCCTGATCACCGCACCGTGCTCGCCGAGCTGACCAGCGAACTGGTCGCGGTCCTCCATCCCGAAACCACCGAAACCGTCGACAAGCGCGCCAAGGCCGATCAGGCCGTGCTGGTCGAACGATTCGGCGGACCCACCGCGGCTGCCGCAATCGGTACGCCCGGAGAAACCCCACCTCCCGCACTGACCGACTGACTCCGTGTTCTATTCCGGCTCACCGAAGGCGTTGATCCCGTGACACATCCATCCGAATCCGATTCTCGATCACACACCGGTACCTCCGGTGGCGCCGCGATGCTCGCCAAGATCCGCGACATGGGCGGCGCCCGGCACCTGGTCGACGGCGCTGCACCGATCCTCGGCTATCTCGTGGGACTTCAACTCCACGGCATCATCGTCGGAGTCATGGTCGCGATCGTCGCCGCGTTGATCATCGCCGGGCTTCGAATCCGCCACGGTGATCGCCCCAAGGTTGTAGGTGCCTCGACCGCACTGGTCCTGGTGTTCTCCGCGATGGCCGCCGCCACCGGTGAAGGGCGTGACTTCTTTCTCCCGCCATTGATCCTCTACACCGCGTTGACCGTGGCCTTCGCGTCGAGCCTGCTCACCTCCACACCGCTGACCCTGCCGATCTGCCGCCGGACCCGACTCGAACCCGCCGACCGGCCCGATCCGCAAGCGCGGGTCCGGCTGCACCGCCGCGTCACCGCAGCGTGGGCAGTCTTCTGCTTCGCCCATGTACTGATCATGGGCCCGGTGTATCTGGCCGGAAATGTCGTGCTGCTGGGCACACTCGCGCTGGTTCTCAACAAGCCCATGCTCATTGCGGCGTTCGCGGCTACCTGGGTGTGGTTGCGCCGACCCGCACATCTCGACGACCCGGTCACCGACCACTGATCACACCATCTTGCACCGAAACACTCGACCGAAGGAACCTGCATGTCGACCCACACCACTTCCCTCACACAGGCATGGTTCGATCAGGGCGCACACGTCACTGTCGACGGGAAGCGCGTGTTCGTCTCTACCCGTGGACACCGCGATCGACCCACCCTCTTGTTCATCCACGGGTTCCCGACGTCCAGTTTCGACTGGCGCGACACCATGGAGCTCCTCGATGACGAGTTCTATTGCGTGGCGGTGGATCTTCCCGGCTTCGGGCTCTCGGACAAGCCGCTGGCCTACAGCTATTCACTGTTCCAGCAGGCCGATGTCGTCGAAGCTGTCGTCGTCGAACTCGGTCTCACCGCCGCTCATGTCGTCTCTCACGATATGGGCACCAGCCTGCACACCGAACTCTTGGCCCGAAAGCGCTCGGGGACACTGAAATTCGCAATCGTAGGCTCGACCTTCCTCAACGGCAGCATCCTGAAGACCCACGCCCAGCTCACCGACTTCCAGCGCATGCTCGAGACCCCCTCGCGATTGCCGGAAGCGTTGAAAGTGTGCGCCGAGATGCTCCCTGACTACGTGCCCGGACTGCAGAAACTCATGTCCCGGCCGAGTCGGATCACCGAACAGGACGCTCAGATGATGACCGAACTGCTGGCCTACCAAGACGGCGACCAACGGTTACCGCACGTCTACGCCTACGTGCGGGAACGCTACCTGCACCAGGAACGCTGGCTCGGCGCGCTGGTCGCCGAAACACATTCCACGCCGGTCCAGTTCGTGTGGGCCGACGCCGACCCGGTAGCGGTCATCGGGATGGGACGTGCCTTGGCAGAACTCGCGCCGCTGGCCCGGTTCACCGAGATTGCCGACGTCGGACACTTTCTGCCGATCGAGGCGCCGGACGCGGTGGCCGCAGCTGTCCGAGCGATGTCGTCCAACTGAGCGAGGTGTCGCATACACATGAAGTGGCTGACCATACCCGCCGCTGTGATCGCTCTTGCGTCACCGCTGACGACACCCCCGCCCGGAGGGTGGCCGATCATCGCCTGGGCACACGGCACCATAGGGTTGGCAGACCAATGCGCGTACTCGGTCGCCGGACCGGGGTCGCCGCAGCGCGATTGGGAGTACCTGGGCACCTGGATGCGCCAGGGCTACGCGGTGGTGGCAACCGACTATGCAGGGCTCGGAACTCCCGGGCAGCAGCCCTATCTCAACGGCGCAGTCGAGGCCGCCAACGTCGTCGACGGGGTCACAGCTGTCACCCGCCACTTCCAGGCGGTTTCCAATAAATGGATGGTGGTCGGTCAGTCTCAGGGCGGGCAAGCCGCGATGTTCACCGCCCGGCTGGCCACCGAGCTCGGCGGGGAGGAGCTGGACTACCGCGGGGCCGTCGGCACCAGTGTGCCCGCCTACAACGAGGAATTGATCGCCATGGTGGGTCCCGGATTTCCGCCGATGAAGATCAGCACTTACAACACCCAGGCCGTTCTCTACATCCTCAATGGACTGCGGACCAGTCACCCCGATCTGGACATCGACTCCTACCTCACCGCCGGCGGCCACCACTGGTTCGTGCGTGCCCAGCAAACGTGCCAACGCCAATTCCATCAGGAGCTCGCTGGAGCGGATGTCGTCATCGGGGATCTACTTGCCTGGCCCCTTCGCGACCTACCGGAGGGCATCCTCCGCAACTACCTCGCGCTGCCCGAAACCGGCTTCGACAAACCGGTATTCATCGGTCAGGGGCTTTTCGACACGAATATCATCACCCCGAACACGCTGCGTTACTCCGCGGTGCTGACCGCAGCGGGGCAACCGGTGAGTGTGCATACCTATCCGACCGACCACTCCGCGACTGTCAATGCCTCCCTGGTCGACTCGGTCCCGTTCGTCGCTGCCGCGTTCGCCTGATCTATCGGCGTCGATGACAGTGGCGCCATCCGAGTGCGATGGCCGCTGATCGGCGGGCCGTGGTTTCGACCGCGGCCCGCCGATTTTCAGTTGTCCGCGGCGTCCCGGCCCGCAGCGCGCCCGGAGAAGATGCACCCGCCGAGGAATGTGCCCTCCAACGCGTTGTAGCCGTGGAGTCCGCCGCCGCCGAACCCGGCGGCCTCACCGGCCGCGTAAAGGCCCGGGATCGGGGTGCCGTCGGCGCCGAGCGCCCGGGACTCGAGGTCGGTCTGGATGCCGCCGAGAGACTTACGTGTCAGGATATGGAGCCTCACTCCGATGAGCGGGCCGGCGGCTGGATCGAGGATGCGGTGTGGCGCGGTGGTCCGGGTGATGCGGTCGCCCAGGTAGCGGCGGGAATTGTGGATGCCCTGGAGCTGGGCGTCTTTTGTGAAAGCGTTGTCAACCTGCAGGTCTCGAGCCACGATCTGCTCACGGAGGCCGTGAGTGGTGAGCAGCGGCTCGTCGGTGAGGGCGTTCATCTTCGCGACGAGATCGTCGAGGTTGTCGGCGACCACCCAATCCGCGCCGTGCGCCATGAAGGCCGCCACCGGCGCGGGGGCACCTTTACCGAAGACCCGCTCCCGGATCATGCCGACCCTGTTCTTCGCGGTGATGTCAGGATTCTGCTCGGAGCCGGAGAGGGCGAACTCCTTGGCGACAATGCGCTGAGTGGTGACGAACCAGGAGTGGTCGTGCGGAGCGAGTTCGGGGGTAGTTCGCAGGTAGCGCAAGGTGCCCAGGGTGTCGTAGCCAGGAAGGTACGGCGCGGGTACGCGCCGACCCAGGGCGTCGAACCACATCGAGGAGGGGCCAGGCAGAATGCGAATGGCGTGGCTGGGCCAGATCGGCGCCCAGTTCTGGATGCCCTCGGTGTAGTGCCACATGCGGTCGCGGTTGACCAGTCGAACACCCGCGTCCGCGGCGATATCGAGCATGCGGCCGTCGACGTAGGCGGGGACACCGGTGATCATGGTCGCCGGGGGTGTGCCCATTCGTTCGGGCCAATGACGACGCACGATGTCGTGGTTGCCGCCGATCCCGCCCGTGGCGAGAACTACTGCGCCGGCGGATAATTCGAATTCGCCGACTTCGTCGCGGTTGGAGGGTGCGCCTCGTTCGGCGCCGTCGGCGGCCAGGATCGCCCCGCGTACGCCGGTGACGGCGCCGTCGGTGAAGACCAGGTCGTCGACCCGATGCCGATGACGGAAGATCACCTGACCTGCGTCGGCGGCTCGCAACGCCGACTCGGTGAACGGCGCGACGACGCCGGTGCCGGTGCCCCACGCCACGTGGAATCGGGGCACCGAGTTTCCGTGACCGTCGGCACGCAGATCGCCGCGTTCGGCCCAGCCGACTGTGGGGACGAAGCTTATGCCGAGTTCGGTGAGGTAGGAACGCTTCTCACCCGCGGCGAACTCGACATAGGCGCTAGCCCACTTCTGTGCCCAACTGTCCTGATCGGACAGGCGGTCGAACCCGGCGCTGCCCGACCAGTCGTTCCAGGCCAGATCGAGTGAGTCGTGGATGCCCGATCGGCGTTGTTCCGGGCTGTCGACCAGGAAGATCCCGCCG
Source organism: Nocardia sp. NPDC057272 (assembly GCF_042668615.1). Lineage (NCBI taxonomy): Bacteria > Bacillati > Actinomycetota > Actinomycetes > Mycobacteriales > Nocardiaceae > Nocardia > Nocardia sp. NPDC057272. Next base: position 49,790 of record NZ_JBHUYK010000004.1, on the reverse strand, counting down.
AAGGACCAGAACGCTTGCCCACCGAGGTTGGCGGCGTTCTCCTGATCGACGACGATGACGCGCTTGCCCCGGCGGGTCAGCTCGTGCGTCGCGACCAGACCGGCCAAGCCTGCGCCGACAACGATGACATCGGCGTCCATGCCGATCACCTCAACTTTCACTCGCCAGCATGATGGATACATGCGTGTATCCGATACATTAGCGAATCAAATACGCATGTGTACTGTGTTGGAGTGTGAACGCGTCAGCAGCAATGGCCACGCCTTCGTCGTCCGGCTCCACGCCCGGCACGGCCAAAGCGCCCCGGGTCACCCGCCGTCGAGCCGAAACCCGGGCTCGCCTGCTGGATGCAGCATTCGCTGTATTCGCGGAGAAGGGGTTCGGTCTGGTCCGTATAGAAGACGTCTGCGGTGCCGCCGGCTATACGCGCGGTGCGTTCTACTCGCAGTTCGACAGCCTGGAAGAGCTGTTCTTCGTTCTCTACGACCAGCGCGCGGGTCTGATCGCAGAGCAGGTGCGCGCAGCGCTCGCTGCGATCGACAATCCGTCGGACCTTTCGGCCTTCGCCGACAGGCTCTCGGTCACACTGCTTCTCGACCGTGACTGGTTGCTGGTGAAAACCGACTTTCTCACACACGCTGCCCGCCGGCCCGAGATCGCGGCGAAACTACTGGCCCACCGCGCTCAGTTGCGCAGCCAGATCGAGGCCAAGTTGGCGAACAGTCAGTTCAGCCTGCCGCGGGAAATGAGGTCGGTCGGTGAGGCTGCCCACGCAGTCGTCGCTGCATACGACGGCGTCACCGTGCAGCTTCTACTCGACAACGACCACGTTGCCGCACGCGAATGGCTGGCCAGACTGATCGGCCAGCTCGGGTTGACCACGCCCAGGCCCTGACGTTGGCGTATCGAGTCGCGCCAGGTCCACCAGCTGAGTCGAACGCGGGTCGCGCCGCCCTTTCAAGGCTGTGGTGAGGTCGCGGGAGGGGGCGCGGGGTTGAGTGTGTCGTTCTCCAGGTAGGGAACGCGACGCGATTGCCGAGCAGCATCTCATCGACGCTCGAGCCCAGCAGGTCGTGCGGGCGCGAGAGCATCGTCAGCGTCACCGTGCGCTGGTCGGGGTGGCCCTGGTCGATTCGGCCGACGATCAGCTCGCGGATGAACTGCGCCGGGCAGGCCGAGCCTGGGGGAGTGCCGACCGATCGCCGGTCGAGACGGGTCGCACGACCCACCAGACGATCGCGATCCATAGTGAGGACAGCAGGATCGAGCCGATGATGTCGGTGGGGTGGTGGGCTCCGGCATAGAGTCGCTGCGCCGCTACCAGCGCCGGAATCAGGAGTGCCGCGGCGGCGAAGACCCGGTACTGCCATCGGCGTGTGGTGGCCCACACCAGCGCGGCGGTGCCGGCGTAGAGCGTCAGTGCGGCGGCGACGTGCCCGGAAGGGAAACTGGCCGTGGGGGGAAGGTCGGGATTGAGGTGTGCGACCCGGGGCCGGTCCCGGTCGACGATCGCAGCGGTGGTGAGGAATAGCGTGATCTCGCCCAGCAGCGCCATGCCGAGGAACAGCGCCGGTCGCCAGCTGCGCGCGATGCCCACCGCGAGTGCTGCGACGATCAGAGCGACCGTGATGATCGCGATGGTATTTCCGATCTCGCCGAACACATCGAGGATCGACGTGAGCGTGGAATTACGGTGCTCGGCGAGAATCTCCACGACGCGGTGATCCCACCCCAGGGCAGCGGTGTCGGTGTCCAAGGTGCGCACCAGCATGCCGATTCCCACCAGCCCACCGACAAGCAGGACCCACGCGACCGCGAGCTCGCCGATCCCTTGCCATGGGTGCGGCAGCGTGGGCGGATGCTGAACCGGGACCGGTCGCAAGTCGTCTTCCTCGGCCGGGGCGACGTCGCCGGGTAGGGGGCCGGTGCTGTCGATCCGGGCGTCGCGACGCCATCGGTGAAAGGCGACCGTTGCCAGTACGAGCCACAATGTGCCGAGCAACCAGCCGCCGAGGACATCGGTGAGGTAGTGCGCGCCGAGCGCTATCCGGCTCACCCCGATGGCGATCACGATCCCCGCTGCGAACACGGTCGCCGCGCGGCGTGCGCCCGCCCGCCAGGTGGGCGTGAAGACCAGCAGCACAACGCCGTAACACACCAGTGAACTCATCGCGTGTCCGCTGGGAAAGCTCCAACCGTCGGTGGTGTAGACGGGCTCGTCCACCACCGGACGTAACCGTGCGACAAGCTCTTTGACGACCGGGTTGAGGATCAGGCCGCCCGCTGCGGTGAGCACCACGTAGACGGCAAGTCGGGGGAGACGGCGCAGCAGCAGCCAGATGGTGGCGACGGTCAGCACCACAACCAGCGTGCTGGTCGCTCCGAGTTCGGTGATGCCGGTGACTATGCTTTGCAGGGCCTTGCTATCCGCCACCACGGCGACCAGGTGGTCGGTGACCGTTTGATCTGCGGTCTGCATCGGTTCCCACCGCGTCCGGACCAGTGCGGTGAGCACCCCGAACCCGATACCGATGCCCATAGCGCCGAGTAACGCCGCGGCACTGCGGACAGCGAATCGTTCGGCGGCCTCGGCCTCGCTGTGATGCGCGACGACGGAGCTGTCAGCGCCTGTAGCGACATCCCCGTCGCGTTGGTCGACAGACAATGCAACACCTCCTGCGATCATGCGGCATCGCCGACCAGCGAGAACCGCGACAGGCCACCAGTGAACTCCGGTTGCCGGATACCGTTGTTGTCCAAGGTTTCCCGTTACAGGCGGTCGCAATCAATCGAGAAATCACTAGCGCGATCCCCGCGGTCGTGGGCAAGATCTGGCCTGCGGAGCTGATCGCATCGGTGATCAGCGATTTCTTCGTGCCAGGGCTGGCAGGGTGGGAGCGGGGATCGCGGGGCACGCTCATTCTCTGCCCCTCGGGCCGAATTTCTGATAACAGCCGGATCGCCGAGCCCGCGACCGGATCGGCAGTCGGATTCGTGGTGTGCTGGGGGATGGCGATGCCCGTGAAGGGATCTTCGCATACGTTGATATGCGCACCGTCGACTACATGCCGGGGCGATCCTGAGACCGAGCGCAAGATGGGAGAACGTATGACTGTCGAGTTCCCGCATCTCGACCTGTCCGCTGACGAGGTACTGACCACGACCCGGTCGGTGCGCAAACGTCTCGACCTGGATCGGCCGGTGCCGCTGGAGGTGGTCACCGACGCATTGGAGGTGGCGCTCCAGGCGCCGTCGGGCAGTAACCTGCAAGGCTGGCATTGGATCGTGCTGACCGATCCCGAGCCCAAGAAGATCGTGGCGGAGTACTACCGCAAGTCCTACACCGCCTACGCTGCGGCGGGTGCGGCCGTGCGGCAGGCGAAGCCGCCGAAGGACGCCGATACCGCGGAGAAGGTGGCTTCGAGTGCGACCTATCTGGCGGAGGTGATGGAGCAGGTACCGGTGCTGGTGATCGGTGCGATCCATGTTCCGGGTGGGCAGATGCCGGAGGGGAACCAGGCCGGTCTGTGGGGTTCGCTGCTCCCCGCCGCCTGGAGCTTCGCGCTCGCACTGCGTGAGCGCGGCCTCGGGTCTGCGTGGACCTCACTGCATCTGGAGTACGAACGAGAGGTCGCCGAGGCGCTGGGAGTTCCCCCGAGTATTCGGCAGGGCGTGCTCTTGCCTGTTGCCTACACGAAGGGCACCGACTTCAAGCTCGCCAAACGCGCCCCGCTCGACACAGTACTGCACGTCAACAAATGGTAGTGCTGAGCCGATTCGCCCGCAGCTTCATCTACGCCGGCGGTCGAGAAGCTCCACCTGGCAGCGGCGGGTAGATAGGTCTGTCTTTCTGGACTGCGCAACACGTTCACTCTTGCGGTCTCGGTCCGCTGATCTGACGCTGTTCGGCTGTGTGCTCGATGGTGTTGCCGAACCCTTCGAATCGATCTCCGCCGAGAGCATGCCTTCAGGTTGATCGCAGAGTCCGGTGACCGAAGCCGACGCTGAGGATTGGAGAGAGGTCGTCACCGTACCGGGCCGCAGTCAGCTACTTCGGCGGCGTTGACCTCGACGCTGTTGACTTCGACGACCCTGGTTGGTTCGAAAGAGTCGGGGTATGCCGGAAACGACAGTTCATCCTTGCGACGAGAGGTCAAACTATGCCCGAGCACGGTAACGGAGTTCGCGAAGGCGTCGAAGGCGTCGTCGAAGACGTCAAAGGCAAGGCCAAAGAAGCCGCCGGTGCGCTTACCGGCGACGACAACCTCAAAGACGAGGGTCGGGCCCAGCAGGACAAGGCCGAGTCCCAGCGCGAGGCTGCTAGCAAGGAAGCCGCTGCGGAGAAAGCACGCGCTGAAGCCGACATCGATGAGGCGCGCCAAGCAGCGCATCAGCGCGACCGCTGATTTGGGCTGCTGACACGGTGGGAGGGGCTCGGACGAATTCGTCCGAGCCCCTCCCAACTCTTCCATGCGTGTCCTGCCGAGAGTAGTGACGGGGCCCTTCATCCTCCCGAATGGTCTACGCTAGCAGCCTCATTCGGGGTCAGAATGTCAGAGCTGCGCCGGTCATGGGTGTGGCGAGTCTGGGGGTCGGTGCCTGAAGTCGTGGCTGCGGCGGTCGCGGTAGGCGCAGTGGCGGGGTTTCCGATATCGCTGGTCAAGCGGTGGCCGATGCCTACCGGAAACCGAAGGATCTGGTTTCGAGCCATGTTGGTCCATCGAGTATGGAATCTACAGAGCGCCAACTCAATTCGTTCGCCCGTGTGCTGTGCTACTCGAGGATTTACAGCACGTAGGCGCCGAGAGTGATCAGAGGTTGCTGGCTGCTGCACAGACGTCGTCGATTCCGAAGGTGACGGTCTCGTCGGCCTAGGAGGTGCCGTCGAAGTCATCAGCAAGGCTGACAATGACTTTGTGCGCCATAGGGATCCATTTTCGTTCGAGTACAGAGGTTCTACCGATCGTCGTAGCCAGCGCGGACCATCCCAATCGGGGCATACTGGACTCCCATCCCCAAGCGACGGCTCGGGGGCAACGCAGTTAGCGGCGCCCGCGAGTACGATGACCGTCCCTCGTTCGGAGTCGGTCACATACACATTCTGAGTGCGTGGATCTACGGCAATGCCTTGCGGCTTGCCGCCGACATCAACCGTTGCGACGACCGTGTTCGACGTGGTGTCGATCATCGAGATGGTGTGGTCTTCGCGATTGGCGACGTATGCCGTGTTCGACGCGGTATCGAGAGCCAGGTGTGCCGCGTCGCGACCGACCTTCACCGTGGCCCTCAGTGTCCGGGAACGGATGTCGATCGCGTGGACGCTACCGGTCTCGCGGCTGGCCACGTAGGCAATGTGTCGGTGGGTGCCGATGACGATTCCGTGCGGTCGGGTCAGTGCGTCACGGCGTCGGCGGAGCGGTCACCGAAGGGATGTCGCCAGGTGCGGCGTGCGCTCGCACTACGCGGTGTCTTCGCGAGCACGGTCCCCTTCTCCTTCGGTTCGGCCGAAGGACGGAAGGCCCGCTTGCTCGTGCCGGTGCGACGGGCGAGCCGAAGATCGGCCTTGGTCTGACGCAGGCGCTGCGACGAACGGTGCGCGCCGGCGGTGAGCAGGACCAGGCCGAGCATGCCGAGGGCTCCGAGCACGACTGCCCACAGGAACAACGTGCCCGACGTTGCGGTGATGTGGTAGCCGAGCAGGCTGAAGTCGTCGCTGAGCGTGTGGGCGGGTCCGCTGTTGCTCAGCACGCCCGCCGTGCCGATCACCACCGCGGCGATGAGCAGGACCAGGCCGAGGAAAACAATCATGACAGTCTCCGAATCCGGTTACACCGGTATACGTGTGGCGCCGCCCGCCCGCCCGCCGGTCGCGTGCGAGTCGAGCCGATGAGCGGACCGACGATCGTGATGCCACGGTGCACAGCGACCCGGCGTCACCGCCCTTCACTCCGTGGAATACCCCGATCCGAGCGGGCGACGCAGCTGCCGGGGCGCGATCGTCGAGATGTCACCGCTGGCGACCGGAAGGCCGGATACCGAAAGCCTCACCGCGGGTCCGCGATTCGGGGTGGTACCGGCAGGGTGGGGTCGGCGAACCGCCGCAGCACGAGTACCGCGAAGTGCCCGTTCAGCTCGAGCCCCTCGCAGCTGATGCTCAGCTTCGCCGCGCGGCACGGCGACGACCTGCGCACGTTGCTGCTCATAGCACCGGGCCGAGTGAAGACCGATCTGGGCGGCCCCAGCGCACGCCTGAACATCGACGAGTCCATGCCACGCTATGGGTGCGGGCTCGGAAAACGCCTTACAGAAACCTCACACTTTTGACCGGAATCAACGCGAATCCATGGGAATCGTTGATAACGGTCGTTTCGGGAGAAAGTCTGGTGCTGAGCATTATTGGGCACTGATGGCTAGGTTCTGGACAATTGGAACCCGCGCCAGGTGGTCGCAGGTTCAAATCCTGTCAAGCCTGAAGGGGCAGCCCATCTGAGATGGGTCAGCGCTGTTGTCGACCATCATGCTGAAATGCGGGCGCTCCTGATCGTCCCGGCCGAAGCTGCGTAGTCGCTCGGGTTGTTCGTTTCGTCGCGGCTGGGCGTGAAGGCCGTATGAGGTCGTCCTCGGTCTACGCCGTGGGATCGACATCTGTTTCGCGAGGTTCGGCTATAGCGGCCTGTTGGCGAGGTTGGTGAGGAGATGCAGCAATGCGCGAGCCGCGGCAGGTGTGAGGTCGGGCGGATTCGCCGGGACGATGACTTCGAGCTCTCGCGGTTTCGTGCTGGCGTCCCGGAGGGTGGTGTTCGTCGGTGGAGAGTCCTGGGGCAGGTCCGGCTTCTGCATTGGGTCCACCTTCAGAAGTGGTGACCAAGCAAGGGTTGCCGGAGGTGTGCTTGATCGGTTGGTGTCTTCCGGGGCCGATACGCTGTGAACGCCAACCATTAGCTTGTATCAAGCCTGTGCGCGGCCGATTACCCAATCGCGAACGCCCTGCATTCGTTACGAGCGCGGGGCGTTCGGCGTTCCGATAATTGAGGTCAGTGGTTGGCGTACTCTACGGTCGTGCCGCATCGAAGAACCAAGAACTATTGTGGTCGTGAGCCCTGCGTTCAAAGCCGACTTCGTCACAGCGGTTGAGGACATCGTGGCGAAGTATCCGGTCCTCGGCAAGACGCTGGGCACTCAGGTCCGCTGATGTGGTCCGTGTCAATCCCGATGTCTCGAAATCCAATTGCCGTGGAACCCATTGGGCACTCGAACCGGAAGCCGGACCTCAGCGACCGGCCCGCTGCTCAGGGTCGGCGGCATCGATGGTCGCCAGATGGCTGGTGTCGCCGAGGGTCCAACCGGTGTGTGCTATTTGGATTCCAGCCGTCCCAGCGGGTGGGGTGCGCCCAGCAGGGTCTGAGCTGTGGTCCAGTCGCTGTGGTCGATGCCGGTGATGTGGCGCAGGTAGGCGAGGGTGACCTGTTGGACGAGCGTGACGCGGTCGGGGCTCTCGTCGGTGGTCTCGGTGACCTTCTCGCCGGAGATGCCGCCGAGGAAGTGTTGGCCGCCGAAGACGGTGAGCAGGCTTTTGTTGCCTCGGCTCAGTGTGTAGGGGTCGGTTGTCCAGGCAGGTCCTCGGGTGGACAGGGGGAGGTCGTCGTCGTCGCCGGCGACCACGAGGCCGGGGGCGGTGATGTGGGAGAAGTCCTGTGCTCGGAGCCAGGGGAGATGTTCGTGAGCGAAGGGTGTGAGTTCGGCACCGCCGTGTCCTGCGGTGGCCAGCTGGATACTGGCCGCGATTCGCGGGTCGGAAAGGTCCTCGGCGCGGCCGGTCTGCGGATCGGTGACGCGCAACCCCACCAGGATTCCCGCGGTCTGGCCACCGAAGGAATGTCCGACGGCGACGATCCGGTCGCGGTCGACCCGCCCCCGCAACCCGGGCACTGCTGCTTCCAGCGCACCGAGGTCGTCGAGAATTCGTTTCATGTCCTGCACGCGGTAACGCCACAGTTGTGGCTTGCGTGGGTCGTTCGTAGCGAGGGTGATCCGTGTCGAGTCCAGGTGTGTAGCTTGGACCACGACGAAGCCATGGGAGCTCCAGTGATCAACGAGCGGCGCGTAGCCGTCGAGGCTCGAGCCGAATCCGTGAGCGAACAATACGATCGGCAGATCTGAGCCGGTCACTGGTGCGGAGACTCGTACCTGCAGGTTCACCCCGCGGTCGGGTGTGAGCAGTATTAGCGGCTTGACTGTGACGACCGGTGTCGGGGTGGGATCGGTGAGGCCGGTGGCGGGGTGAGGGATCATGTGGGAGTCACCTTTCGGCCGGGATGCTGCATGCACCCGTAGCCCGTGGTTTGTGTGCGCGGTCGTCCTACTGTGAGGACGTGCCTGGATGAGGGGCGCATCGACTACGCTAAAACCTGACGTAGGTGTCAGGGTCAAGTAGTTGCGGCACGGATCACTCGAAGGTTCGAATGCGTATTGGAGAACTCGCTCGCCGGACCGGCGTCTCTGCCCGCGCCCTGCGGTATTACGAACAGCAGAATCTGCTCCGGGCCCAACGGAGCCCCGGCGGCCAGCGTCACTTCCCTGAAACTGCCGTTGACCAGGTTCTTCTGATCCAGCAATTGTATGCGGCGGGATTGTCCAGTCGAACGATCGGCGAGCTCACACCACACGTTGTGGACGGCCGAGCCACCCCAGCGCTCCTCGACCGCCTAGGTGTGGAGCGCGATCAGCTGCGCCAGACCATTGAACGACTGGCCCGCACTCAACTACGCCTGGATTCGGTGATTGACGCTGTTGCGGCGAATGTGAACACCGGTGAGGTGTGCAGCCGGGACACCAGCGCGTAGCCGTGGGCATGGCCGGATGGCGTCGTTGGTCAGCTCGACCGGTTGGTCCGCGTGAACCGGCGCTCCCGGCGAGATGTGGTCTCTGGCACCACCTACTGCTGCGTTCGCCCGCGGTCATCGAGTACCTGCAACCTTTGACCGGAATCAATACGAATTTCTGGGAATCGTTGAGAACTGTCGGTTTGCGAATTTACTGGCGCTGAGCAGTATTGGCCACTGATGGTACGGTCCGGACAACTGGAACGCGCGCCAAGTGGTCGCAGGTTCAAATCCTGTCAGCCCGACAGTGAAAACCCTCTCTGACCTGGGTCGGAGGGGGGTTTTGCTTTTTCGGAGATTTGACGTTTTTCGGCCAGATCCCACAGAAACCCCACGTTTTTGAACTCCACGACCTGCGGAAAGCGTGGGAGTGGCCAGCGTCGCAGCGCCCGTCGGCGTGTTCAGCAGCATTCGTTTCACCCTTGCGCGGATGGGTTCATTGGTCTGGAGGCGAACCGCGCGCCATGCACGCCCCAGAGCTTCAGTAAACCGAGGTCGATGTCGGCAAAGAGTGTCCGGACCCCGGCCGCGGATCCGAACCGTCCAGACACTGAACTACGTCCAGGCACCAGCGCCGCGCTCCACGAGAGTCGTCGGCGGCTAGAGATCAGCGGTTCGGCGGCTGGGTTCCGTTCGAATCAGGCCGGACCGCAGTGGAAGCTGTCGGTGGCGGCTGTGTCCCCTTGGCCGGTATATCGGGAAATCAGTGGGTAGCGGCACAGTTCACGGACGAGGGGCTGGCCTGTCGCATTCGTTAACGTGGCGGTCAGGGTGTCCGGCGCCTTGCCGTTTTCGACCCAGGCCACCAGCGCCGCGAGGTCATCGGCCTTGCCGCCGCTGAGGCCGCAGTGTGTGGTGCCGGGGGCGAGGAACAGGCGGTAGAAGTCGTCGACCTTGTCGGCGCCGCCCATCTTGTCCTCGACGCGCTTGCGGTAGTCGACCGTGCCCGGTGTGGGGATCAACTGATCGGCGTCACCGTGCACGGTGAGGAGTTTGCCGCCTGCGTCGCGGAACGCGGACAGGTCTTCTTCGCGAGAGCCGATGACCGTGTCGTACTCCGCTCGTGCGCGCTGGAAGATGTCTTCGAACTGTCGTGTGGTGAGCTTGGAAGTGTCGAAGGTCGGCTGCTTCTCGACAAACGTCGATACCCACGCGGCGGGAACAGGGAACGGCGCCCCATGCGTACCGCTGGCGTCGGTAGTGACCGCGGCGAGGTAGTCGAAGGCCGCGCCGATCGGGAGCCCGTACCAGAGCTGTTCACCTGAGGAACTTCGAGGACCCTCCCAGATCTTGCGCACTACATCGGCTTCGGCGGCCGTGATGGTCGATTCTTTGCCATCGCAGACGATCTTGGTTCCGATCAGAGCGTGGGGGTCGTACTCGCAGCGCTGCAAGGCGCTGACCAGGCCGTCAGCGACGCCGTCGAGAATGTCGCACGCCGCGACAGCGGCACGGGTGAAGGCACCGAACGTGCAGGGCGTCGGGTAGGTATGCGCCTCGTTCATCACCACCTGCGGCCACAAGGTGGCGACCTCGAACTGGTTCCAATTGATGGCGGGCGCGTTCGCGAGGATGCCGTCGAAGTCGTCGGGGTGGCGCTGAGCTTCCACGTAGCCTTGGCGGCCACCGGTCGAGCAGCCGTTCCAGTACGAGTACGGCGCAGCGGTGCCGTAAACCTCTGCAGTGACCTGCTTTCCGATGATCGCCAACTCGTGCTGGGAGCGTTCGGCGAAGTTCGTCAGTAGTGCGGTGTCGACCTGGCCCGAGCTGTTGAGAGCCCAACTGGTATCCAAGGCCTCGCCCACGCCCGCGTTGGTGGTGGCGGCCGCATATCCCTGCTTGATCGCGGTGGCCAAGCCCGCACCATTGTCGCCGGCGGCATAGGCGCTGCCGCCGAGTGCTTGGAAGCGGCCGTTCCAGCCGGCCTCGGGTAACCAGACTTCCACCTTCGCGTGGTCGCCGTCGCCGGGATGGGTCAGCGTGACCGTCACCCGACAGTGTGCCGGCACGTCGGGGACCGGGAAGTTGCCCAGTGGTGGTTGTCCGGGCACCGAGAACGTGCCAGCCGACTGACTGACCGCCGTCACCGATTCGATCTCGGCGCCCGTAGGCGCCGGGACGTCAACGCCCTGACATTCGGCGGTCGCGGATCCGGCAGCAGTCTGCTCGCCCGCACCGTCCCACAAGCTGATCGGTACATACACCGCGGCCGCGGCGACCAGCGGGACACCGACCACTGCGGCAACGACGAGTCGTCGTTTCATGATTCTCCTCGGGTGAAGCGGAATGACCGCTCAACCCTCGCGTCCACGCCACCGGTCACACATCCGTCATCTGACGCTCTGCCCGACGTTCGAGGTTCTCCGACAGCGAAATCCCTCGTCGGCCGGACTGGGCAACTGTGGTGCGGCCGCCGAGCCCGGAGGCAGGGTGACATCGGCGAGATCGTGGCGGCCGTCGGTGTCCTCCGGCGCGGTGAGAACGGTCATCTGCAGATGCTTGCCCAGAACGCACCGGCGGTCCGGTGCGGCAGCGGGCGGGCGAGGGAAAACAGTCACGAGTCCTTTCGAAGGATGCGGTGCTCGGCGTGAGCTGACCGAAGTCTGTCTTCGTGCGGGATCGGCAGCATCCGTTAGCTGACGCTGTCGTCGGCTTACGTCGAAACCAGCGTCAGGTGACGGATGTGGCACCGGTACATGGCAGGCGACAGTGGGATCGCACACCTTGTATCCACCTGCATGGAGGGTGAAAGCCTATGTTCAACAACGGATATAGCCTTCGGCGACGAGCTGCCCGGGTCGGCACGGCGCTCGCGGCCGGCACCGCGGGCGCCTGCCTCGTCGTTGCCTGCACCGCTGACACCGTCACCCGCGCCGATCCCATCGCCGACGCGCCGAGACCGACGATCGTCCTCGAGCGCTGCGCCTTTGTCGGCTGGTCGAGCGGCGGGACCGATCTCTCCATCCAACAGGGCAAGTTCCACGCGGTTTCTGCCACGCGCTGAACCGAAACCCAACCACCACAGGAGAACACGATCATGGATATGAAACTCGAAGTCGTCGTACTGCCCGTCGCGGACGTCGACCGCGCCAAGGCGTTCTATACCGAACAACTCGGATTCCGCCTCGACGCGGACTTCACTGTCGACGATGGCTACCGCGTCGTCCAGGTGACCCCGCCCGGCTCCGAATGCTCGCTCATCTTCGGCATCGGTGTCGCCGTCGGCGCACCAGGGACCCTGCACGGCCTGCACCTCATCGTCACCGACATCGACAAGGCCGTCGCTGAACTCACCGATCGCGGCCTCACCGTCGACGGTCCGTTCCGGGACGCGACCGGCGTCTTCCACCACGCCGGAACCACCGACCGCGTCGCGGGCGCCCACCCGGAGCGCCGCAGTTACGGTTCCTTCGCCGCGTTTCACGATCCGGATGGCAACAGTTGGTTCCTGCAAGAAATCACCCAGCGGGCACCTGGTCGCTGACCACCGGCCGACGGAAACACATCATGTCTGACAACAGCATCCAGCACTACGACGTCATCGTCCTCGGCGCCGGGCCGGTGGGGGAGAACGTCGCCGGCCGCACCAGCGCCGCCGGTCTCAGCACCGTCATCATCGAGTCCGAACTGGTCGGTGGCGAATGTTCGTATTGGGCGTGCGAACCCAGCAAGGCACTGCTGAGACCCGCGTTGCTCCACGCCGAGGCCGCGCTATTTCCTGGTGTGCGGGCCGCGATGACCGGGTCGCTCGATGTCAACGAGGTCTTGAAACACCGTGACCGCATGGCAGCGGACTGGAACGACCAGAGTCAGGTCGAATGGCTCGAATCCGCCGGTATCACGCTTCTTCGCGGTCACGGGGAACTCGATGGAGTCCGGCGGGTGACGGTCAGGACACCCAGCGGTGACACGGTCCGATTGCGTGCCCGGCACGCGGTCGCGGTCTGCACCGGTAGCCGCGCGGCCATGCCCGCGCTGCTGGGGCTGGACGCGGTGCGGCCGTGGACCAGCCGCGAGGCCACCAGTGCGCGAGAGGTGCCGCGTCGGCTCGCCGTTCTCGGCGCCGGGGTCGTCGCCGTCGAAATGGCCACGGCCTGGCGGGCTCTCGGCTCCGAGGTCACGGTGATCGCCCGGGAGCAACGCCTCCTCAGCAGAGTCGAATCGTTCGCCGCGGACCTGGTGGCCGACAAGCTTCGAGCAGCAGGCGTGGACCTGCGATTCGGCACAGGCATCGTGACCGCCGAACGAGCGGGCTGCCCCGACGACTGTGTTCACCTCGGCCTGGCCGACGGCACCCGGATCGTCGTCGACGAGCTGCTGCTCGCGACCGGGCGCGCACCCCGCACCGACGACATCGGGCTGGAGACAGTCGGTCTGAACTCGGGGGAGTGGCTCAACACCGATGACACTTTTACCGTCACCGCGGTCGACGACGAATGGCTCTACGCCGTCGGCGATGTCAACCACCGGGCGTTGCTCACCCATCAGGGTAAGTACCAGGCGCGGATCGCCGGCGCGGTCATCGCCGATCGCGCAGCAGGCCACGACCTCGACACCTCGCCATGGGGGCCGCACACCGGGACCGCTGATCTCGTCGCCGTCCCGCAGGTCGTTTTCACCGATCCGGAGATCGCGGCCGTCGGCCTCACCACCGAGGATGCCGCCATGCAAGGCCGTACGGTCGACGTCATCGACTACGAAATCGGCCGGGTCGCGGGAGCTCTTCAACACGATCCGGACTATCGTGGCCGGGCCCGGATCCTGATCGATCCTGCGCGCGAGACGATTGTCGGGGCCACCTTCGTCGGTGCGGGGGTGGCCGAGCTGTTGCATTCGGCCACCATCGCCATCACCGCGGAGGTGACCCTGGACCGGCTCTGGCACGCGGTGCCGGCGTTCCCCACGATCAGCGAGGTGTGGCTGCGGCTACTCGAGACCTATCGGGACCAGCCCTGGCCCCGGACGGGGCTCCTACCGAGGTCAGAGGCGTAGCAGCACAGACGAATCCGCCGGCCACGAGAGTTCGTGGCCGGCGGGTTCTTGGTTGTGGATTCTCCGATGACAGGCAGGACCCGTGGTGCTAGCCGATGAACTGGTGCTACCCGATGAACTCCCGCGGCGACGGTCCACGACCGTGCCGCACGGCCATCTCCGACCAGATCAGCATCGCAATCGGGCCGACCACGAAAAGCCCTGCAATAGGCGGCCTTTCGTGCGGACGCGCCACGGTTGACTTGTCGGAGTTTCGCAGGTTCATCGCATTCTCCGTTCAGCAGCACCGGTCGTCGACCGCGCGGGATGTGGTGCGAGGGTGAAATCCCGGATCGCGGCGGCGAAACGCTCAGGCTCCTCCAGATGACCCAGGTGGCCGCTGTGTTCCAGGACCACCAGTCGCGAGTCGGGGATGAGGTCGTGCAACTCCTGCGCCCAGCGCGGTCCGCAGATGACGTCGAAGCGGCCCACCATCACCAGCGCGGGCACGGCGACTCGCGGTAGGTCGGCGCGGTCGTCGACCAGGTCGTGGGAACCATCGGCGTCCAGACCCGAGATGTAGCTCGCGCGCAACGCTTCCCACACCTCGGCCCAGCGCGGTTCGTCGCCCCAATAGTCGGCGAAATACGCGGGCAGCACACCGCGGGCGACGGCCAGCGTCTGCACGTCGTTCGAAATGGCTTGCATCGCACCGAATGCCGCGAGAATGTCACCCAATTCGGGACGATCGGCGTGTGCGGCGGTGAACTCCTGAAGCCGCCGGGCTGCCTCCGCGCCGTGCTCGGGACCGGTCACCGGGGCGCCCTCGTAGAGGATGATCCCCGCGAGCTCATCCGGGTGGTGGATCGCATGGTAGGCGGCCACGAACGCTCCGTGCGAGTGGCCGAGCAGATAAACCTTCGACCCGCCCAGACGCTCGATGATCCGTCGCAGCGCAACGCTGTAGCGCTCCCGGGTGTAGCCGTGCGGATGTGTGGTCAGCCGACCGGATGCACCGGTGCCGAGCGCTTCGACGTACACCATGGTCAGGTGCTCTTCCAGCTCGGGCACTCGCAGGTACTCCCAGTGGATGCCCGGCCCGCCGGGATGCGCCAGGCAGACCGGTCCACTGCCGTACACGTGATACCGCTGGGTCGCACCGTCGGAGTCGAAGGTGTGCGCGCCGGGCGCGAGCACGGCAGCTCTCTTCAGTGGCAGGGACATCACGCCGCCCGTAGTGGTGCGGCGAAGGATTTACGCAGCGAGGACGGCCCCACCAGCGGCAGTAGCGCCGCCAGGATCTTGCCCTTGAATGCTTGCGGGCTCCGGGTCAGCTCGACATCGACGCGGGTACCGGACACGTCGGGCGTGGCGCGGAAGACCCAGCCGCCGCCCGCGCCGAAGAGCTTGGAATTTAGCGTGGTGATGGTGACGGTATCCCCGGCCGGGTCCCATTCGTAGCGGGCGTGCTCCCACGCGGCGGCGGTGCCCTCGGTGACCTCGGCCCAGGTCTCGCCGCGCTCGTGCACGACGAAATGCTCGGCGTCGATAGTCGGCCACACGTCGGCACGGGTAGGCCCGAAGTCGGTGAGTACGTGCACGACCTCGGCGGGAGACAGGGTGGACATCAGGTGAAAACGGACAGTAGCCATGAGAACTACGATCGCCGTGTCGGGTATCGCGGCGAATCGGTCAGATGACGCTGAGCGTGACGTAATCGCGTTCGATAAGGTCAGCTGGGGCTCGCAGAGCGACGCGACACCTGGAGAAGGAGTAGTGCGGCCGTGCCGATCTTCGGACGAGACACCGAGCTCGAGAACTTGCGTGCCCTGGTGGAAAGTCCCGGCCGGCAGAGCGGGTTTCTGATCGAAGGCGAGCCCGGTATCGGCAAGTCCACGCTGGTCGAAGAGATGGCCGCCGCCGCGGCCGTCGTGGACGTACGGGTCCTGCGCACCGCCGGTGCCGAAGCCGAGCAGAACCTCCCTTACGCGGGACTGCACCGGCTGCTTTATCCGCTGCGCCGCGGGTTCGAAGCCCTCCCGACGCGCCAGTTCGACGCACTGGCAACAGCTTTGGGGATATCCGACGATCCCGGCGAACCGAGCCCCTACCTGGTGGGGCTCGCGGCGTTGACACTGCTCGCCGATGCCGCGCTCCCCGCCGACGGGGCGAGTGGCGACGTCGCCGCCGACCAGCCGTTGCTGATCATCGCCGAGGACGTGCACTGGCTCGACGCGGCCAGCGCCGAAGTGCTCGCCTTTCTCGCGCGCCGCATCGCCACCGAACCCATCGCGATGATCGTCACCACGCGCTCGGCCACCACATCGCCACTTGGCGCCGCAGGGCTGGACGCCATGCGGCTCCAGCCGCTGTCGGGCAACGACGCAGCGGCGCTGCTCGACACCGCCGCACCACAACTACCGGCGCCGATCCGCAGCAGAGTGCTTGCCGAGGCCAAGGGCAACCCACTTGCCCTGGTCGAATTGCCGACAGCGGTCACCGACCTGACCGATTCCGCACCGATGTTGCCGATGACCCAACGACTCGAACACGCTTTCGCTGCCCGAGGAGCGGCGCTGCCGGAACGCACCAGATCGGCCCTGCTCGTCGCGGCGCGCAACGACAGTGACTCGATCGCCGAAGTGCTCGCTGCCACCGGCATTCTGCTGGGCAGCGCGGTCGAGCCGGAGATTCTCACGCCCGCGGTGGAGGCCGAGCTCATCGACATCGGTTCCGACACAGTGATATTCCGGCACCCGCTGATCCGGTCGGCCCTGGCCGCGACGGGGGCGGCCGACCGGCAACGGCGCGCGCACCTGGCACTCGCCGAGATTCTCGACGCGCAACCGGATCGACAGGTGTGGCATCGCGCGGCGGGCGCCGTCGGCCCCGACGAAGAGGTAGCCGCCGCGCTGGACGACACCGCCGCCCGGGCGCGCCACGTCGGCGGTGCGATCGCCGCGCTGGAGCGCGCCGCGACGCTGAGCGACACCCCGCGCCGCCGCGTGGACCGCCTGTTGCGGGCCGCCGAACTGGCTGTCGACTCCGGTCGCCGCGATACCGTGGGACGGCTGGTGGATGCGGTACGCGCGCTGCCGCTCACGGCTGGTCAGGAGGCCACCGCGGACTGGCTGCTCAGTGAGTTCGAGGACGGAATGCGCGAAAATCCCCTGCGCATAGGGGAACTGGCCGCCCTCTCGGCCGAGCTCGCCGCCGAAGGGTATGTGGATCCCGCGCTGCGGATCCTGTGGGGTGTGGCCACACGGTGCTATTGGGCCGAACCGGGACCAGATACTCGGCGCACGGTGCTGGCGGTCGCCGACACCTTCGGCATTCCCGATGGCGATCCGCGCAAGCTCGCGATCGATTCGATCGTGGCACCGTTCGAGCGCGGCGAAGAGGTCCTCGGCCATCTGCGTGTGCTGGCCTCGACCGCGGGGCGCGATCCGGAGGTCGACCACTTTCTCAGCAGCGCGGCGTATCAGGTCGGCGCGTTCGATCTCGCGGCGCACTTCGCCGGCGCGGCCGCACCCGGATTCCGTTCCGCCGGGCGGTTGGGCCTGCTCACCCGCGCACTCGCCATTCAGGCGCGGAGTCTGACCCGGGTCGGAGACCTCGCCGCCGCCATGCCCCTTGCCACCGAGGCAGCGGCCTTCGCTGTGGAGACCGGGCAGCCCTTCATGCATGCGGTGATCACCGCAGTCCAGGCCGAAATCGCCGCTCTGCGTGGGGAGTACGCACAGGCCGCCGGGCTTGCGGCGGAAGCTGAACGGACCGGACTGGCCGCAGGCGCGCGCCCCGTCCTGGCCACCGCGCAACTCGCCAGGGGGCTCATCGCCCTCGGAGAAGGCCGCGCAGAGGACGCGTTCGACGATCTGTACCGCCTCCAGGACCCCCGTGAGGCGTCCCATTCCTATTCTGTGCGTGCCTACGTCCTCGCCGAACTGGCCGAGGCTGCCATCCGTGCCGGGCGCACCGATGCCCTACGGGAAGTGCTGAACGGTTTGGCGACAGTGGCCGAGTCCACATCCTCACCTGCCCTGCACATCGGAATGCGTTATGCCCGAGCGGTGCTCGCGACCGACGACGCCGCCGACCTGTTCGCCGAGGCCATCGCCGCGGACCTGACCGGATGGCCGGCTGAACGGGGCCGCCTGCATCTGGCCTACGGCGAATGGCTTCGGCGTCAGCGCCGGGTCGTCGAATCCCGGACCCATTTGCGCGCGGCCAGAGAGGTTTTCGACGCGCTCGGGTTCGCCTCGTGGAGTGAGCGAGCGCGACTGGAACTGCGCAGTGCCGGTGAATCGAGCCCCAATCGCGACCCGGACGCACGCGATCAGCTCACCCCCCACGAGCTGAGCATCGCGCAATTGGCGGCACAGGGCCTGACCAATCGGGAGATCGGGCAGCGGCTGTACCTGTCGCACCGGACGGTCAGCACCCACCTACACCGCATCTTCCCGAAGCTGGGCATCAGTTCTCGCAGCGACCTGGCCGCCTTGCTGCCCGCCCCGGCCGACGCAACTGCCTGATCAGCAGGCGGCCCCGGCCGACACTCACTACGTCATCTGACGGTCGCCCAAGGGCTCGCGCGCTACTTAGCGTCAGCAGGGCAAATGGTGTGGGACCCCCACCACATCGGCCCACGGACGACAGCAGGAGTGCAGATGGATCTCAGCAGACGACTTTTCGGTGGCGCGCTGGCGGCTGGTGCGGCGGGTCTGGCCGCAACCACGTTGAGCGGCTGCTCCACGGACTCCTCCGATGCGCCGGTGACCCCGGTGCCAGGTGCGGATCACCGGGCGGGCGCGGGCGCCAACGCCACGCTGGGCCCCATCAAGCACATCGATGCCGGTGTCCTCAACGTCGGCTACGCCGAATTCGGGCCGAGCACAGGACAACCCGTGATTCTAGTGCACGGCTGGCCCTACGACCCCTACGCCTTCGCCGATGTCGGTCCGATACTCGCGGCGGCCGGATACCGGGTGCTCGTCCCATTCCTGCGCGGTTACGGTTCGACCACCTTTCTGTCCGCGCACACCGTCCGCAACGGCCAGCAGTCGGCCATTGCCCGCGACATCGTCGATTTCATGGACGCGCTGCATATCGACAAGGCCATCCTCGGCGGGTTCGACTGGGGCGCAAGAACAGTCGACATCGTCGCCGCGCTCTGGCCGCAGCGGTGCAAGGCGATAGTCGCGGTGAGCGGATACCTGATCACCCAGCTGGCAATGCAGCAGCAGCCACTCACCCCGCAAGCCGAACTCGGCTGGTGGTATCAGTACTACTTCGCCACCGAGCGCGGGCGCCTCGGCTACAGCAACAATCGCAACGACTTCAACAAGCTGATCTGGCAGCTGGCCTCCCCGCAGTGGGAATTCGACGACGCCACCTACGCCCGCAGCGCCCTCACCTGGGACAACCCCGACCACGTCGACATCGTCGTCCACAACTACCGGTGGCGGCTGAGCCTTGCACCGGGCGAACCGCACTACGACGTCTATGAACAGCAACTCGCCACCGGCCCCGCCATCACCGTGCCCGCCATCACGATCAGCAGTGATTTCGATGGCGCGGCGAAGGACGGCAAAGCCTACCGAGCCAAGTTCACCGGCGAATACGAACACCGCGTCCTGGACGGCATCGGGCACAACGTCCCGCAGGAGGCCCCACGTCCCTTCGCGCAGGCCATCATCGACGCAGATCACCTGTGAAACTCGTCGGGGCAGGCTTTCCGCCTGCCCCGGCAACTCACGCCTCTCCTGTCATCTCCAGGGATCCGCGGGGCTGGATGTGGCCGTTGGAATCGAGCTCGACCACGGTGTCGATGCCGATCCTGCGCAGGAACGGATAGTCGTGACTGACGACCAGGATCGCGCCGCGGTACTCGGTCAGTGCTTCGACGAGTTGGTCGACGCTGGCGATATCGAGGTTGTTGGTCGGCTCGTCGAAGATCAGTAGCTGGGCCGGCGGATCGGCGAGCAACAAGCGGGCCAGACCGACCCGGAAGCGTTCACCGCCGGACAGTGTCGAAACGGGTCGATTGACACTGTTTCCGCGCAGGAGTAGCCGGGCCAGCTGATTGCGGATGGTTCCGGGCGGGGTGGAGCCGGCGACCGCACCGACGTTCTCGAGTGCGTCGGCCTGATCGTTCAACCCGTCCAGCCGTTGCGGGAGATAGCCCACCCGGTCGGTGTGCAAGGTGGCGCGCCGCGGATCGCGACCGTGGAGCAGGTTCTCGATCAGGGTTGTCTTCCCCGCGCCGTTGGGACCGACTATCGCGACCCGTTCCGGGCCCTGTATGAGGATCGTGCGCTCTCCGTCGCGCAGTTCCGCGATCCGCCGACCGCGCGGCACATCGGGATCGGGCAGGTCGAGATGGATGTGTTCCTCGCGGCGGACCTGGGTGGTTGCCGCATCCAGAATAACTTGGGCTGCAAGTACTTTGGCGTCGAGAGTGGTGCGCATGGCGCCAGCTGAGCCCTGCGCCTTGCTGGCACGATTGCCCGCCATGATCCGCGGAATACCGCCGTTGTGTTGGGTCGCCTTGCCGGTGCGCTCACGCCTGGCCAGCTTGGTCTCGGCCTCGATGCGTTGACGTTTCTCGACCTTCAACGTTTGTTCGGCGGACCGAGCGGCTTGCTGAGCTGCTGCCTGTTCCTGCTCGATGTACTGCTTCCACGCGCTGTAGGGCCCGCCGAATCTTTCCAGCGTCGCGCCGTGCAGTTCCGAGGTAGCGTCCATGTGCTCGAGCAGTTCGAGATCGTGGCTCACCACCACGAGTGTGCCCGGCCACGAATCGACGAATCCGGTGAGCGCGGCGCGGGTTTCGCGGTCGAGATTGTTCGTCGGCTCGTCGAGCAGGGTGATCGGCGTGCGCTGGATCCGCAGCCCGGTGATCGCGATGAGGACTGCCTGGCCGCCGGACATCTCACCTACCTTGCGATCGAGATCGGCTGCGCTGAAACCGATTTCGTGTAGTGCCTCGTCAGCGCGAGATTCGATGTCCCAATCGTCGCCGATGGTGTCGAAATGCCGCTCGTCGACCTCGCCTGCCTCGACTGCGCGCAGTGCGGCGAGTGTGTCCGCGATGCCGAGCAGTCGCGCGATGGTGGTGTCATGCCCGAGAGTGAGCGTCTGCGGGAGATAGCCCACTTCGCCGAGGGTGTCGATGCGCCCGGAGGTCGGTGTGAGAATTCCGGCTACCAGGCGCAGCAGCGTCGACTTGCCTGCGCCGTTGCGGCCGACCAGACCGGTGCGGCCACTAGTGAAGACGCCGTTGACGCCGTGCAGCGCGACGGTGCCGTCGGGCCATTCAAAGGTCAGGTTCTGCAGGGTGATTGCTGATTGGGTGGATGAAGACATGAGGCGGTAGCTCTTCCTGCTCGCGATACGAGCGGCTGCGAGATGGGGGGACAGGTCTCGAGCAGCAGGCGAAGGCAGGCGGGCACGACAGAGCCGACCGGATAAGGGCGCAGATGGGAGCGCATGCGTCAATGACCGCGCTCGAAGGAGCGCGTGGAATCGGGACGCCGCCTTCGACTGGGCGGCTAGAGTCTGTCGACCTCGATGAGCACGCGACCACGTTACCACCGGGCTCCCAGGACTCGCCGCGATGTGTCGGCCGGTGCATTACGTCGGGATCAGCGTCAGTTGACCGATGCTGCGGGCGCCCGAACCGATCAGACTTCGAACATGACCACATTCCCGTGGCCGCCCGCCGTCGCAAAGGATCGCCTCATGTCACCCCGACTTCACGGCAAGAAGACTCTGATCACCGGCTCCACCAGCAATATCGGTCGCGCCATCGCGTTCGCCTTCGCCGCGGAAGGTGCACACGTCATTGTGTCGGGACGCGACCGGGCACGGGGTGAAGCGGTCGTCGCGCAGATCCTCGAGGCGGGCGGACGCGCGGACTACGTCGACGCCGATCTCGACGGCACCGCTGCCGCGAGCCGCGCACTCGCCGCCGCGGCATCCGAGCGGCTGGGTGGGCACATCGACATCCTGGTCAACAACGCGGGGATCTACCCGCCGGGCACCACGCTGACCATCGACGACGAGAGCTTCGACCGCGTCTATGCCGTGAATGTCAAAGCGCCATTCTTCCTCACCCAGGCGGTTGTTCCCGGAATGGTCGATGCGAGCGGTGGCGTGATCATCAATCTCGGGTCCTGGGTCGCCCGCCTAGGTGTCCCGGTCGGTGCGCTCTACAGTTCGACGAAGGGTGCGATGGAAACCCTCACGCGCGCATGGGCTTCCGAATTCGGGAAGCAAGGCGTTCGGGTCAACGCCATTTCGCCCGGCGTCATCCTGACACCCGATTGGGATCCCGCGATCGAGTACCCCGGCGAGACGATGATGCACGGCACGCCGGCAGGCCGAGCAGGCCACCCCGATGCCGTCGCGGCCGCTGCGGTCTACCTCGCTTCCGATGACGCGGCGTTCACCCACGGAACCGTTCTCGATGTCGACGGCGGCAGAACCGGCGTCGCGGTGATCGCCGATCGCGGGATCATGTGATGCGTGGCATCAGTCGAGTCGCGCGGCTGATGCGGAGTTCGGTCGAGTGCTGGGGGAGCCGCGTAGTCGGACGGGTCGGCGACAAGTTGTTCGGGGTCACGCTTGGCTCTCGCTGGTGGACGGCCACCACGCGAACTGCGATCGCCCAGGCCTCGGTGATACCTCCACCTCATCCGGAGAATCAGCTCGTGCTGTATTTGCGAGGGGAACAGGCACTTCGGGGCATGGCGGATCGGCTCACCGGGCGTGGTCACCGGCCGGTCGCGCCCGCTAACCCGTATTGGGCACGGAGCGGAGCAGTGTTGTTCGCGGATCCCGACGGCTGGCTTGTAGTGCTGACGCCGAGGGTTTTCGGCGAGCCGCCGTCGGCTGAGTAGGACGCGTCTTTTCATGGTCGGCTAGCTCGGGGACATACGGGCACATGGACAACGCGAACGCACTCGCATGCCGCGACCCGCGCGATCCCGACGGCCGCGGTCCCAGCTGACGAACGCACTCTTCTGCCGATTTCCGTAAGTCGCACTGAAGGTATGACGCATGAAGGCGTGCGGGCGGTAGACGATGATCGGCATCGCTTCGTCTATCCGTCGAGATGGTCATCGACGTCCCCGTTTTCGGCCTTATTGCGACCTGGCGTGCTAGCGACCCGGACTCATTCCTGATTGGAACGCCACGGCCAGAGTTTCGGGGAGATCAGTATATCTGCCTAGGGTGGTGTCGAGGAATACGTGGAGGTAGCCGCGTTGCAGGTCAACGGACTTGACAGCGTCGACTGTGCCGATCATCTGGGGTGTGAGGGGAGCGGGAATAAGGCCGCCGCTGGTGAGCGATGCGGCAATGACTTGGTTGTCGCAGAACGAATTGTGTTGTGCACCATCAAGTGTGAAGTGGAATTTTGGACCGCCCGGGGTCGACCAGAATTGTCTCCAACCGGGAACATCGTCTCGGTTGTGGCCTTCGCCGCTGATCAGAAGGAAGGGACGAGCCAGTCCATCAGTAACGACGGAGTGAACCGTCACGGGTTGAAGACCGGCTTCAGGAGTTGACCAGCGCCGGTCGGCGTGGCGGGTTTTGAGCGTTTGACCAGCGCCGGTCGGCGTGGCGGGTTTTGAGCGTAGTAGGCAGTCTCGTACTCGGCCGGGGTGAGGTAGTCGAGCCGGGAATGCAGGCGAGCGTTGTTGTACCAGTCGACCCACTCCATCAACGCGAATTCGACATCGGCAACGGTCTTGAACGGGCCGTGCCGACGGATGACTTCGGTCTTGAACAGGCCGATGATCGACTCGGCGAGTGCATTGTCGTAGGCATCGCCAACGCTGCCGATCGAGGCTGACAGTCCTTGCAAAGCAAGGGATTCGGTGAACATGACCGAGGTGTATTGACTGCCGGCGTCGGAGTGATGGATCAGTCCGGGCTCGATCGGATGTCCGTAGTGATCGCGTCGCCAGATCGCCATGTTAAGGCCCTTGGACACCAACGCGGCCGTCTTCGTCGATGACACGGTCCATCCCACGATCGATCTCGAGAACACATCGAAGACGAACGCCACATACGCCCATCCCGTCCAGGTCGAGACGTAGGTGAAGTCGGCAACCCACACCAGATTCGGCGCCTGCGCACCGAAGTCGCGGTTGAGTCGGTCACCGGCACGGATCCCGTCCTTGCTGGGGATCGTGGTGCGGTGGCGGCGACCTCTGACCACGCCGTTCATACCCAAATCCCGCATGAGCCGGTCGACGGTGCAAAACGCTGCCGAGTGTCCGCGCCGACGCAGATAGCGAGTCATCTTCCGCCGCCCATACATCTGCTCCGGGCTACCGACCAGCCCACGCAGTGCATGTTCGAGGTTGGCATCAGTAACATCGCGGGCCGACGGCGGCCGGAATCTAGCTTTTCGGTAGGTCCGGGGCGCGATCTGGATGCCGTGCTCGGTGAGCACGCGGCAGATCGACTCGACGCCGTGGACCTGGCGGTATTGATCGATGAATCCGACGATCAACGGTGTCGCGGGTCGAGTTCCCGCGCGAAAAAAGCCGACGCCAACTTCAGTATCTCGTTGGCCTGCTTCAGTTCCCGGTTCTCTCGACGCAGCTGCTCGAGCTCGAGCTGCTCGGCGGTCTTCGCCGCGGCAACGGGCTTACCCGGACTCGCTTGGGCTTTCAGGATCCACTGACGCAGGCTTTCGGGATGCACGTCGACCATCGGACCGATCGCTTGCGCCGCGGCATATGCGGACGGGTACTCGTCGAGGTGGTCCAGGGCCAACCTCAGAGCCTTCTCGCGAACCTCGGGCGGGTAACGCTTGGACATGATGACCATCTTCCTCAAAGAAGGAAGCGGTCTTCAACCCGTGACGGTTCACAGCGAACATCTCACCCCTTCGAGTTGTGCCTGTTCGCACTGCGTCACGCCGCGGTCTCCGATCACGCCCTCCCCAGGCCGACTACCGGCTGGCCGGCGTATATGGGCACCGGGCCATGCGCCTCTGGGGGGGTAGCGCCTTGAACGAGCGCCGAACGCGTCCCATCTGAGAGGACGGGATTGCTACCCAACGAACATCCGATAATGCCGAAGAGCGCGCATTCAGGACTTCTGTCCGTAGGCCACGGACCCGTTTCACATCATCTCGTCGCCCGCTGGGCCGATGACCACGATTCCTGCGATCGACTCGTCCATCCAGCGCTGTGGCAGGTCTCCCGCGAGAAGTTCCTCAAGATAGTGCGGGGGCTCTCGTCGTAGGCCCCGAAGTACATGTGCCACATATGGCACGTCGAAGTGCCCGGTGTCCATGGGAAGCTGATCGAATACCAGGTCAGGCGAGTACGCCGTATCGGCACGCTGCGCGACCGACATCTGCCCGATTCGCATGGCGGACAAGGACTCCAGCATGATCTTGGCGATCTGCCTGGCGCCGGTCTGAGGTTCGAGCACGAATGCCTTGATATCGGGATGCACACGACCGAGCAGACGTAACCGGCGCTGGTCTCGTGCGGGATCGACGAAATCTTCCAGTGGAAGCGACCAATGAAAGGCCTGCGCCGCCAAGTCGGCGGGGCAAAATGGCTTGAGATACTTGGGGATGATACTGGGCACGACCGAGACCCCGGCGCGTGCGCGGCTGTGGCAACCCCGGTCGTTCTCGTGCCGCAAAGAACAGTTCAGCGACTTTCGGTAGGTCTGATTCCCGCAATAGAGCACGTGGGCAGCGGGCACATCGAACAGATCCGCTGTCATGAGCAGGGTCGTGAGCTGGCTCTGTGTCGCGCCTTCTGGGGTGTAGTCGAAATCGATGTGCCAGCGCCGCGCACTTGGTCGTTTGAGGTTCTTGGCCTGGACCAGCATGCCGAAGCTTTCGCCGGTGGAGTCCACCCACCACCATAGCCAATCCGCACCGACATGCCGTTCCTGCCGGCGGGTGAACTTGCGGAATCTGGCATGTGGCCACACCTCTCCGAGCAACAGATCTGTGGCAGTTTCCTCGGCCCACATGTGTTCAGCAGCAGCCATTTTGGACGCATGTCGGTCTACGGCGATCCGTGCTCTGCGAACCGCGCGGTAGAGGTCCGATCGGTCGGTCAGCGAAGTCATCGTGCAAGCTTGCCTGGTCGGTGGTCATCAGACCCCAGGATCGAGTACCGCGACAACCTGCCCACGACAACCGTTTCCAGAGGAAGCGTGCTCCGGGATAAGCAACCCGCGCCACTCGGCGGTGCGAACGCACGCTCATGCCGCTGATCGCGTTGACCCAACCGACAGCGCCTTGGATAAGCTATGGGAGTGTGGCCCTTCGTCGACGAACATGCCTTCTGGGTCTGGGCGGCTGACGCCGACGCGGAGTTGATCGAACAGGACGAAGACGTGATGCTGCACGACCCAGCAGGGCTGACGCTCCTGTTGGGTGCTGCCGAGGATTCCGGCTGCCCCAAGCAGCGCTACTGTGCCGCAGTCCTGCACGACTTCTCCCGCCGGATTGTGGGCTGGCAACTCTCGGATGCTTATTCAGCGCTGCAAGCTGCCGCCGCGCGAGCGTCGACGAGCCATGATGCTTGGGTGCGCCGATGGGCGGACTATGTGACCCGGTTGTTCTCGTACCTCAGCGATGCCGGACCAGTGAACCGTGCCGACGCCGAGCAGATGGCGAAGGATCTGCTAACCGGCCCGGCCGAAAGGCTGAAGGTACAGGTCGCCCCCGGCGAAAAGCACTGGCAATGCTCTGAACCCGACAGCTACCCGACATACCTCTACATCGACCGCAGGACTGGTGCATATCGGATGACACGGCCACGTCCACTGTCCGGACAAGAACTCAGCACGTTGCGCCGCGATCGTGTGCGAAACCGATTGGTGCCGTAACAATCAGATCGTGTGTACCGACCCGATCGTGTCAGGTGAACGCGCTCTCGTGCCGCATATCGCGCGGTCACGAACGTCCGCTTCTGCCGATTACCGGACGTCGGGTACCTGCTGCTACCGGCGCGTTCGATTGGGCTCACGTTCGAATTGATATTCAGCTGCACTTTTCGCCTCAAATCGCCCAATATCTGTGCACCAAGCCGGACAAGGCAGCTGGAGGCCGGAGCTCACCTTGAGGGGCACGGTGGCCGGCTGAAGCCGATGCAGGTCAGGTCCGCGGTGCGAGGGTTCATAAGCGGTTGTTCGTGCGTCGGCGGTGGTGCAGGATTCGAGATCGACAGGGAGGCAGGAGAAGTCGTTTATGGACGAGCAACTCGTAGTTGGCGATACTCCGTTCGGGGCGCTGCTCCGGTTGCTGGTACTTGCTCTGCAATGCCCAATTGGTGATGGGCCTGCCGTGCTCGTTGAGGAAAGTCCAGGGACAGACCGCCGCTCGCCGGACTGGGGACCTGGCACGTTCTACACCGCAGGCGAGGATCTCCCAACGATGCTGTCAGCACTGTTGGAAACACATCCCAGCGTCCTATGGATTCCTCGGTGGGAGCGCGCCGCTAGGTCGCGTCGGCCACACTACGACCAGCAGTTGCAGGAGCTTCGGCCGCATTCGCGTGATTCGGGTCTGGTTGTACTCCTGCCTGCGGGGGAACTTGGCTCGCGGTCGGCGGTGCCGATGCGGCAGCACATATATGCACACTGGGACGTAGCTGCGGTAATCGAGGCAAGAGGCGTTTACCCTCTTGCGGAGAACCGCTTTCGAGTCGCAGCGATCGTGCTCCGGGCTAAGGCTGACCCCGCGCCTCCTGTCAGGATGTTCCGTGTCCCGGCGGACGTCGACGCGACCGATGTTAGATCCGACTTCGCGCGCCTGTTCAAACAGGGCGGAGGCCGCAGCGAGTTCGGATACGTTTTGCGCGCGAGACCAGACGCCGATATCGGGCTCAACTTCGATACACACGACCCTGCTATCGAGCAGCAGCGCGCAAGCCTGTCGGGGTTCGGCGGTGTGGTTCGCCTGGGCGACCTGTACGAGTTCCCGCCTGCGATCCACTCGCCGCAGTGGATGGAAATGGCATGTGCGTCTGATTCTGTGGGCGCGGTGCGGATGCTGCGGGGCCGCGACGTCAGTCGTGATGGGTTCCTGGCTACGCCGAGCGAGCACACGCGGTGGGCCCGCGTACCCGAGCAGTTCCATCTCGCGGTAGGTGACGTGCTGGTGCGGAATTTCCACCATCTCAACGATTCCGGCGGTTTGGTGCTTGCCACCGTTCGCCCGGAAGACCTTCCGGCCGCGGTTGCGGACCACCTGCCGGTGATGAGACCGCGTGACCAGCAGGCGACGCGAGACAGGGATTTCGCCCTGAGGTTCCTCCGAACTCCTGTTGCTCTGACGCTGCTCAACGCCACGCTGAGCAGCGTTGGGGAGTTAGTGCGTGTTCGGGCGGCGGCGTTGGCGGAAATGGTTGTTCCCCGCCCGGATCAGGATTTGGCCGACGCGTTGGATGGTTTGGATGCAGCGAAGGAGCGCCTTCAACGATGGCAGGCGCAAGCCGATGAGATTCTCACCTCGGTGTTCCGCGGCGACACTCCGTCGGGAGCCCGGCGACGCGTCATAGAGTCAGGCCGTACCCTGAGGTTACGTGTCGAGGCTGCCTCGTTGTTGGACGACCTCGGCCACACCGTGCGGACGCGTTTCCCGTACCCGGTCGCCGCACGCTGGCGCACTGCAGAGGTACTGCAGAGCGCGGCACCAACCAAGGAAGCCTACGGAGCAATTCTGGACGCGACCGAGATCCTTCTGTGCTACGGCGCGCTGGTGACGTTGGCGTTGACCCGCCAGGAGGGTATCGAGCTCGGCTCCGCCGGCGAGCTCCGGGCGAAACTTCGCACCGGCCGCACGGGGCCAGGTCTCGGTGAATGGACCGCAGTCCTGACCGAAGCCGCCACCAGTAAACGACTTCGATCCATAACACCGTCGCATCCGCTCGGTGATCTGCGTGGAATGCTCTCCAACACCACAGTTAACGGTGCACGACAACGGCTCGCCGACCGCCGCAACGACCAAGCACACATGCGACACATCGACGCAACCGATTTGCCGGACGCGGTGCGAGATGCCGCTGAAGACTTGAGAATCCTCCTCGACGCCGCCCGATTCCTGACCGACTGGCCACTCGTTCAGGTAGCAGCGGTGAGGCGCGATTCGCTGACTCGGCGTTCTCATATCGAGTACCGCGAGCTGATGGGGGACCACCCAGTGGTACCGGTCATCTCGGCCGAACATACGGACAACGAGTTGGAAGTCGGCAGTCTCTACCTGCGCGGCCCCGAACAACGGCTCCACCTTCTCCGGCCGTACCTGATCGGCAGAGATTGTCCGGTGTGCCGGAACTGGTCGACGTTCCATATCGACAGGGCTCCCCAGGGTGCGGCGGTTCTCAAGAGCCTTGAGCATGGTCATACGACGTCAGATCCAACGCTCGGCGACGTTCTCCTGATCGTCGGCCTGCTTTAGTCGCCGCCGTCCCGGCGCGAGAGTCCCGCTACAGGCTGGTGGACTCTCTTGCCGGAGTGCATGGGGCCGGGCCCTGTAATGCCGTATATCGTGCCCGGCTGGCGTACCCAATCGAGCAACACGGCCCGGCGGGTAAATACCCCGCCGGGCCGCTTACTTGGATGTCTCAGGTGCTCCAATGCCTTTCAGATGGTCAAGTGGTCGAGTTCGGACGCTGCTACGGGGTGTCCGACACCACGCGCAAGCGGGTGCGGCTCGTCGGTGAGTACCGCGAGCGCGGCAGCGACTTCGTGCAAGTACGACTTGACGTAGGTGTCGGTAGTGCCGGAACTCTTACCCCGATGTCCGGCGAAAGCCCGGGCCACGGCATAGCTGAAGGTCCGTTCGACCCAGGTCAACGTGGTGTGACGCAGCCAGTGGGCTGTGACACCTTGCGTGGCTACCCAAGGCAGTGACTCGCTGATTCGTCCCCAGATGTAGTCGTATCGGCGTGTGGTGATCGGTCGGCCGTGGCGGTAGCGCAGCAATTGGCCGGTGAAGGGCGCCCCGCGATCGGTGGCATGGTCGTCCAGGTGCCGCATCAATGTTGGTGACACCGGCTGCCAGCGATCCGAGCCACCCTTCTCCCGTAGGAACACCAAACACTGGTCGCGATCGAGATCCTGTGGTCGCAACGCCAGCGCACCGCCGCGACGGCATGCGGTCTCGAGGTGGAACCGCAGGATCAGGGAGTCGAGTTCGGGATCGTCGCCGGAAGTGGCGGCAACCTGGCAGATCTCGGCGACCTGACCCGACGGGATCGCATACCGATGCGATGACCGACGGGAAGGGATCGGCAACCGCCGTGCCGGATTGTCCTGTGGCCGAACCCATCCGGCCTCTTCGGCGTAGCGGTAGAGGCAGCGCACCGCGGACACGAAGTGCTCGACCGCGCTGGTCCCACCCCGAGACGCTCGATTGGTGCGGGCGGTTATCTGCACCGTGTACGCGAGTTCTTCGAGTTCGTGGCGGGTGGGCTCGGTCAAAGATCGGTCCGGCCAACGCGATTCGAGCAGATCGAAATGGGTTCCGTAGGTGCGCGCGGTACCCGCCGACAGACGTGCCCGCACGCGCGGGATCACCTCGGCGAACGTCGGGGCTGCTGGTGCGGTGTCGACGAGGTCGGCGGCGGTGATGCCCATCTGGGCCAACAGCAACCGGGCCGCAGCCAAGGTATCTGCGGTGGCCGCAGTCTGAGCAGCGCTTTGGATAGTCACAGCGATTCCTCCAGGATTCGTCGGCTCTGACTCGTCAGCCCGTCGAGCACGGCCGGGGGATGGATCAGAAGGCGCTTCTTCCCGAAGTGCGCCACCAACAGCACCCGGTCACCTTCGAGCAGACCGACCCGGCGACGTTTGCGGACCGGAACGCGAAAGAACCCGGCACGAGTCACCTGGACAGAGCCATCGGTCGCCTCGCACACGAGAATCAGTCGGTCCTCCGGACACGACACCGTCAGCCGGGTGCCCGGTAGCCAGCCCAGCGCCGTGAGCACCGCGCGGTCGGCGACACGGCCCGCATCACCCACGACAGCGAAGCCGTAGATGATCTCCGGATCGGTTGTGCGGGGGATGAAACGCACCGGCAGCGGGCCGTGGATGCGTTCCTGAAGAGGGGTCTGCGGCGGGATGACGGGCTCGATCACCGGCGTTCACCGCACCCAGCACCGAGGGCGCCGAACAGGCTGAAAAGTGGCATATCTGCCACCTGTGCATTGCGTACATGCAGGTCAGGGACGTGCAAGGTGGTTCTCCTTCGTGTGCGAGTGCACTCGAACACGCTGGAGCCCCGAAAGTGGCACATATGCCACAAATCTGTGCGCGAGAGGGGACTTCAACCGTCGCCACCTGGGGTTTTGTGGGCATTTCTGACCATCGCGTCACTCCATCCCGCCACTAGAGATGTCGCTGGGTGCCCGTGTACTGCACTGGCCGCGCCGAAAATATCCGACACCTACCTACCGTCTGTTTCGAAGTGGCGGGTTCTCCAAGTGCCCATTCGCCAAACCTTCGCGGTTGTCAGGATGTTCTCGGAATGGTTGATGTAATGCGTTGGGTATCGCATGGGCGTTGCCGAGCTGGCGGGCCGCGGGTTCGGAACCTTCGTAGGTGATGTCGACGGTGGTGGACCCCTTGCGGTTGCTCAGCGTAGGTCCGAAAGGCAAAAGTCACCGCCCAGAGTGGCATGTAGACTCGATCTTGGAAGAGCCGCGGACCAGGGCATCACTGACAAGGTGCCTGATGTTCCACAAACGCAAACATACTCCTGCGCTGTCGCACAGCTCTGACGAAGCCGTCCCGGATATCGTCCCTCCTGCTCGAAACGCTCTGTCCGTCAGCGGCTTGCGTAACCATGGCCGGTTGAGCGGGAGTATCACCGCGCGTTGGCTAGCCAGGTTGCCGCAGGGAAAGATCTTGCGACAGAGTTCTTTTGCAGTCCATAATCGCGATGGCGAGCGATAGCCGACCTGAGGGGTCGGCAAGCGGCGAACCCCTCAGAATTGAAGTCGATTGCCCCGCTGAACCACCGCCGCTCTCTGGACGTGCAGCACGAGCTCTACTTCGCCTGCTGCGGGATGCCGCCCGGGGCAAGGAAAAGCCAATCAAACCCAACGCTGAGGAATGCTGATGTCTGCCATAGAAAATGAGTGGGCCGTGCTCGACGATCTCCTGGGATTGGAGACTGAGCGAGTGGACGTGGCTGAAATCGATCTGTGCTTCTACGGGCGCTGCTCCACCGAGGATAATCAAGATCCCGAGACTTCCTATCGGTGGCAGCTTGGAAATGCCGAGAAGTTCATCAGCGGGAAGATCGTCAAGAGCTATTTCGATGTCGGGCAATCACGTTCGGTGCCCTGGCATCGACGTACCCACGCCGCTCAACTCCTGGAAGACCTCCGAGATCCTCAGCGAGGCTGGACCGGGATCGTTGCCGGAGAAGGCACCCGATGCTGGTTCGGCAACCAGTTCAGCCTTGTTGCACCACGCATCCATGCCTACGGGGTCGAGATCTGGGTGCCCGAGTTGGGTGGCCGGTTCGATCCGAACAACGTCACGCACTCGATGATGATGAGCATGCTCGGCGGGCTCAGTGAATCCGAACGCCAGCATGTTCAGCAGCGAACTCGGGCCAGCATGGATGCCCAGGTCCTCAACGAGGGCCGCCATCAAGGCGGCAGGCCGCCTTACGGCTATCTCGTCGTGGACGGACCGCCGCATCCCAACCCGAACCGCGCGGCGGACAACCTGAAACTTCGGATCCTGTCGATCGACGCTGCGACCGCTCCGGTCGTTCAGCAGATCTTTCGTTCCTATCTCGCCGGCTACGGCGACCGGGCCATCGCTACAGAACTGAACCGGTTGATGATTCCGTGCCCGTCCGCGCATCGTCCCGAGCAAAACAAGCATCGTGCCGGTGACGGCTGGCAGGGCTCTACGGTTGCAGCGATTCTGCAGAACCCGCGCTACACGGGCTATGCGATCTTCGGGCGTTGGAGCAAACGCGAAGAGTTGTTGGATCCCGACGACGTCGCCGCAGGGCATGTCGTCCGGTTCAGGCGTTCGCCCTCCGAACGCATCGTCAGGTCCCGTCGACCCGCTCATCCGGCGATCGTCTCGGTCGAGACCTTCACTGAGGCAACGCTTCTGCGCCGCAAGCGGGCCGGGATGAGTAACCGTGCCCGAAGCCAGCTCGAGCGGACCAGGCCAATTCGCTCCGGTGGTATCTACCTGTTGCGCGGGCGGGTCTACTGCAGTGCCTGCGGCCGCAAGATGCAGGGCGAAGTGCTGCGGGGAGCCGTCTACTATCGTTGCCGCGCACGGAGTTTAGCTCCTGGCAGTGCGACTCAGCACGAGCATCCCCGGACGGTGAATCTGCGTGAGTCGCATCTCATCGGACCTGTCGACGGCTGGCTCGCGACCCTGTTCGATCGGAAGAATCTGGACAGCACCGTTGCGGCATTCGTGGATGCCCAGAACGACGACGGCATCGATTCTCGCCGTCAGGCGTTGCGCCAACGTATAGGACAGGCGCAGATGAAGATCGGGCGTCATCTAGCGGCGATCGAAGCGGGGGTCGATCCTCAGGCTGTCGTTGAGGCGCTGAATTCGGCTCAGGCGGAAAAGGCGGCTGCGGAGGTTGAGTTGAACAACCTTCCGAAGGTTGAGAGGCTGACTGACACTGAACTCCGCAAACTGATCGAGTCCTTGGGCGATGTCCGCGCGATCCTCGCTGCGGGTGCACCAGATCACAAGATAGAGCTCTATAACGCGTTTGAGCTCCAGGTGCGCTTTGCGCACCTGGAGCATCGTGCAACTGTTAGTGCATCCCTGTGTGGGGATAGCACTGGTGTCCGGAGGGCGAATCGACCACTACGCACACCACCTAGCCCAGCAGACGTCGTTGGTGGTGGGTTGACGCATGCGGTGGGGGGAGGTCTGACACGGTCGGTTCCACGACAGTGGCCGTGTCGATTCGCTGTGAACGCCAACCATTAGCTTGCTTCAAGCCTGTGCGCGGCCGATACCCAGTCACGAACGCCCTGTACTCGTTACGAGCGCGGGGCGTTTGGCGTTCTGATAGTTGAGGTCAGTGGTTGAGCGTCTCTACGGTCGTGCCCCATCGAAGAACCATGAATTGTTGTGGTCGTGAGCCCTGCGTTCAAAGCCGACTTCGTCACAGCGGTTGAGGACATCGTGGCGAAGTATCCGGTCCTCGGCAAGACGCTGGGCACGTCAGGTCCGCCGATGTGGTCCGTGTCAATCCCGATGTCTCGGAATCCAATTGCCGTGGAACCCATTGGGCACTCGAACCGGAAGCCGGACCTCAGCGATCGGCCCGCTGCTCAGGTCGGCGGCATCGATGATCGCCAGATGGCTGGTGTCGCGGGCACGGTCGTGGACGAAGGTCATCAGATATCCGTCGTCGTCGCCTGCGCTGTCGGCGCGCGGGACGAATACTGCCTCCCCGCAGGTGTTTCCGGCGGGCAACGCCAGTACCTGCCGCGAACCGCCGCGGGTGAAGTCGTATTTGTAGATCCGGGAGTGCGACGGTCGCGGGTCCAGCGAGAAGCTGGTGACGTACCCGAAACGGTGGGCAAGACCGACGTCGGCGTCGGCGACCCTGGGGTACTCGATATCGGCATCGTCGAGCGGTTCTTCGGTGACCGTGCCCGAATCGAGGTGCAACGTCCAGCGATGTAACCGTGGCAGACCGCCGGTGAGGTCGGCGGGTCCGTCGCGCCACAGGGTCGGCATGCGGCCCCCGATGACCACGATCGTGTTTCCCGCGTCGAAGGCGTTCATCGTGTGCCACATGTAGCAGGGCTCGACCTCGAACCAGCGCACGTCCCCGCCGTGTCGGTGCATGACCCCGAAGCGGGCGCCGTGCGCGTCGTCCCACCGCCACGGCAACCCCGCGGCCGCGGCGACCGGATCGAAGACGACCGGTAGATCCAGAAAGACCACCGACGTGGCGGTGATCGCGAAGTCGTGCATCATCGTGGCCCGCGGGACGGCTATCTCTTTGGCCTGTAACAATTCTCCGGTTTCCGCTGCCCGGTAGTAGGTCAGGAACGGGGGACGTTGCCGGGAACCGAAGAACACCAACTCCCCGGTTGTCGGGCAGATCTTCGGATGTGCCGTCATCGGTGTGCGTAGCGCGTCGCAGAAGGTGAACGCTCCTACCGTTTCGAGCTCGGGGGTGATCTCGTAGGGAAAACCGCCCTCCTCGAGCGCTAGTATCCGGCCTGCATGGGCCACCACGTGGGTGTTCGCCGTGGTGACGCCGAAATCTACTGTGCCGCTGACCGGGTCGAAGGCCAGCTCGAACCGGGACTTGCCAGGATTGGCCGCCAGCGGGGTCCGCACATATCGGTTGCGGTACCAGCCGGCGCGGCCGTCGGCGAGTGCCACCGCGTGCACCATGCCGTCGCCGGCGAAGTAGTGCGTGGAGGTTCCCGTGCGCGGATTCGGTCCGTTGCGCACGAACACGCCATCGAGGTCGCGGGGAATCTCGCCGATCACCTCAGACGGTGCCACGGTTATCTCCTCGGTCACCGGCGCGTTGTTCCCCGTCAGATGCAAGGGATCCTCGGTAGGGCTCGTTGCTGTCATCGCTGCACTCCTGTTCCTCGGTCAGGACGCCAGGATGCAGCGACAATTGGCGCAGAAACAGTCTTGTTCTTCTCGATCCGGTCAGCCGGTCGCAGCAGCCGCAGGTCACAGCTGTGCAGAAATCTTGGCTGCTGGAACCGGTCGGACCGGAATCAGCGCGCGATCGCGCCGTTGCGGCGCGCTCGCTGTTCGAGGCGGCGCTGTTCTCGTCCGAGTAGTGCGCTCAATTCGCGCAGGGTCAGTATCTGTTCGTCCACATGCCTGCGCTTGGCCGCGATCAGAACCGCACCGTCAGCACAGTCGATATCGCGAGCGCGCACGCCCTCCATGACCTGACCGATCTCGCCCAGCGAGAACCCCAGCGTCTGCATTCCTCGCAACAACCGGACGTGTTCGACAACCTCGTCGGGGTAGTCGCGGTAGTTGCCTGCGGTGCGGTCGATGCGGCCGAGCAGGCCTCGGCGCTCGTAGTAGCGCAACGCGTGCCGGCCGACGCCGGTCAGGGTTTCCAATTCACCGATGAGCATGGATCTCTCGCTTGACTGTAGAGCTGGGTCTACACCTTAGTCTCGGTCAGCCGACCCTGAAGGAGCCCGGATGTACCTGCTGGCCGATACCGAAACAACCCTGCCGTGTTCGATCACGGACGCGTTCGATTACGTCGCCGACCTCGAGAATTTTGCGCGATGGTTCCCCGGCGTCGAGTCGATCACCGCCACCGACGAGCTAGCTGTCGGAGTAGTCGGCAAGAGCTATCTCGAAACGGTCATTCTGCCGATAGGTGCGACACTGACGATCCCAGTGCACGTGTGCGAGGCCTGTGCGCCGGTGCGGTTGGCCACGGAAGGAAATCTCGCGTTGCTTCGGCCCCGCATGGAAATCGACCTCAGCCCCGTCGATGCCGAACACTGCGTGATCCGGTGGCGGATGTACAGCCGCGTCGGCACGCGGCTGCTGCAGTGGACCCTGCTGCCTGTCATTGCCATCATCATGCAACGACGGGCGAAGATCGGCCTGCGCAACCTCGCACAGCTGCTCGGCGCCGACCGAGGCAGGCCTCAGCTCGGTTGCTCGCTGTGAGACGACCGATCCGCCGCGCCCGAACGTCGCCGACCAGGCCTTCTCGGTCGTGTCGCTGCGGTCGCGCTCATCGGGGGCGTACGCGAGATCTCGTCGTGCACCCACCCACGGCTGCAGTTGATCGTCGACCCGTTACCTCAACCGGGCGACCGCGGCCGCGGCGATCTTGTGATCGGTGATCGAGGAGGACGTCCCGGATACGCCGAAGGTGCCGGAGATCGTGCCTCCGATCCGGATGATCACCCCTCCGCCGTTGCGTACCAGCGAGTGCGCACCCGACTGCTTCGGGCCGCCCAGCAGCGATTGCCCTTGTTGAGCGGCTCCGGAGAAGTGCACGGTGTCGAATCCCAGGGCACGGGCAGCGTCGGCCTTGCGGTTGGCAGCATCGATCGACGACGTGGGTGCGCCGTCCATGCGAGCGAACCCCACCAACCTGCCCTCGGTGTCCACGACCGCCATCGAGACAGGTTGGCCCAGCTGTGCTGCGGTATCACGGGCCGCCGCGATTACAGCGTCGGCCTGATCCAGCGAGATACTCATGCCTTCCATCTTCCCCGCGTTTTCGGTGCGGAGATCGAATACTTTTTTGCCGCAGGCCTGTTTGGGGTCGCCGGGGCAGTGGGCAGGAAAAGACAAGACTGTTTGTTGCCTGGTCGGGTACGAGCGCGAAAGTCGCGCTGACCATTGGCAATGACACGTCCCTGCGACATCCTCGCCGTAGTGGTGATCGATTCGTGCGAGTCCACCCAATCGTTCGGCGTCGGTCAGTTGGGGTCGGCCGGAGCGGGGAGAGCGGACGGTGGGTGGAGTGCCCGCGCCGGCACCGTTGGCCGCGACATGGCGACCGATACGTACTCCTAGTCGGCGGTGAGCCCGAGGTGGGCGAGGGCTCACCCGGGACCGGTGCGGTTACCGGTGCTGTAGTCGCTCGATCAGGCCATCCATTCTCGCGGCAGTGGCGAGCGGGACTTCGTCATCGAAGCGGACAACGTTGTGGGTATCGACTAGCTGCGATTCGATTCCGGCAGTGAGGAAGGGGAGTCCCGCTGTCGCCGGTTCTTGCCGGATAGCTCGGGGCGCGGCACGTTCGACGTACCCTCGCCGGAGGCAACCTACGGCGATCGCGAGATCCTCGGGGCTTTCAGTTGCCGGGCGGATCGTACCTAGCAGCACGACACCCGTCCGCTTCGCGTGGTGCCGTGCAACCCGCAAGTCGCGGCGCTGCAGGTGCTGTTGTGTATCTGTTGTCTCAATACGAGTCGAACGCTCGACGGGCGGGGATCTGTCGACGGCCGCCTGCCGAGTCGTGGATCGATGGCTGGAGTGCGCTGACCTGCACGGAAGGTCCCGCTAGCGGGTGCTCAACCTTCAAGGCCGCATCGTCTCACTTTGATACACCGCATCAGTGTCCCGGATCACAATCATCTGTTTTCGACGGATGTGACGCGGTGAAAAGGGAGACCTCATGACCACACCTACTTCAGATGAAAATCTCGACGTCTTGGTCGTCGGAGCCGGCTATGCGGGCCTGTATCAGCTGGACAAGTTGCGCCGGCTCGGGCACAAGGTCACGGCGTTCGAGTCCGCGCCCCGGCTGGGCGGTGTCTGGTACTGGAACTGCTATCCGGGTGCCCGGACGGATTCACCCGGACCGATGTACCAGTTCGGTGACGAAGAGCTCTGGAGTGATTGGACATTCAGTGAGCTGTACCCGTCTTGGTCGGAGGTGCGTGACTATTTCGCCTTCGTCGACAAGAAGCTGGACCTGTCGAAGGACATCGAGTTCAACACCGAGGTGCAGGCAGCCCGTTTCGACGAGGACGCCCGGTTGTGGCGGGTCGAAGTCCACGACAAGAGCGCGGATCTGCGGCGGACGGTGTCGGCCCGATACATGGTGGTGTGCACAGGTTTCGGCTCCAAGCCCTACATTCCGGCACTGCCGGGCCTCGGCAGTTTCGAGGGCGAGGCGTACCACACGGCGCGTTGGCCGCAGGACCGCGAAGTCGCTCTCGCGGGTCGTCGCGTCGGGGTGATCGGTAACGGCGCTTCAGGCGTCCAGGTGATGCAAGAGGCCGCCGGGTTCGCCAGCGACGTGACGCTGTTCCAGCGAACCCCGAACTTGGCCCTGCCGATGCGCCAGCGACCCTCGACTCCCGAGGACGCGCAATTGGCCGAGGCGATGGCTTCGCGCAACAACCATTTCGCCGGTGTCGACTACGACTTCCTCGAGCAGGCGACTCCCGATGTGTCCGACGAGGAGCGCGAAGCGACCTACGAAAAGCTCTGGGAGATGGGTGGATTCCGGCCCTGGCTCGGGAACTTCAACGACTTGTTCTTCGATCTCGACAGCAACCGGCTGTTCTACAATTTCTGGCGCGACAAGACACGCGCGCGGATCAAGAACCCGGATCTATGGGAAATCCTCGCCCCGACCGAGCCGCCCCATCCTTTCGGCGTCAAACGCCCGTCTCTGGAACAGCGATACTACGAGATCTTCAACCAGGACAACGTGCATGTCGTCGACCTGCAGGCGAACCCGATCGTCGAGGTGACGCCGAAGGGTTTGCGCACCGCCGACGGCACCGAACACGAACTCGACCTGCTCGTACTCGCGACCGGCTTCGACGCCGTCACCGGAGGCATCACCGCCATCGACATCCGCAATGCCGCAGGGGAGTCGATCGCCGATTCCTTCGCCGACGGCGCGCATACAGCGCTGGGGTCGGCGACAGCCGGCTTCCCGAATCTCCTGTTCGTGTACGGCCCACAGAGTCCGTCGGCATTCTGCAACGGGCCGACCGCGGCCGAGGCGCAGGGGGAGTGGATCGTCGAGTTCCTCGATTACCTGCATCGAAACAACATCACCCGCATCGAAGCCACTGTCGAGGCCGAACAGCGTTGGGGCACGACGATCGACGAAATCTCGGCGGCCGCACTGTTTTCCCACGCGAAGTCGTGGTACATGGGCGCCAATATCCCGGGAAAGAAGGTGCAGATGCTGATGTACCCGGGTGGCCTGCCGGGCTTCTTGGCCGAGGTGAACGCGTCCGCGGCTCAGGGCTATCCGGAATTCGTCACCGCGTGAACGAATTCCGACCGAGTGCAGCTGTGCGAGGAGAGAGAAGATGGGCACAAGTCTCAATTTTGTGACCGATGTAGTCGCGGGACCGTTATCACCGGTCGCACGGGATAAACCGGCCATCGCCTGCGGTAACGAACCGGCACTGACATGGGGAGGATTTCGGGACACGGAACTGCGCTACGCGCAGGCTCTGCACGCCGCGGGTATCGTCAAGGGCGATCGTGTCGCGCTGCTGCTGCGGAACTCGACCGACTACGTGTGCGTCTTCTTCGCGTGCGCACGGATCGGAGCGATCGCGGTCCGCGTGAACTGGCGTCTGACGGCGCCGGAGATCCAGTTCACCCTCACCGACTCCGGCACCACGACCCTCGTGTTCGACGCCGAATTCGCTCCCACCGTCGACCGAATCCGCCCCGACGTCACGGTCGAGCGCTACGTCGTGCGCGACGACGGCGATCCGGGACCGAATTGGGCGGTTCCCCTGGCCGAATTCGCAGATGTGGCAGCGGAATCGGCAGGACTACCCATGGTCGCCCCCGACGATCCGGTGACGATCATGTACACCTCCGGCACGACCGGGCCGCCGAAGGGCGTCGTGCTGACCCACGCCAACTTGCTGTGGATCGCTGCCATTCAGGCGCAGCGATGGAAGCTGGACACCAGGACGGTCGCGCACACCGCTGGACCGTTGTTCCATATCGGTGGCTTCGAGGCATTGATCCTGCCCGCACTGACCAGCCACGGTACGGCTGTCACAACCCCCTCCGGCGGGTTCTCCATCGACGGCTTCATGGCCGCGGCACGGACACACCGAGCGACGAACATCCTGTTGTACCCGGGAATGGTCGCCGATCTGCTGACCGCGACCGACCCGAGGGCGATCGTGCCGACGACAGTCGAGCAGATCCTCACCGGCGGAGATGTGGTCTCGCCGTGGCTCTACGACCGGCTCGCCGAGGTGCTGCCGAACGTGCGACTCGATCAGACCTATGGACTCACCGAGGGCGGGGGGTTGAACACGACGCTCGATCATGCCGACGCACACGGTCACGAAAACAGCATCGGGCGTGCGCAATCGATGTCCGAGGTGAAGGTCGTCCGACCGGACGGCACACCGACAGCGGTCGACGAGGTGGGCGAGATCTGTGTTCGCAGCGGTGCCATGAGCATCGGGTACTGGCGACGCCCCGACGCGAACGCGGCCACCTTCGTCGACGGCTGGTGCCGTACCGGCGATCTCGGCCGGGTCAGCGACGACGGGTTTCTCTCCATCGCGGGCCGGGCGAAGGACATGATTCGCAGCGGTGGCGAGAATGTCTTTCCCGCCGAGGTGGAGATGGCCTTGACAAGCCATCCGGACGTGACCGACGCGGCCGTTGTCGGTGTACCGGACGAAAAGTTCGTCGAGGTCGGTATGGCGGTCATCGTGGCCCGTAGTGGCACCACGATCGATATCGGGCAGTTGCGGTCGTATCTGTGCGAGCGTCTCGCGAAATTCAAGGTGCCGCGCTATTTCGAGATCGTCGACGAACTGCCCCGAAACCAGAGCGGGAAAATCCAGAAGGCGGTCTTGCGCGAGCAGTACCGGGAAATCGGCCGGAAATCGAACACCGGCGAAATCACCTCATCCACTTGATATTTCAGCAAGGAGAAAGATCGTGAAATATCACGACATGACGGAATTCAGTTCCGGCCACCAATTCCTGGAAGCGCCCCGCTGGCACGACGGCAAGCTCTGGCTGAGCGACTTCTTCGCCCAGCGCGTCATCACCGTCGACGGCGATGGCACGGTCGACGAGATCGTGGCGATCGACGACTCGCCGTCGGGACTCGGCTTCCTCCCGGACGGTTCGGTGCTGGTGGTCACGATGCACGGGAAGAAGGTGCTGCGGATAACTCCCGATCGCGCGGTCAGCGAATACGCCGACATCTCGGCATTCACCGGCGGCGCGGCCAACGACATGCTCGTGACCGACTCCGGCAACGCCTACATCGGCAACTTCGGCTTCGACGTACTCGGTGGCGAGGAACCGGCACCGACCCGTCTCGTGCGGATCGCGCCCGACGGCGCGGTCGATGCCGTTCCCGGTGATGTGTTGTGTCCCAATGGGCTTGGGCTCACTCCCGACGGATCGACCCTCGTTGTCGCCGAGACGTTCGCCCGCCGCATCACCGCCTACGACGTGCACGACGACGGCACGCTCAGCGGTGCGCGGATCTGGGCCGAACTTCCCGAAGGATTCAGCCCGGACGGGCTCGCGGTCGACGCCGACGGCGGTGTGTGGGTGGCGAACGTCTTCGTCGGCGCGCCCGAGAGCGGGTTCTACCGCGTCGAGGAGGGCGGCACCATCACCGACGCGATTCTTGTCCCGGATGCCTGGGCGGTGGCCTGTGCCTTCGGTGGACCGGATCTCGACGTGCTGTACCTCGTCTGCAACGCCACCTCACTGGCCGAGTTCGCCGAGGGTCGTTCCCGCGGCTTCGTCCGCACCGCCCGCGTCGGCCGGCACGGCGCCTCCAGCGTGCAGACGCGTACGAATTCGCTTGCATCAGAAGGGAAACAAGAACATGTATGAAGGTCGTATCGCCCGCTTCGACGGTCCAGGTAAGCCGTTCACGATCGAGAAGGTGAGCTTGGCCGATATCGGGCCGGGAGAGATTCTCATCAAGGTCACTCGCGCCAACATCTGTGGTTCGGATCTGCACGCTTGGCACGGCACGTTCGAGACCCGCGGACTCGGGGGCGAGCTGCCGACCGTTCTCGGACACGAGATGGTCGGCACGGTCGCCGCACTCGGTGACGGCGTCACCGAGGATTCCAATGGCAAGCCGCTGGCGGAGGGCACCCGAGTGGCCTTCCCCTATTACACGGTGTGCCACAAGTGCCGCGCCTGTCTGTCGGGTCGCCGCGTCGCGTGCCCGCACCTCACGATGGCGATGTTGAAGCGAGCCGACAAGCCGCCGTACTTCGTGGGTGGGTACGGCGACTACTACGTGCTGCCCGCGGGGGCGGTGGTGTACACCATCCCCGACGCGGTCTCGGACGAACTGGCCTCAGGTGCGAATTGCGCACTCTCACAAGTCATGCACGGGCTGGAGCGCGTGAACCAGGGATTCGGTGAGACCGTGGTGGTCCAAGGCGCGGGCGCACTCGGGCTCTACGCGGTGGCGGTCGCGAAGGCGCGCGGTGCGCGAACCGTCATCGCTGTCGACGGCGTCCGCGACCGGCTCGATCTCGCCGCGGAGTTCGGTGCCGATCACCTGGTCGACATCTCGGAGATCACCGAGCCCAGAGACCGGGTGAAGCGAGTACGTGCCTTGACCGAGGGGCTCGGCGCCGACGTTGTCGTCGAAGTGGTCGGGCATCCTTCCGCCATCGACGAGGGCTTGAAGATGCTCGGTCAGTTCGGGCGCTATGTCGAGATCGGCAACATCAATATCGGAAAGACGGTGGAATTCGACCCGTCCCGGTTCGTGTTCTCGAACAAGACGATGGTCGGCGTCTCGATGTACGAACCCGCAGTGCTGTCGCGGGCACTCGTCTTCCTCGAGATGTACCACGACAAGCTGCCGCTCGAGAAGCTCGGCGCCGCCACCTACGCGCTCGAGGACATCAACGAAGCCTTCACCGCCGCGGAGAACCGGCGTGACATCCGCGCGAGCATCGTCCCCTGAAAGGCCTGGTACGACATGCACAACTATGACCGCAAGAACCTCTACATCGACGGCAAGTGGGTCTCGCCGACGGGTGCCGGTGTCATCGACGTGATCGACCCGGCCACCGAGCAAGTCATCGGTTCGGTGCCCAGCAGCGCTCCCGAGGATGTCGACGCCGCGGTGGCCGCAGCGCGGCGTGCCTTCGACCCGCTGGTGACGGTCGCCGAGCGCCGCGACCGGCTCGCCAAGATCATCGAGGCGATGGAAAAGGCGTTGCCCGACATCACCGAAACCATCGGCCGCGAGATGGGCGCGCCTCTGCGGATCGCCCAGACCGCGCACACTCAGCTCGCTCTCACCGCCGCGCGCGGCATTCTGTCGACCCTCGACAACTACCAGTTCGAAGAGCGGGTCGGTAATTCGCTGCTGGTGCGGGAGCCCTACGGTGTCGTCGGCGCCATCACGCCGTGGAACTACCCGCTGTATCAGGTTGTCGTG
The DNA here is from genome assembly GCF_042668615.1 of Nocardia sp. NPDC057272. Classification (NCBI taxonomy): domain Bacteria; kingdom Bacillati; phylum Actinomycetota; class Actinomycetes; order Mycobacteriales; family Nocardiaceae; genus Nocardia; species Nocardia sp. NPDC057272. The sequence continues at coordinate 6,020 of NZ_JBHUYK010000004.1, read as the reverse complement.
AAGGTGCTTCCCGCGATCGCGGCCGGTTGCACGGTGGTACTGAAGCCGGCCAACGAAGCACCGCTGTCGCTGTTCGAGCTGGTCGATGCGATCCATGAGGCGGGACTGCCGCCGGGGGTGCTGAACCTGGTTTCCGGTCCCGGTGCGGTGATCGGTGAGCAGATCGCCGGACACCCCGAGGTCGACCTGGTGTCCTTCACCGGCTCTACGACGGTCGGCGCACGAGTCGCGGCGATCGCCGCGCAGACGGTCAAGAAGGTGACGCTCGAGCTCGGCGGTAAGTCGGCCAATGTCATCCTCGACGACGCGGATCTCACCGCCGCCGTCAAGGTCGGTGTCGGAAACTGCTTCCTCAACGGTGGCCAGACCTGCGTCGCCTGGACCAGAATGCTGGTGCCTCGCTCGCGCTACGACGACGCGCTCGAGTTGATCCGCGGCACGGTGACTCGGTACAGCGTCGGTGACCCGTTCGATCCCGCCACCCGCATCGGTCCCGTCGCATCCGAGCGACAGATGGAAACCGTGCGAGGCTTCATCGATCGCGCCGAACGCGATGGCGCGCGCCTGATCGCCGGCGGAGCGGACAAGATCGGCGACGTCGGGTTCTATGTCGCGCCCACGGTGTTCGCCGACGTCGACCCGGACTCCGAGCTGGGGCAGGAAGAGGTGTTCGGTCCCGTACTCGCGGTGATTCCGTACGAGGACGAGCAGGACGCGCTCCGGATCGCGAACGGAACACGGTACGGACTGTCGGGTGCGGTGTGGTCCGGCGATGTCGACCGCGCCACCACGTTCGCGCGCCGCGTGCAGACCGGTCAGCTCGACATCAACGGCGGCCGCCACAATCCGCTCGCGCCGTTCGGCGGCTACAAGCAGTCCGGTGTCGGACGCGAACTCGGCCGCGCCGGACTCGAGGAATACCTGCAGCTCAAATCTCTGCAGCTGCCGGAGTGAGCGCGATGACAACCAACGATCCACTGCTGATCGACGAGCTCGGTTCGATCCAGATCTGGACGATCAATCTGCCGCACGAGGGTAACGCGGTCAGCGGTGCCGCCCTGATCGCGGCGTTCGAGTCCGCCGTCGATGCCGTCAACGCCGACGACGGTGTCGGCGCGGTGATCATCACCGGCACGGGCAAGATCTTCTCCGCGGGCGGCAACGTGGCCGAGATGGCGGACAGGCGCGGCATTTTCGGGCTGGACGGTTCAGCGCAGCGTCGAGCTTATGTCGATGGCATTCAACGAATTCCCCGTGCGATCGGACGTTTGGAGGTTCCGTTGATCGGTGCGATCAACGGCCCCGCCGTTGGCGCGGGCTGTGATCTGGCGATGATGTGCGATTTGCGAGTCGCCTCCGAGCGAGCGTCGTTCGCTGAGAGTTTCGTGCAAGTCGGTTTGATCCCCGCAGACGGAGGCGCCTGGTTCCTTCCCCGCGCGGTGGGCTGGGAGCGGGCGGCCGAAATGACATTCACCGGCGATCACGTCGACGCCGCAACGGCTTTGGCGTGGGGGATGGTCGGCAGTGTCGTCGCGCACGAAGAATTGCTCAGCGCGGCCCGTGGGCTCGCCGAACGGATCGTGAAGAACCCATCCCATGCGCTGCGGATGGCGAAGCGTCTGCTGCACGAGTCACGAAACGGAACACTGGAATCTGTGCTCGGTATGGCGGCCGCGATGCAACCACTGGCCCAGGGTGACCCCGAGCATGCTCGTCGGGTCGCGAAATGGAGGACCACCTGATGGGATTACCGAGGCTGGTGCCGCCCGCGACAGCGGAGTCGGACGAGACACGAGATTTGCGTACGCAGGTACGGGCGTTCCTTGTCGAGCAGCGGGCTGCTGGAACATTCACGCCGCTTGTCGACTGTTGGATTCTCGGCTGGGACGAAGGCTTCACCGCCGATCTGGCTCGACGCGGATGGGTGGGAATGACCATTCCGGTCGAGTACGGCGGACATGGCCGTTCGTTTGTCGAGCGCTATGTCGTGACGGAGGAACTGCTCGCCGCCGGTGCTCCGGTCGCCGCTCACTGGGTAGCCGACCGGCAGATCGGACCCTCGCTGCTGAAGTACGGGACCGAACTGCAGAAGACTGAGTACCTTTCCCGGATCGCGCGTGGGGAGTGCTTCTTCGCGGTCGGAATGAGCGAACCCGATTCCGGCTCGGACCTGGCCAGTGTCCGCACTCGCGCCATCCGCGTCGACGGCGGGTGGGAACTGACAGGCACGAAGGTTTGGACGTCGGGCGCGCACCATTGCGAGGCGTTCATCGTGCTCGCGCGCACCGCCCCGGTGGATCCGGAGAACCGGCACGCGGGACTGAGTCAGTTCATCGTCGATCTCCGTGGCAGTGGCGTCGAGGTGCGACCCATCATCTCGATGAGTGGCCGACATCATTTCAACGAGGTGATTCTCGACAGCGCGTTCGTCTCCGACGACATGGTGTTCGGTGAAATCGGCACCGGTTGGCAGCAGGTCACTTCGGAGCTGAGTTTCGAGCGCAGTGGCCCCGAACGCATCCTCTCGACGTTCCAGGTGCTTGCCGGCTGCGCTGAACGGATGGCGTCCGAGCGCTTTCCTGCAGACAGCGAGTTGGGTCGTTACGTGGCACGAATCGCCGGTCTGCGGAATATGTCCGGCGCGGTGGCCGGTGCACTCCAGCGGCATGAGTCGGCCGACGTCGCCGCCGCGGTGGTGAAGGTTCTCGGCACCGCGACCGAGGGCGATATCCCCGAGTTCGCCGATGTGATCACCGGTGCTTCCGCCGACTCCGACCAGGAGTTCACGAACCTGATCGCCGCCGCACTCGATCAGCGGCCCGGATTCACGATCCGAGGCGGTACCAACGAGATTCTGCGCGGTGTGATCGCGCGGGGATTGGGATTGCGATGACCACGGCCGACATCGACCGCGATCTGGTCGACATGATGGACGCCGTCTTCGCCGGTCATCGGCAGACGGCCATCGAGGTGAGCGAGGTCGAACTCGACCGCGAATTCTGGCAGCAGCTGGGCGAATTGGGATTGACCCGGCTGACCGGCACCGAGGAATCGGGTGGCAGCGGTGCCGGGTGGTACGAGGCCTGCCAGCTGCTGACGGCCGCGGCCCGGCACGGAGTGCGAATTCCCCTGGCGGAGCACGACCTTCTGGCCTGCTGGACGCTGCACGAGGCGGGGCTACCGGTCGACGGCGCGGTGCGCACGGTCTGCGTCCTCGACGACGATGGAACAGCTCGAGGCGTGCCGTGGGCTGCCTGCGTCGATCGCATCGTGGCGATCTACCAGTGCGATAGCGGCTATCGGGTAGTCGATCTCGACGCGGCGGCGGCGACAATTTCCCGCGGTACGAACAATATCGGCGAACCGCGCGACGCCGTATCCGTCGACATCTCCGCGCTCGACGGAGTGACGATCCGGGTCGGCCTCGTCTCCACGTTGCGGATGAAGTCCGCGCTCGTCCGGGCTGTCCAGACCTGCGCGGTACTGGACCGGATCCTGGAAATGTCGGTCGAGCACGTCAACGCGCGAATCCAATTCGGGCGTCCGCTGGCCCGGATTCAGGCCGTGCAGCACCTGATCGCCGACATCGCCGCCGAGGCCGGTCTTGCCCGTGCGGCGACGGAAGCCGCGCTCGACGCCGCCGTCGCCAGCTCCTGGCAGGCGCCGGACCTTCACTTCTCGGTAGCCGTGGCCCGCTCGTGTGTGGGCCACGCGGCATCGGTCGTCGTCCGCAACGCACATCAGGTGCACGGCGCGATCGGTACCACTCGTGAACACGCCCTGCACGAATACACGCGCGCCGCACTGGCGTGGCGATCGGAGTTCGGATCGGTTCGGCACTGGGATGACGAGGTGACGCGCGCCGCGCTGGCGTCGGGCGGAACCGGACTGTGGGCTCTGATCGCGGGGTGATCCCGCGCCGAACCATGACTGAGGCGGTGACGCGCTGCGTGTCACCGCCTCAGTGCTGTGCGGAACCGTGATCCCGCTACAGCTCGCCGTCAGCGAACGAGTTCACTGTCGGTGGCGATGCCGAGAGTGCGGAGCCGACGGTACAGCGTCGCCCGCCCGATTCCGAGGATGCGGGCCGCTTCGGTCCTGTTGTTCGAGACGCTGGCCAGTGTCGAGATGATCAACTCGCGTTCGGCCTGTTCCATCGGGCTGAATCGCCGCAGATGCGCCCGCTTGAGAATCCACGGCGGCAGGTGGGACAGGCCGATCTCACCGGACTGTGCTTTGACAAGTGCCGAGGTGAGGACATCGCGCAGTTCCGTGGTGTTGCCCGGCCACGGATAGCGCATCAGCGCCTGAACAGCCGGCGACGCGCATCGCGCCTGGCGCCCCGGCGCCAGGTCGGCGAGCAACGCCGGGACGAGGTCGGCGATGTCGTCGCTACGTTGCCGTAACGGCGGTAGCCAAACATATTGGGCGCACGCCGCCAGGGTTCGTTCAGCAGCCTCTGAAGCGGCATCGTCACAGGTCACAACCAGTCGGCCGGGTGCGTTCGGTTGCCGTGCCAGGTCACCGAGGCGGCCCAATGTCGCTGTGGGCAGCAGATCGATCCGTCGGATGATCACCGTGTCGCCGTTTCCGAGGGTGTCATGGCATCTGTCGATGATTCCTGTGCCGAGGTCGTTGCTCTCGGCAGCCGCGTCGAAGATCCTGACGCCGCTTCCACGAGACGACGATCGGTGCAGGTGCTTCGCGAGATGTACCTTGCCGGTACCGGGCTCGCCGGTGATAGCCACCGGATCAGCTGAGTTGGCGAGCGCGTCGAGCTGTTCTCGGACGCGCTTCCATTGCGGGCTGCGGCCCGGCAGCGTAGGAGCCGACGGCCGGGCAACCCGCACCATGGAACGCGCTTTGGGAGGGGGTGGACCTTCGTGGGCGAGGCGGCAGACGAAGCCGGGCGCCTCGCGGCCGCCGGTGTCGACGGTCGTCAGTCGGAGCTGGAATCTGCCACTGGCCAGATCGACGAAGCCGTTGTCTCGGCCCATCGACGCGAGCGTAGTGGCGGCGTCCCACAGGACCGCCTGATCGGCGGAACCGAGGTGGTCGCTGGCGGGTGTATTCGTCAGGAAGATGTCCGGCCGCAGGGCGACGACAGGTCCGCGGTGGGTCCGACAGGTCCGTACGAAGGTTTCGAGCAGGGCGACCTGGGCTGCTGAAGCATCCTGCGACAGTCTTGTTTCGATGTGCTTGGCGACCTCGATCAACAGAGGCCGGATCAGCGGGTTGTAGTCCTTCGCGAAACAGGTGAAGTCGACTATTCCCTCGGTGGTGCCGAGGATCGGATGCCGGATGGGGACACCGACACACGCGAATTCGTGGAGGTACTGCGAAAAGTGTTCGGTTCCGAGGACGACGACCACGGATGCCTCTTCCAGCGCGGTGCCGACGCCGTTCGTGCCTGCCAGCTCCTCCGGGAACTCGAAACCGGGTGCGATGTAGGCCTTGTCGAGGGTATGGACGAGCGATTTCGTCCCGACCATCCGGTCGATGATCCGCGCATCCCGGTCGGCCAGGAAGATGCTGTGGTGGGTATCCGACATCGTCTCCACCAACCGCTCGAGCACTGGTTGCGCGGCACGGAGCAGGCGGCTGTCGGCGTCGTAATTTCCCTGATACGGCAGCTCGACGGGCGCGTCCTGGCGTAGCCCGCAGGCCGACGAGCGCTTCCACGAACGGACGATCAGCGGCGACATCAGCGAGGCGGTCGTTGCCTCCGGCGGCGCTGCCGGGGCTTCAGGTTTCACACCGCACCTCCTCGATTGTGTGATCCAGGTCTCTATTGGTCACACTATGGGCGTCGTCGAATGCTGTCGAGTGTCTCGATCTGAGACAGCGGCCGGACCACGGGATTGGGAGAGATCGTTCCTGTGCACTGTTCTGACCTCTTCGTCCGCCGAAACGGCCGTAGATTTCTGTTGTAGCCAGTGAATAGCTACAGAACGGGAGAGAAGGTCATGGCAGACAACATCACAACGGTGCCGGTCAAGGGTTGGGCCTGGGACATCGCG